>NZ_JBEXJN010000023.1:0-82602 GCF_040609115.1 Lentzea sp. NPDC004782
CCCGCGGGTGGCTCGATTCGTTCTGCTAACGCGCCCGCCCCGCGCCCGTGTTGGTCGCACTTTTCCTCTATCCCGCGCGCCTTCATCCACGTCAGGTGGATGAAGGCGCCCTTCATCGTGGTGAACAGGGTTGTCACCCCTTGACGCGACAGCTGTACTGCGGTCGAGTGACACTCGAAAGCGGGGAATGGGCCGTGTGGGTGTCCCGCAGTACGGGAGAGAACACCCCGAAGGGGTGTCCGGCATGCGGCGAGTGGCCGTGATGCCGGTAGCCTTTCGCGGAGGAAAGTAGTCCCACTAATTGGGGACGGACACCTGGGAGGTGTGTGGATGCGGCTCGCAGTGATCCCAGGAGACGGGATCGGGCCCGAGGTCATCGCTGAGGCCCTGAAGGTTCTCGGCGAGGTCGTTCCGGCGGCCGAAATCACCCGCTACGACCTCGGCGCGGCGCGCTGGCACGCCACGGGAGAGTTGTTGCCCGAGTCGGTGCTGGGAGAGCTTCGCCAGCACGACGCGATCCTGCTCGGTGCGGTGGGCGACCCGTCGGTGCCGAGCGGAATCCTGGAGCGCGGCCTGCTGTTGCGCCTGCGCTTCGAACTCGACCACCACGTGAACCTCCGCCCCGCTCGTCTCTACCCCGGCGTCCGCAGCCCGCTCGCGGACCCGCCCGAGATCGACATGGTGGTGGTGCGCGAGGGCACCGAGGGCCCGTACGCGGGCAACGGCGGTCTGCTGCGCAAGGACACCCCGCACGAGATCGCGACCGAGGTCTCGCTGAACACCTCGTTCGGCGTCGAGCGCGTGGTCCGCGACGCCTTCGCGCGTGCGTCGGCCCGGCAGCGCCGGCACCTGACGCTGGTGCACAAGACGAACGTCCTCACGCACGCCGGCTCGCTGTGGTCGCGCGTGGTCGAGGAGGTCTCGCTGCAGCACCCGGACGTGACCGTCGCGTACCAGCACGTCGACGCGGCCACGATCCACCTGGTCACCGACCCGGGCCGCTACGACGTGATCGTGACGGACAACCTGTTCGGCGACATCCTGACCGACCTCGCCGCCGCCGTCACGGGCGGCATCGGCCTGGCCGCGTCGGGCAACCTGGACGTGACGCGCCGCAACCCGTCGATGTTCGAGCCGGTCCACGGCTCGGCACCGGACATCGCGGGCCAGGGCATCGCGGACCCGACCGCCGCCGTGCTGTCGGTCGCCCTGCTGCTCGACCACCTGGGCGAGCACGAGGCGTCGCGCCGGATCGAGGCCTCCGTGGCGTTCGACCTGGCGACGCGCGACCACCAGTCGCCGGGCGCGACCTACGCGATCGGCGACCGGCTCGCGGCGCTCGTCTCCTCGAACGTCCGCACCGGCTGACCGTTTTCGGCCTGTTCACGGCTCCCGGCACCTGCGTGGTGCCGGGAGCCGAGCCGTTCACAGGAACTGTTTCGGGTCTTCCCATTGCCCGCGGACGACGCCATCGGCGTCCGGCACCACCGCGTACAGCTCGGCCAGCGCGTCGGGTGAGAGGAAGAGGCTGAACCCGGCGCCGGTCACTTCAGCCACTTCGTCATCGTCGTCAACCCCGGCCGGTACGTGGCGATAGACGAGTTCACCTGGCACCAGAGGCGCCGTGAACGCGGTGAAACTCTCGGCAATCAGACGAACACGCAGGTCGGGTCCGCTGCGACGCTGACCGGAGATCCCGGCTGCATCGCCGCGTCGACATCCGGGATCTTCGGGGGTGCCGTCCTCCTCAAGCGAGAGAATCAGGTCCCTCGTCGTCAACCTGCTCGTCATCCGATCACCAGGTAGGGCTTGGTCTTCTCCGGATGCATGGTCTCCGACATCAACAGCACCTGCTTGCCGACGGCGTCGTGGATCACCTCGAGCAGGCCGACGAGCTTTCTCAGGTCCTCAGGCGTCGTGATCTCACGGGGCTCGCCCTGGAGCTCGATCCTGTTCTCGACGAACAACATCGACGTCCAGGTCTGCGCGCCGACCCGAAGCTTCAGCAGGTTGTCCTCGTTTCCGCCGAACACGTCGGCCCGGACGTCGAGCGGGGCGGGCTCCCCGGCGCGGGTGAACCCGGCCAGGAAGCCTTTCTCCGCCAGGCGTTCGACCATCCGCCGCCAGTCGTCGGCGTCGGTGCCGAACACGTAGACCTCGACAAGGCTGTCGTGTTGGCCGGCCAGGCCGGCGAGGATCTGTTCGACGTTCATATTTCCTCTCAGTGGTCCAGGAAGCCGATGAAGTCGCCGTTTTGCGACCACCTGGCGCCGACGTCTTCCAACCAGAAGTCGTAGACCGCCCCGTGGGTGGGATGGGTCCAGCTCTGCATCGCTGTGCGCGGGTTGGTGAGGATGTCCTCCACGAGGTACTGGCTCACATCCTTGATTTCCTTGCCCTTGAGCGGTATCAGCGACGTGTTCGTGCGGTTCAGGGTGTCGTAGGTGAAGCACTGGGTGCGCACCGGCGACTGCCCCTCGCGGCCCTGCGTGTTCACCATCTTGGTGAGGTTGCCTACCGGGTCGTACGAGTACTTCGTGTCGTCGATCTGCGCGTCCGCCTGCTGCGCGGAGAAGTTCGTCCCGGTCAGCCTGCGGTACTGCGACTCGGACACGTAGGCGAAGCTGGTGCTGCCCGTGCTGGTCGGCCTGCCGTACTTGTTGTACGTGATGCCGATCGCCTCACCGGGCAGACCACCGGCGGTCGGCTGCGAACCGAGTTCAGCAAACCGGTGGTCGTGTAGCCGTACGTGGTGGTGTACAGGCCTGCGAGCCCGGTTTCCGAGGCCGGGATCTGGGTGAACATCCTCGCCGGCTTGGCCTGGCCGTTGTACGCGCTGATGCCGGTGATGTAGTTGCCGTTCGCCGTGTACCGGGTCGAGTAACCCGGCAGGCCGACACCGTTCTAGACGAGATCCGCTCACCTCCATCACCGTTGAAGACCTCCTCCTCGTACGGCACGTCAGCGAACAGTCGATTGTCCACAGTGGACTGACCGGGCGAGTTCGTGACCGAGGCGGATCGTTTGGCACCACCGGGCATGGTGTCGCCGTCCATGCCGCGGAAGTAGGTCGTGCGCCGCAGCGTCTGCTTGTCGCTGACCCCGTCGAAGCTGAACTGCTTGTTGCCGGTGCGCTGTTCGACCTTTCAGTACCCGCGGAACTGGCCGTACGTGCGGTGCTCCGGCTTCACCAGCTCGAAGTCGTCGTAGTGCCAGGCCGCGTCACCGAGGTACGAGTACTCGGTGACCCGGGTCGGCGACGAGGCGGTCGTGTCCTGCACCTCGACCCGGTCGACGACGTACTTGTGGAAGTACTCCAGCGGCGGGTTCTCGTTGAAGGGCAACGTCCAGTACACCGGGTAACAACGCCGGTGATCGTTGGCGTGGTACGGGGAGACCGGCTGGTACTTCGACGGTTCGGTGGCCGACGTCCGCGTGCAGCAGCAGACGTTGTCCCCGCGGGACGCCGCTCTGGTGCACGCAGAACCGCACAACCGCCCCTACGGCCCGTACGCCAACAACAGCGGTGTGAGCGCGGGCGGTCTCGCGGTGGCGATGGAGCGTTCGACGATGAACGCGCCCGGCCTGCGCACCGTGATCGTCTCGACCGGCGCTCCCGATCTGCTGCGCGGTGTTTCGGCGGGTACCGTGCAGGCGGACATCACCGCGGCACTCAAGGCGAGCAGCCCGTTCGGCGCCAAGCGGGCGTTCCGTCCTGACGGGACGCCGCTGCACGTGATCATGACGACCGTCCCGCCGTTGAACCTGGACCCGTCCGACCCGCGAGAGCAGCAACGCCGTGAGCTCAACAACAAGATCCTGGCGAGCTGGGCGGACTTCGGCGCGGACGACGTCGTGGACTTCGACGCGGCGGTGCGGGCGCCGTCGGATGCGAGCAAGATCGATGGTCAGTACCTGACCAACGGCGCGATCAACCAGAAGTACCACGATCGGCTGGCCACCACGATGGCCGAAGCCTGTGCGGACTTCCCGCCCCACGCCGAACTCTGCTATGGCCTGAGCAGCCGGTGCGGGCTGGTGTTCAGAGCTGGCCGTTGGCCTCGCGCCAGGCCCGCTCCTTCTTGATCCACTCGTTGTCCTGGGGAAACTCGTCGATCGTGGGCACCCGGCGGATCTCGGTCTTGAAGCCGGGGCCCGTGAGCGGCGCGCGCTTCGCCCACTCGATCGCCTCCTCCCTGGACGCGACGTTGATGATGTAAAAGCCGTTGAACAGCTCCTTCGTCTCGCCGTACGGGCCGTCCGTGACGACCGGCGGCTCGGAGGAGTAGTCGACGACCACGCCCTCGGACGGGTCGGACAGGCCCTCCGCGGCGAGCAGGACGCCCGCGCGGATCATCTCGTCGTTGTACCGGCCGACGATCTCCAGCATCTTGTCGAAGTCGACGTCGCCCAGGTTCGCGAAGGCCTCGTCGGTCGCGCGCCAGATCAGCATGAACTTCACGGTGTGTCTCCCCGTTCGTCTGTGTTTGACGTCCACAGGTCGAACGGGTCCCGCACCGGATCGACACGGACCTCGAACTTTTTTGAAGTTTTCTGTTTCAGCAGGTCAGAGGCAGGTCGAACGCCTCGAAGACGGTCGGCGACTGGAAGACCGCGGTGTGCGCGATCAGCCCGCCGGCGACCGTGAACACCTGCAGCGTGTGGAGCCGGCCGTCCGGCGTGTAGGCCGCGACCGCCGGTTGGCCGTTGGCGGCGGTCGGCATCATGCGCCAGCCCTCGCCGCGCAGCGCGAACACCCGGCGGAGGAACGCGGCGCAGTCGTCGCGACCGCGGTACCACAACGGCACCGGCGGCATCTCCAGGATCGCGTCCTCGGTGAGCAGCTCGACCAGCGCGCCGACGTCGGCCGCCTCGAAGGCCCGCACGTAGGCCTCCACGGTCCGCAGCGCGGCGGGATCACTCGACGGGGCCACCTCGGCTCCGTTCAGCCCGGTCCGCGCCCGTTGCAGAGCGCTGTTCACCGACGTGACGGTCGTGCCGAGCTGCTCGGCCACCTCGGCGGCGCTGAACTCGAGCACCTCGCGCAGCACCCAGACCGCGCGCTGGCGGGCGGGCAGCGCCTGCATGGCCGTGATCAGGGCCAGCCGCAGACTGTCCCGCCGCACCGCCAGGTCCGCGGGATCGGCCCTGGTGTCGGGGAACGGCCCCAGCCACGGCACCTCGAAGTCGGGCACCAGCGGGGTCTGCGGGTCGGTGCTCGGCGGGCCCAGCCCGGACGGCAGCGGCCGGCGCGCCCTGCCCTCCAGCGCGGTCAGGCACACGTTCGTGGCAATCCGGTACAGCCACGTGCGGATCGACGCCTTGCGCTCGTCGTAGCGCTCGCGCGCGTTCCACGCCCTCAGCATGGTGTCCTGCACGAGGTCTTCCGCCTCGTGGACCGATCCGAGCATCCGGTAGCAGTAGGCGAGCAGCTCCGCGCGGTGCTGCTCGACGCGCGCCTGGAAAGTCGTGTCGGTCATCGCGATGAGTATGCGGCGCCCCGCCGGTATGTAGTGGCATGAATGATCTGATCGTCATCGAGTTCGTGACACTGGACGGCGTGGTCGAGGACCCCGACGGGTCCGGCGGCACCGCGGGCGGCGGCTGGGCGTTCCGGCACGGCCCGGAAGCGGTGAAGGGGGACAAGTTCGGGCTGGGACCGTTGCTCGACACCGGCGTGCTGGTGCTCGGCCGGACGACGTGGGAGCTGTTCTCCCGGATCTTCCCCAGCCGCACCGACGAGTTCGCCACCAGGATGAACGCGATTCCCAAGCTGGTCGCGTCCCGCTCGCTGACGCGGGCGGACGGTTGGGCGAACTCCTCGCTGATCGAGGACGACCTGGTCACGGAGGTGCGCAAGCGCAAGGCGCATCAGGACGTCCTCGTCACCGGCAGCATCAGCGTCGTGGACGCGTTGGCCGAGCACGACCTGGTCGACGAGTACCGCCTCATCGTGTTCCCCTCGACCGTCGGCGCCGGGCGGCGGCTTCCCCTGCCGGAGGACCTTCGCCTGATCTCGGTGGAGCGGAAGGGAAACGGCGCACTCCTGCGCTCCCGCAAGGTTGCGTGACGCAGCCCTCAGTTGCACAGCTCGTCCGACACTCACCGTGAGCCACCGGTAACGTACAGCGCTGCCGATCTGGGGGGATTGGTTCAACGGGAGAGGCATGGACGAGGAAAACGAGGCGGTCGCCCACGCGCGGCGCTACCGCGAGGGCGGGGGAGACCCGGAAGCGTTCCTGAAGGCGTTCCGGGCGAGCACGGTGTACCTGCAGCGGATCGACCCGCTGTCCCTGCCGGTCGTCACGGTCGAGGGACTGAACTGGCTGGCGGCGTTCTCCAGCCCCGAACTGCTGCGAGGACATCTGGCCGCCCGAGGTGAGAGCACCGACGCTCTCCACCTGGCGGTCACCGGCGGACGGTTGCTCGACCACTACCTGCCCGCGCTGCCGAGGCCGACGGGTGTGGTGTTCGACAACGGGTCCGAGCACATGATGACCCTGCCGCCGGTGCGCGGCGTCGTCGCGGACGAGCTGGCGGTGGACGCGTGACCGGGTTCGGCGTCGACCTCGGCGCGATGGCGCAGGCGATCAAGGGCATCAACGACACCGTCGCCGCCCTGAAGGAGATCGCGCCCGACGGCGGGCACCTCGTGTCCACCACGGCCACGTTCGGGATCATCTGCCCGGACGAGGACGAGTGCGGGGACGAGGTGCTCGCCGACGCGTTCGAGGAGTTCTTCGAGCGGTGGCGGTGGGGTCTGCGGCACCTGGTGAAGGAAGGCACGGCGATGGCGTCCGCGCTCACCGACACCAAGACCGTGTACGAGAAGGCGGACGAAAAGGCCAAGCAGGCGTTCCAGCTGCTCATGGGCAACCCGCACGCTCATGACGACGCGTCCCAGAAGTCATGGGAGGAGCTGGAGAAGTCCATGCGGCCGACCTCCGTCGGGCAGGAGTGGGACAAGGCGGGCAAGGGCCTGGACGACGCGTGGAACTCGTCGGCCAAGGACGTGCGCGGTGCCGCGGAATGGGTCGGTGATCTCACGTGAGTTTCTTCGGCCGCAGTGAGCTCGGCGACACCGACGACCCCGTCGAGCTGGTGCCCGGCAGCGTCACGTCCCTGGAGGAGACGGCGAACGGGTTGCACAAGCTCTCGACCGCCTGCCAGGAGGCGCACGCCGGTATGTCCCGATTGGACCTCGGCCAGTGGACGGGGGAGGCGGCGGAGAAGTTCGGCAGCTACCTCGCCCAGGAGACGCCGAAGTGGCGCGACGCCGCGGAGGCGTTCGGCCCGGTGGTGGACGCGTTGGTGACGTACAAGGGCGCGGTCGAACGCGCCCAGCGGGAAGCCGCCGAGGCGATCCGCCTCTACAACGAGGCCAAGGCGGAGACGAAGGCGGCGGAGAAGCAGTACGACGACGCCTCGTCGCGGTACGAGAAGGCCGCACTGGCCGCCATGACCTCTGGTGACGCGGCACCGTCGCCACTCGCACCGTTCAGCGATCCCGGCAAGGCCAAGCGGGAGCAGGCCGAGCGGATCCTCGCCGACGCGCGGAAGGCGTTGCGGGCGGCAGCCGCGCAGACGGCGTCGGTGGTCACGAAGGCGAAGGACAGAGCGCCGGAGGAACCTGGTTTCCTGTCCAAGGTCGTCGCCGCCTTCGAGGACACGACCGACAAGCTGGTCGACCAGATCGGGTCCTTCAACAGCGGTCTGACCAAGTCCGCGCTCGGCATCGTGCAGTTGCTCCGCGCGACCAACCCTCTCGACCCGTACAACATCTCGCACCCCGGCGAGTACGCGGCGAACATGATGAAGCAGGCCGCCGGCATGGTGCACATGGCCACGCATCCGGTCGACGCCGTCAAGGGCATCCTCAACTTCGAGCAGTGGAAGAAGGACCCGTTCGCCGCGCTCGGCCAGCTGACCGGTGACGTCGCCATCGCCATCGCGACCGACGGCACGGCACTCGCCGGCACGGCGGAGAAGGCGGTCGCCCGCGAGGCGATGGAGGCGTCGGCCCGGGAGGTCACCGAGCAGGCGGCGACCCAACTCGGCAAGCACGTCGACGACGGTCTGCCGCCCTGGGCCAAGGGGGAGCACTACGAGCCGCCGTCGCACCCGACGGACTACGGCAACCCGCACCCCGACGAGCCGTTCGGTCCACAGAAGACGGACGACCTCCCGACGCACGACCGGGAACCGGAACACCACGAGCCCGATCATCCTGCCGAGGAACCGAAGCACGAGCCGGACGAACAGCCCAAGGTCAGGGAGCCGGAACACCTGCCGCAGCCCGACAAGAGCTACTACTTCCAGCTGCAGGACGCGGTCGGCCGGATGCAGGACATGATGCCGAGCCTGTCTCCCCCGGAACAGGAAGCCATGTGGCGCGCAATCGAGGAGAAGAGGCAAATGATGCGCGACATTCTGGACCGGCACAGCTGACGTCACGGCGATCTTCAGGAGCCAATACCAATGCACCCACAGCAACCACCGATGCGTCCGCCACACCGTCAGCTGCCCCCACCGCAACCACCGCGCCCGATGAGGCCGCCAGTTCCACCGCCACCACCCCAACCGGTGGAGGAGGAGCTTCCGGAATGGACGAAGGACGGCGAGTTCCCGGCGATCTCCCGGCAGATCCCGCTCTACGGCAAGGATCCCGAGTCCGGCAAGGAGCAGGTGTGGGTCGGTCGCGTCGTGTGGCAGGCGCGGACCGCGAAAGAGATCACGATGGCGGTCTACGGCCCGTTCGGCCGCAAGATGGCCACCGGTGAGTCCGTGTTCCACGCCCTGTTCCGGATCCGCGGCGAGCTGGGGGACCCCGAGCAGTACAGCCCGCCGTGGAAGGTGCTGGTCAAGGGATCCAGGAGGGACGTGTGGCACCTCGGTCACAAGGTGTCGATCTTCCCCGGTGACCGGGCCGAGATCGTCGTGCCCGGTGAGAAGGTGACCGAGTCCGTCGACGTGCTCGCGATGCTCGAACCGCACGACACTCCGAAGTTCGGCTTGGTCGAGCATCAGATGACCAACGTCCTGGAGTACTTCCGCCGCTTCGGCGTGTGAGGCTCCTCGTAGCCCGAGGTCACGCCAGCCAGAGGATGAGGCCGGCCAGCAGCAACCAGTGCTGGCCGGCCACCGCCACGGCACGCCAGCCGGGCTTGGCCAGGCGGGAGATCGCGAGGCTGATCGGTACGAACACCAGTCCCACCCCGAAGAACGCCGACGGCACCACCCAGCTGCCGTCGGACGCGATGAGCAACATGCCCATGAGCCCTGCCAGGAACGCGCTGGAGTAGATCGCCACGTCGCGGCGCCAGAGGAGCACCAGCAGCGGCGCGACCGCGATCGCCCAGCCGATCAGCGCCTGCGGCAACGCCAGACAGAACTCCGGCGTGCAGTAGAGCCGATCAAGTGCCGCCGGGATCTCCTCGGCCCAGATGCCACCGGTCTGGAAACCGGCGACGAGCAGGGCGAACGCGATGAAGGCGGGGCTGTTCTTCTGCCCCGTGTCCTGCTCGCCCAGTTGACGCTGACGCCGTAATCGCCGTTTGTCTCCTCCGCCCATGCCTGTTGAACGCGTCTCCGCGCGGTTTTGTGCACTGGCCGGTGAGTTAGGGTGGGGTCGTCGTGCACGGGGGAAGACCGGTCGAAGTCCGGCGCTGACCCGCAACGGTAGGTCCCACTCCGGTGGGGCGAGCCCGAACACCCGCACACGGCTTTCAACCGGGAACTCCTGCCGTGGACTGCGGGAAGGGCTGTCAGTGATCGCGAAGATCAGCGCGCTCGTCGGCGTGCTCGCCGTCAGCGTCGTGGCGGGCGTGGCGCTCGGCCCCGTCTCCGTCCCGTTCAGCGTCACGGTCGACCTGTTGCGGGCGGCCGTCACCGGCGGCACGATCCCCGCGGACCTCGCCGGGCAGTACCACATCGTCTGTGACATCCGGCTGCCGCGCGTGCTGCTCGCCGCGGTCGTCGGTGCCGGGCTGAGCACGGTCGGCGTCGCGATCCAGGCGATGGTCCGCAACGCGCTCGCGGACCCCTATGTGCTCGGCATCTCGTCGGGCGCGAGCGTCGGTGCGACGGCGGTCGCGACGCTCGGCGTGTTGTCCGGTCTCGGCGTCTACGCGTTGTCGACCGGGGCGTTCCTGACCGGACTCGGTGCCACCGCGCTGGTCTACCTCACCGCGCGCACGAGCCGGGGGCTCACACCGTTGCGGCTGGTGCTGACCGGAACCGCGCTGGCGTACGGGTTCTCGGCCGTCGCGATGCTGCTGGTGTTCCAGGCGCCACGCGGGGACGCGGCGCGGGCGGCGATGTTCTGGTTGCTCGGCAGCCTCGGCGGAGCGGACTGGAAGTCGTTGCCCGTGGCCACCTCGGTGACGGTGCTCGGGATCGTGTACCTGCTCACCAGGGCGCGGCAGCTGAACGCGCTGGCGATGGGCGACGAGACGGCGACCACGCTGGGTGTCGAGGTCAACCGGTTCCGCACGCGGCTGTTCGTCGTCACCGCGGCGATCACCGGCGTGCTGGTGGCGGTCAGCGGCGCGGTGGGCTTCGTCGGGCTCATGCTGCCGCACCTCACGCGCATGGTCGTGGGCGCGGACCACCGCAGGGTGCTGCCGCTCGCACCCCTTGCCGGGGCCTCGTTCCTCGTCTGGGTCGACGTGGCCGCCCGGATGCTCGCGGCGCCGGAAGAGCTGCCGCTCGGCGTCATCACGGCCGCGATCGGCGTGCCGTGCTTCATCTTCCTCATACGCCGCAAGAGCTACGTGTTCGGAGGACGTTGATGCGCGTCGAGCTCACCGGCGTCGCGGTCCGCGGGATCGTCGAGGACATCACGCTCACCGCCTCGGCCGAGGTCGTCGGCATCGTCGGCCCGAACGGCAGCGGCAAGTCGACCACGCTCCGGTGCGTCTACCGCGCGCTGAAGCCGGACGCCGGTGCCGTGCGGATCGACGGCGAGAACGTCCACAAGCGACGGAACCTCGCCCGCGAGCTCGCGGCGCTCACCCAGGAGTCGCAGGTCGAGTTCGACTTCACGGTCGCCGAGGTCGTCGAGATGGGTCGCCTGCCGCACGACCGCGATCCCGCCAGAGACCGGCGCGTGGTCGCCGACGCACTGGCCACAGTGGACGTGGCGCACCTCGCCGACCGCAGTTTCCTCAGCCTCTCCGGCGGCGAACGCCAGCGCGTGCTCATCGCCCGCGCCATCGCCCAGGAACCGCGGGTGCTCGTGCTGGACGAACCGACGAACCACCTCGACATCCGCCACCAGCTGGACGTGCTGGCGCTCGCCCGCGGCCTGGGCGTCACGGTGCTGACCGTGCTGCACGACCTCAACCTCGCCGCGTCCTACTGCGACCGCCTCCACGTGCTCGACGAAGGCCGCCTGGTCGCGTCCGGCACGCCGGAGGAGGTGCTCGTGCCCGAGCTGATCGCCAAGGTCTTCCACGTCACCGCGCACGTCGTCCGCCACCCCACCACGGGAGTTCCGCAGCTCCTGTTCGACCAGGAGGTCACCCCTTGAGAACCGCTTTCGCCGCAGCCGCTCTGCTGCTCGTCTCCGGCTGCGGCGCGACGGTCGCGCAGGACACCGCGAAGTCCGACCCGGTGACCATCACCAACTGCGGTCGGCAGGTCACGTTCGACCAGGTTCCGTCCAAAGTGGTCACCAACGACACGGGCATCACCGAGCTGATGTTCGCGCTGGGCCTCAAGGACCACATGGCCGGGTACGTCGTGGACGGCGACAACACCGTCGACCTGCGCACCTCACCGTGGAAGGCCGACTTCGACAGCACCCGCAAGCTCGCGGACAAGATCTCCAAGGAGGTCGTGCAGGGCGCCAACGCGGACCTGGTGTTCGCGGGCTGGAGCTACGGGTTCAGCGAGAGCACCGGCTTCACGCCGGACGCGCTGAAGCAGCTCGGGATCGGCACCTACCAGCTCACCGAGGCGTGCCGCAACGGCATCGGCAAGCAGCGCGGCATCATGCCCGCCCTCGACGCGCTGTACACGGACCTCCGCAATCTGGGGAAGATCTTCCGCGTCGAGCGGAAGGCCGAGGAGCTGATCCAGGGCTACCAACGGCAGATCGACGACGCCGGCCGGTTGATGGTGGGCAGGCCGCGGCCGAAGGTGTTCCTCTACGACAGCGGCCAGGACCAGCCGTTCACCTCCGGCCGGAACGCGGCCCCGCAGGACGTCATCGGCAAGGCGGGCGGGGACAACGTCTTCGGCGACCTCGACGACAGCTGGACCACGGTCAACTGGGAGACCGTCGTGCAGCGCGATCCCGACGTCGTGCTCATCGTGGACTACGCGTCCGGCGAGGCGCACACGCCTGAGCAGAAGCAGGCGTTCCTGGAGGGCTTCGCGCCGCTGCGCAACTCCCCGGCGGTCAGGAACAAGCGCTTCTTCGCCCTCCCGTACGCCGCGCTGGTCGAGTCGCCGCGCAACCCGGCCTCGATCGAGGCCTTCGCGAAGTACCTGTCACAGGGGTGAACGCATGACCAGATAGTGGGAGATTTCCTCCCGGCGCTTGGTACGTCGAGCTGAGCTGTGGCAGCATCCGCTACATGGCTCAGCACCTCGCCATCATTATTGACGAGCGCGTCGGGTAGTGCCGCCCCTGGCACCCGACGCGCAGACCTCTCGCATCCCGCGGGGGGTCTTTTTGTTTGCCCGGATGAGGAGATGACCCGAGATGGCCGGCCCTACCGACGAGTTCCACGTCTACGACACGACGTTGCGCGACGGCGCACAACGTGAGGGCATTTCGTACTCCGTCACGGACAAGCTCGCGGTCGCGCGCCTGCTGGACGGGCTCGGCGTCGGGTTCATCGAGGGCGGCTGGCCCGGCGCGCTGCCCAAGGACACCGAGTTCTTCGCCCGTGCGGCGGCCGGTGACCTGGACCTCAAGCACGCCAAGCTGGTCGCGTTCGGCGCGACCCGCAAAGCAGGGGTGAAGGTCGAGGAAGACCCGCAGGTCAAGGCTTTGCTCGACGCCCAGGCGCCGGTCGTGACGCTCGTCGCGAAGTCGGACCTGCGCCACATCGAACGGGCGTTGCGCACCGACACCGACGAGAACCTCCGGATGGTGCGCGACACCGTCCGCTTCCTCGTCGATCACGGCAGGCGCGTCTTCCTCGACGCCGAGCACTTCTTCGACGGCTACGCCTTCTCGCCGGACACGTCGCTGCGCGTGCTGGAATCCGCTGTGGAGGGTGGCGCGGACGTCGTCGTGCTGTGCGACACGAACGGCGGCCAGCTGCCGTTGGGGCTCGCCGAAACGGTCGCGGAGGTGGTCGAGAAGACCGGCTTCCGCGTGGGAATCCACTGCCAGGACGACACGTCCTGCGCGGTGGCGAACACCATCGCGGCCGTGCAGGCGGGCGCGACGCACGTGCAGTGCACCGCCAATGGTTATGGCGAGCGAGCGGGCAACGCGGACCTGTTCGCCGTCGTGGGAAACCTCGTGACCAAGCTCGGCATGGACGTGCTCCCGACCGGGGCACTGGCCGAGCTCACCCGCGTCTCCCATGCGTTGGCCGAGATCGCGAACATCGCACCCGACACCCACCAGGCCTACGTCGGGTCGTCGGCATTCGCTCACAAGGCGGGTCTGCACGCGAGCGCGATCAAGGTGGATCCGGAGCTGTACAACCACATCGATCCGGACCGCGTCGGCAACGACATGCGGGTGCTGGTCACCGAGATGGCCGGCCGGGCGAGCATCGAGCTCAAGGGACGTGAGTTCGGACTCGACCTGGCCGGCCGGTCAACCGAGGTCGGCAACGCGTTGAAGCGCGTCAAGGAGCTGGAGGCCAGGGGCTGGTCGTTCGAGGCCGCCGACGCCTCGATGGAACTGCTGCTGCGCTCGGAGCTGTCCCAACTGGACACTCCTCCTTTCACGCTCGAGTCCTACCGGGTCGTGCTGGACCACCGCTCGGACGGCGAGATCGTGTCCGAGGCCACGGTCAAGGTGCACGTGGCGGGGGAGCGGGTCATCGCGACCGCCGAGGGCAACGGTCCCGTGCACGCTCTGGACGCGGCGCTGCGCAAGGCGTTGCTGCCGCACCTGTCCTGGTTGGACGCAGTGGAGCTGGCCGACTACAAGGTGCGCATCCTGACCGAGCACCCCGGCACGGACGCCGTGACGCGCGTGCTGGTGGAGTCCACGGACGGCGAGCGCGAGTGGACCACCGTGGGTGTGCACGGAAACATCGTCGAGGCCTCCTGGCTAGCGCTGTGTGACGCACTGGTGCACAAGTCGATGCGATCCAAGCCCGTCTAAGGTGTAGTACGTGCGTATAGCCCGAATCGCTCATCCTCAAGGCGTGGCTTTTGTCGCTGTTCACGGCGACGAGGCCGCGGAGATCGCCGAACACCCCTTCGGCACGCCCACGTTCACCGGTCGCAAGTGGCCGTTGGCCGACGTCAGGCTGCTCGCGCCGATCCTGCCGACCAAGATCATCGGCATCGGCCGCAACTACGCCGACCACGCCGCCGAGCTGGGCAACGAGGTGCCGGCCGAGCCGTTGATCTTCCTGAAGCCCAACACCTCGGTGATCGGGCCGAACGTCGAGATCAAGATCCCGGCCGCGTCGCAGCGGGTGGACTTCGAGGGCGAGCTGGCCGTCATCATCGGCCAGCCGTGCCGGGACGTGTCGAAGGCCAAGGCGATGAGCGTGGTGATGGGCTACACCATCGCGAACGATGTCACGGCGCGCGACCTGCAGAAGAAGGACGTGCAGTTCACGCGTGGCAAGGGCTTCGACACGTTCTGCCCGATGGGCCCGTTCATCGAGACTGAGTTCGACCCCTCCGATGTCCGCGTCATGACCGAGCTCGACGGCGAGGTCAAGCAGGACGGGCGTACTTCGTTGATGGTGCACGACATTCCGTCACTCATCGAGTACGTCTCCGGGATCATGACGCTGCTTCCCGGTGACGTGATCCTCACCGGGACGCCGGCGGGCGTCGGGCCGATGAGGGCCGGACAGACGGTCTCCGTGACTGTGGACGGCCTTGGCACGCTCACCAATCCGGTCGCAAATAGGTAGCCGTACGGAGCAATCCGGCGCCCGGCAGGTTACGCACTCGGGTACCCGCTAGTAACTTCCCGGTGTCATGACGGACCTGGCGTCCACGCGTGTGCTGCTCGTCGACGGTTCGCAGCTCATCACCGAGGGACTGCGACTCTCGCTGCACCGCACGCACTGCTTCCGCGTTGTGGGCATCGCCCACACCGTGGCCGACGCTGCGCGCTGCCTGCGCAGCGTCCTGGTGGACCTCGTCGTCACGGACTTCGACGTGCCGGGCGCCGGGCCGCTGCGCACCGTGCGGGACACGGCGCAGTTCCGGCCGAGCGCCCGTGTCGTCGTGCTGTCCAATGCGGACAGTCCGAGCTGGGCCCGCGCGGCCCTGGACGCCGGCGCGGTCGCCTACCTGCTGAAAACCTCGCCCGTGGCCGAACTGTTACCGCTGATCGCGGCCGCGGTCCGCGGTGCTCCCGCCACGATCGACGCGCGGGTGGGGTCGCTCTCACGGCTGCCGACGCGGATGCCGCCGCCCGCCTCGCTCGGCCAGCTGTCGGCACGTGAGTTCGACGTGCTGGCCGAGATGGCGAAGGGGATGGACAACGCGCGCATCGCCCAGCGGCTCTTCATCAGCAACGACACGGTGAAGACCCACGTGAAGGCGATCCTGCGCAAGCTGGGCGCACGGGACCGCGCCCACGCCGTGGCGATGGTGCTCGGCGAGTCCTCCGAGGCCTTCGTCACGACCTGACGATGGTCTGCGGCTCGCGGCGCGCGAACTCCGGCGCGTGTTCCGGCCGCGGGCCGATCGCGATCACGTAGGCCGGAACCACCTGCAGGAACGGCAGCTTCTGCACCAACCGGAGCATGAACGGCATGCCGGTGGTGGAGACCGTCTCGGTGCTGCCCAGCTTGCGGCCGAGGAACACCCGGTGGATGATCCGCTGCAGCGTCTGGATCACCACGGTCGGGAACAGCCTGCGCCTGCGCACCTTCGCCAGCGCCGCGCTCGTGACCAGGCCCTGCCGCAAGGGCTTCGCGAGCAGCCGGGCGGCCGCCACCGCGTCCTGCACGGCGAGGTTGATGCCCACGCCGCCGACCGGTGACATCGCGTGCGCCGCGTCACCGATGCACAGCAGACCGTCGACGTGCCACTGCCGCAACCGGTCCAGCTTCACGTCGAGCAGCTTCGCGTCGTCCATGCTCCTGATGTGGTCCACCCGGTCGGCGAGCCACGGGACGAGCGTGACGACGCGCTCGCGGAACTTCTCGACGCCCTCGGCGCGCAGCTGCTGGTCCGTGCCCTTGCGGATGAGGAAGGCGCACTGGAAGTAGTCGCCGCGCGGGATGAGCACCATCGCGCTGCCCGCGCTGAACCGGCCGGCGCCGCCGACGACGGGCTCGTCACCGTTGCGCGGCAAGCGGAACCACCACACGTCCATCGGCGCGCCGAAGCTGTAGACGGGCAGGTTCACCGCGTCGCGCAGGATCGAGCTGCGCCCGTCCGCCGCGACGACCAGGTCCGCGGCGATCTCGCCCTCGTGCCCGTCGGCGCGGTCGCGGTACTTCACGCCCGTGACCCTGTTGCCGCTCCTGGTGATTCCAGTGACCTCGGTGTTCATCCGCAGCGTGAACGCCGGTTCGAGCTTGCCCGCGTCGGCCAGCAGGTCGAGGAAGTCCCACTGCGGCACCATCGCGATGCGCTTGTTCGGCCCGGGAAGCCGCTTGAGGTCGGCGACCACGGCCTGCTCGCCGCCGTCGAGCAGCGCCTCCACCTTGTCGACGTCCTGGTGCGGCACCTGCTCGAACGCGGGCCCCAGTCCCAGCTCGTCCATGAGCGTGAGCGTCGACGCGTGCACCGTGTCGCCGCGGAAGTCGCGCAGGAAGTCGCCGTGCTTCTCCAGCACCGTGACCTCGACACCGCCGCGCGCCAGCAGCAGCCCCAGCACCATGCCCGCGGGGCCGCCTCCGACGACCAGGCAGGTGGTCCTCCCGGTGTTCCTCTCCATCTCGATCCCCTCATTTCAACCGCTGTTGAATAAACTCAGCATGCTCTTGATCGCCGGATGCGTCAAGCCGAGTCCCCCGTGACCTGGCTCGCCTCGGCTACTTGTCCACAATGGACTGTCTGGGAAACCGGGCTCCGGAACGGTTGCGGCCGGTGTGGAACGTCGTGGCGCGGGCTGGGATGTCGCGCTTTCGGAACCGCCCGTACGGGCAGGGGCGGTCATGTCGCCGAACAACACCCGACCGGGTGATTGCGCTTGGCGGCCGGACGAGCGTCACTGGCTCGTTCGGGGCCTCAAGGTCCGCTTGATCGTGCAAGGACCTATAGGAATCACCTCGTTAGCCGAATCGGACGAGGCTCCCTCACACCTAACCTTCCGGGGTGACAACTGCGTCCCCGACTTTCACGCGTAAGAGAACCGGCGAGATCCGCGCTGTGTGCCTGGACGTCGACGACACACTTGTCGACTACAGCACTTCGTCGCGCGCCGCGTTGGCCTCGATGGTCGGTAACGCCGACGCCTGGTCGTTGTGGCAGCGAATCACCGACGACCACGTGTCCCGCCAGTTGGCCGGTGAGCTGCAGTACGAGTCGATGCGCAACATCCGCACCCAAGCCTTCTTCGCCGCCCTCGGCGAAGAGCTCACGCTGGAGGAAGCCACCCGCCGCGAGCTCGCCCGCCAGGAAGTTCTCTCCGCGGGCTGGTGCCTGTTCCCGGACGTCATCCCGATGCTCGACTGGCTGCGCGCCACAGGCCTCCCGATCGCCGCGATCAGCAACGCCTCGGGCCGCCACCAGCGCGTGAAGATCGCCCAGCTGGGCCTGTCGTCCTACTTCGACGCCGTCCTCATCGCCGGCGAGGTCGGCTGCGCCAAGCCGGACCGCGTGATCTTCCACACGGCGTGCCTGTCGCTCGGCGTCCCGCCCGGCGACACGGTCCACGTGGGCGACCGCCTCCACGCCGACGCCATCGGCGCCCGCGACGCGGGAATGCACGGCGTCTGGATCAACCGCGTTGGACCGACCGGTGGCACCCTTCCCGCCGGTCTGTCGTCCATCACGTCACTGGCGGAACTGCCGGAGCTCCTCGTGTGCGAGCTGTCCGCGGCCACCGCCTGAGTTACTGCCTGAGACCGGCCCCCACCTGCATGTTTGCCTCCAGGTGGGGGCCGATTTCACTTCTGGTGGGGACGTGGTCTAGTATTTCTCCCGGCAGCAACGAGGACCTCGGAACTCCTTCGGGACACCGAAGTCGATCGTGAAAGCCAATGGGGTATGGTGTAATTGGCAGCACGACTGATTCTGGTTCAGTTAGTCTAGGTTCGAGTCCTGGTACCCCAGCTGCAACGGAAGAACTACCCTCAGGGTAAGCTTCCGGAGCGGTAAGAAAAAGAACTGAATAGCCGGATTTGGACCGGACAGAATGACCTGATAAGGTTCAAGCCAGCAAGAAGTTCTAGGGCCCCGTCGTCTAGCGGCCTAGGACGCCGCCCTCTCAAGGCGGTAGCGAGGGTTCGAATCCCTTCGGGGCTACAGAGGTGGGAGAGGCCTGTCAGCGGAGAGCGCTGACAGGCCTCTTTCGCATTTGTCTTCTGGGGGCCGAGCCCCCAGACCCCCAGCCGGCGGGGCTTCGCCCCCCGGACCCCCCGTAGGTTGCCCGGCTCGTTCGGGGGCTTCGCTTCGCTCGCCGGAATCGGTGGTGACTGACGTCACCGGAAGAATGTGGGCTCGCTTCGCTTCGCGTTGGGGGCTATTTGCGGTGGTGTGGGCGGTGCCGTTGCCATTTGCTGCTGCGGTCAACGCCAGCAAGCTTGCTGCGCCGGCAATGCGTCCTAATCCCGGCGGTTCGTGTCTCCTGAACCTCTGTTCTCAGAACCTTCAGGCGCTTGAGCTCCGCCGGGCGTGCCCGTGTTGCTGCCTTGGGGTGCGTTGCTTGGGTTCACGCTCATGTCTCGCTTGCCCGCCGTTCCGCCTTCGCCGCTCTGCCTGAGGCGAACTCAGTCGCTGAGTGCGCGCCGCGGCTCCTCCTGCACCATTTCCGGGCCTGGGGCCGAACTCGCGCACGCCATGTCGCGACACCATTGCGCGCTCCGAGGTACGTCACCTCACCTCCGCCCGACCTCGTCTCGGCCGTCCGGGGCGCTCGCTGCCTGTCCCGCCTGCGCCAGTTGCCGGGCCCGCGACATCCCACGGCTCAATGTCGCCGTGGCTGCTCCTGTTGCCTCGCGGCCGCCAGCCCCGGCGCCCCGCATTGCCATGGGCGGTAGAGCGTTCGGGGGTGGGGGAGTGCGGCCTGTTGAGATGCGCTCACACCGCGTGTCGTGGCGGAGTGGGCGGCGTGTCGCGGGGGTGGAATGCGCAAGGCCGCCCTCCCCGGGAAGGGAGAGCGGCCTTGGGGGAGAGCGGTCAGAGGCGGCTTTGCAGGGCCTCGGCCGCTGCGAGGAGGTCGGCTGCCCAGCGGGCGCCGGGGCGGCGGCCCATTCGGTCGATCGGGCCGCTGACGGAGACAGCGGCCACCACGGCGCCGGAGGAGTCGCGTACCGGGGCCGAGACTGAGGCCACGCCCGGTTCCCGTTCGGCCACGCTTTGCGCCCAGCCGCGGCGGCGGACCTCCAGAAGCGTGCGTTCGCCGTAGACGGCGTCGGCCAGGACGGCGCGTTGGGTTCCCGGGTCTGCCCATGCGGCAAGGACCTTGGCGCCGGAGCCGGCGGTCATCGGCAGGCGGGCGCCGATGGGAACGGTGTCGCGCAAGCCCGATGGCGGTTCGGCGGCGGAGACGCACACGCGCTGCATGCCGTCGCGGCGGTACAGCTGCACGCTTTCGCCCGTGATGTCGCGCAACCTGGGCAACACGGAGGACGCCGCGTCGAGCAACGGGTCTGTTGCGCCGCCCGCCAGTTCGGCGAGTGCCGCTCCAGGGCGCCAGCGGCCGTCGGAGCCTCGGCGCAGCAACCGGTGCACCTCCAGGCCCACGGCCAGGCGGTGCGCGGTCGCTCGCGGCAGGCCGGTGCGATTGCACAACTCGGCCAGGCCGCACGGATCTTTTGCTACGGCGTTCAACACGGCCACTGCCTTGTCCAGCACGCCGATCCCGCTATGCTGTCCCACAAGCCGATACTAACTTCCCAGACAGTGAGAAGTCCAGATCTGTCGGCGCGTCCATACTGTGGGAGATGTCGCGATGAGCCGCACGCTCGCGGAGAAGGTGTGGGAGGCACACGTTGTGCGCCACGGCAGTGGTGCGGAGCCGGACCTGCTCTACATCGACCTCCATCTGCTCCACGAAGTCACGAGCCCTCAGGCGTTCGACGGCCTCCGGCTTGCCAACCGCAAGCTGCGCAGGCCCGACCTGACGATCGCCACCGAGGATCACAACGTTCCGACCGTCGACATCGACAAGCCCATCGCGGACCCGGTGTCGCGCACGCAGGTCGAGACGCTCCGCCGCAACTGCGCGGAGTTCGGCGTGCGGCTGCACCCCATGGGTGACCTCGAGCAGGGCATCGTCCACGTGGTGGGCCCGCAGCTCGGCCTCACGCAGCCCGGCATGACCGTTGTCTGCGGCGACAGTCACACGTCCACGCACGGCGCGTTCGGCGCGCTGGCGTTCGGCATCGGCACGTCCGAGGTCGAACACGTGATGGCGACGCAGACGTTGCCGTTGCGTCCGTTCAAGACGATGGCCATCAACGTCAGCGGCTCGCTCAAGCCGGGCGTCACGGCGAAGGACATCATTCTCGCGGTCATCGCGAAGATCGGGACCGGTGGCGGACAGGGCTATGTGCTCGAGTACCGCGGCGAGGCCATCGAGAACCTCTCGATGGAAGCGCGCATGACGGTCTGCAACATGTCGATCGAAGCGGGCGCGCGCGCCGGCATGATCGCACCGGACGAGACGACTTTCGACTACATCAAGGGTCGTCCGCACGCACCGTCCGGCGCGGACTGGGACGCGGCCGTCTCGTACTGGAAGACGCTCAGGACCGACGACGACGCGACTTTCGATGCGGAAGTGCACATCGACGCCGACGAGCTCACGCCGTTCGTCACGTGGGGCACCAACCCCGGGCAGGGCCTGCCTCTGGGGGCGAGCGTCCCCGACCCCGAGCAGATCGCGGACGAGAACGAGCGCGTGGCCGCCGAGAAGGCGCTGACGTACATGGGCCTGGAGCCCGGTACACCGCTGCGCGACATCCGCGTGGACACCGTGTTCCTCGGTTCCTGCACGAACGGCCGAATCGAGGACCTCCGGGCCGCCGCGGACGTGCTCAAGGGCAAGCACGTCGCTTCAGGAGTACGGATGCTGGTCGTGCCCGGTTCGATGCGGGTGCGCAAGCAGGCCGAGGAAGAGGGCCTGGACAAGGTCTTCCTGGACGCGGGCGCCGAGTGGCGCCAGGCCGGCTGCTCGATGTGCCTTGGCATGAACCCGGATCAGCTCGCACCGGGTGAGCGCAGCGCGTCGACCTCCAACCGCAACTTCGAGGGCAGGCAGGGCAAGGGCGGCCGGACGCACCTCGTCTCGCCGCTCGTCGCGGCCGCCACGGCCGTGCGCGGCACCCTGTCGGCCCCCGCAGACCTGGAGAACTGAAAGCCATGGAAGCCTTCACCACCCACACGGGCGTCGGCGTGCCGCTGCGCAGGTCCAACGTGGACACCGACCAGATCATCCCGGCCGTCTACCTCAAGCGCGTGACCCGCAGCGGGTTCGAGGACGGCCTGTTCGCCGCCTGGCGCGGTGACGAGCACTTCGTGCTCAACCAGGAGCCCTTCCGGGCGGGCAGCGTCCTCGTGGCGGGCCCCGACTTCGGCACCGGGTCCTCTCGGGAACACGCCGTCTGGGCGTTGATGGACTACGGCTTCCGGGTGGTCGTCTCGTCCCGGTTCGCCGACATCTTCCGGGGCAACGCCGGCAAGCAGGGGCTCGTGGCGGCGCAGTGCAGCCAGTCCGATGTCGAGCTGCTGTGGAAGCTGCTGGAGTCCGAGCCCGGCACGCCGGTCACCGTGGACCTCACCGACAAGACCGTTCGCGCCAAGGACTTGGTAGCCCCCTTCGAGATCGACGACTACACCCGCTGGCGCCTTCTGGAAGGCCTCGACGACATCGCTTTGACGCTCCGCCACGAGGCCGAGATCAGCGGATTCGAGGGCAATCGCCAGACTTGGTTGCCCACAACGGATCCGCTTCCGGCGGTCTGAGAGGGGGCCGGATTCTCCCCTTGAGAGGGGCGAATCCGGCGCCTCCTGTCCCTCGAAGGGGCGCAATTAGCCACGCCACAACGAAAATTTTGGCGTGGCGATTGGTATTTCTCGCGTTTTGGGCCTACCGTTGCGTTCTAGTCGGCCCGAGCTAGGGCCGTGAGCGTCCTGGGAGGGACTGAAGGTGAACAAGGCCCAGCTCATCGAGGCGCTCGCCGAGCGCCTGGGAGACAAGAAGACCGCGGGTGCTGCTGTTGACGGCATCGTCGATGTGATCGTGCGCAGCGTCAACAAGGGCGAGAAGGTCAACATCACGGGCTTCGGCGTCTTCGAGAAGCGTGCCCGTGCGGCTCGCACCGCGCGCAACCCGCGCACGGGTGAGACCGTGAAGGTCAAGAAGACCAACGTGCCCGCGTTCCGCCCCGGCTCGACGTTCAAGGACGTCATCAGCGGTGCGAAGAAGCTGCCGAAGGCTGTCGCCGCCAAGCCGGCCGCGAAGCCCGCCGCCGCTGCCGCCGCGAAGCCCGCGGCTGCCAAGGCTCCGGCCACCAAGGCGGCGACCACGCGCGCCACCACGACGCGCACCCGCACGGCCGCGGCCGCCACCAAGGCGCCCGCGACCCGTCGCACCACCACGGCCGCCGCGAAGCCGGCTGCCGCTGCCAAGGCGCCCGCGAAGGCCGCTGCGACGAAGACCGCCGCTGCGAAGCCGGCTGCCGCGAAGGCGACCGCTGCCAAGAAGCCCGCTGCCGCCAAGACGACGGCCGCGGCCAAGCCCGCTGCGAAGACCACGGCTGCCAAGGCACCCGCGGCTCGCAAGACGGCTGCCAAGAAGAAGTGAGACGGGCCTCCTCGTGAAGGAGGCTGCGTCACTTCAGTAACCACGCGGAAGGCCCCGGTGTGCGCACACCGGGGCCTTCCGCGTGCCCGGGGGAAGGGTCGAAATGCCCTCCTGGATTGCGCTGTCACGCCTGGGAAGCGGCCGAGCGCGCACCGAGGCGGCCTGGCGTCCAGGACGCGGTGGGTGCGCCTGAGAACGTTCTCGGTCGCCCGTGCGACCGGTATCGGAATTGCGACACGGGCCTCGGGCGATTGGCTCGGGGAACGCCTGGCGCCCCAATAGAAATAACGCCCACACGCCTGCGAACGCCCCCGTGACAAGCGAAACCGCCGCCTCCCGGCCCGGCTTGGTTGCCAGAGGCGAACTTTCGCCGGAACCGGGAAGACGGCGGCTGGAAACGTGTGCGGCGACCCCTCAGGGACGCGGTAGCGGTGAGGCGAGGTAATGCGCCGACACCAGCGTTGGCCAGCGCGAAGGCGAGTCCGAAGTGGACCACGTGCCGAACGGCCGGGTGAAGGCCAGCACCCAGGTGCTGCCCTTCTTGCACGGGATCTCCGACAGCCGCAGACCACCCAGTTCGGCCAGCGCCTGCACGACCGAAGGGATCACCCCGCCCTGCGACGACACGACCGCCCGGCCCTCCTGCGCCGCGACCTCCAGCAGCCGCACGAGACCCGCCTCCGGGTCGGGCCAGTAGCCCTCCTCGGACAGGTGCGGCTCCTCGACCATCCCGACGGCCAGGTCCTCGGCCACGCCTGCCACGGTGTCCGCGCAACGCACCCTGGGAGCCGTGTGGACGCGTGTGGGCGCCCACAGGGGGAGCAGGGTGCGGAGAGCGGATGCCTGCTTCCACCCGGCGCCGGAGAGGGGGCGGAGGTCGTCATCGCCGTCCCACTCGGACCGCTTGCCGGCCTTCGCGTGCCGCACCAGCAGCACCAGCAGCAGGTCTGCGGGCAGGCGGTCGAACTCCGCGAGCACGACGCGGTCGTGCTCGTAGGTCAGCAACGACGAGGCTGCGGCGACCGGCAGCCACCGCAGCTCGTCGACCTCGTCGTTGGCGGCGAAATCGCCCGACACGGCTTCCGCGGCGTAGTAGTCGACGGTCTTCGTGTCGTTCTTCACCTTGTACGAGGTCTGCTGCAGGAACCGTCCGAGCACGCACGAGTACCCGGTTTCCTCCTCAACCTCGCGCGCCACGCAGGCGGGAATCGTTTCTCCCTTGTCCAGCTTTCCCTTCGGCAACGACCAGTCGTCATAACGCTGGCGGTGCACCACCGCGACTTCGACGTCACCGTCGGCATCGCGCCAGAGCACCGCCCCAGCAGCTTTGATCACCCAAGAGCTCCGTGCTTGTGCAGCAGTTCCATTTGGTGGTCGCGCACCGACGAGCCGTCCGCGGGCGACGCTTCCCATTCTCCGTCAGAGCGCAGCACCCAGCAGCGAGTCTGCGGGTCGAGCGCGGACGTGAAGACGTCCGCGAGCTGCGCGGCCAGGCGCGGGTTGATGACGCGCACGGCCACCTCGACGCGGCGGTCGAGGTTGCGGTGCATCATGTCCGCGCTGCCGATCCAGTACTCGCCGATGCCCGCGAAGTGGAAGATCCGCGAGTGCTCCAGGAACCGGCCCAGGATCGAGCGCACCCGGATGTTCTCGGACATGCCCTTCACGCCCGGCTTGAGGCTGCAGATGCCGCGCACGACGACGTCGACGGGCACACCGGCCTGTGATGCGCGGTACAGCGCGTCGATGACCTGCTCGTCCACGAGCGAGTTCACCTTGATGCGCACGCCGGAGAGCTCGCCCGCCTGTGCGCGCTCGATCTCCTGGTTGATCCGGTCCACGATGCCCTTGCGGACGCCGTAGGGCGCCACGAGCAGCGAGCGGTACTCGTCCTGACGCGCGTACCCGGTCAGCACGTTGAACAGGTCGGTGAGGTCCGCGCCGATCGTCGGCTCGGCGGTGAGGATGCCGACGTCCTCGTACAGCCGCGCGGTCTTCGGGTTGTAGTTGCCGGTGCCGATGTGGCAGTAGCGCCGGATCGTCGAGCCCTCCTGGCGCACGACCAACGACGTCTTGCAGTGCGTCTTCAGGCCCACCAGGCCGTAGACGACGTGCACGCCCGCCTTCTCCAGCGTGCGGGCCCACTTGATGTTCGCCTGCTCGTCGAACCGCGCCTTGATCTCGACCAGCGCCACGACCTGCTTGCCCGCCTCGGCCGCGTCGATCAGCGCGTCCACGATGGGAGAGTCGCCCGAGGTGCGGTACAGGGTCTGCTTGATGGCGAGCACGTGCGGGTCGGCCGCGGCCTGCTCGATGAAGCGCTGCACCGACGTCGAGAACGAGTCGTACGGGTGGTGCACCAGCACGTCACCCTCGCGCAGCGTCGCGAACACGCTCTTCGGCGTCTCGCGCTCACCGAACGCGGGGTGCGTCGCCGGCACGAACGCCGGGTCCTTCAACGTCTTGCGGTCGATGCCGTAGAGCTGCCACAGGCACGACAAATCGAGCAATCCCGGCACGGTCACGACGTCGTGCGGGTCGACGTCCATCTCCCGCAACAACAGTTCGAGCATGTGCTCGGTCATGTCGTCGGCCACTTCCAGCCGCACCGGCGGGCCGAACCGGCGCCGGGCGAGCTCCCGTTCCAAGGCCTGCAACAGGTCCTCGTCGCGGTCCTCCTCGACCTCCAGGTCCGCGTTGCGCGTCACCCGGAACGCGTGGCACTCGATGACCTCCATGCCGGCGAACAGCTCGCCCAGGTGCGCGGCGATGAGCTCCTCCAGCGGCAGGAAGGTCGCGGAGGAGGACGACCGGTCCGCCTCGACGCGCACGAGCCGCGGCACGTTGTCCGGCACCTTCACGCGTGCGAACCGCTCGCCGCCGCCCTCCGGGTCGCGCACGGTCACCGCGAGGTTCAGCGACAGCCCGGAGATGTAGGGGAACGGGTGCGCCGGGTCGACCGCGAGCGGCGTGAGGACCGGGAACACCTGCTCGCTGAAGTAGTTGGAGAGCCGCAGCCGGTCGTAGTCGGTGAGGTCGCCCCACGTCACGATGCTGATCCGGTGCTCTTCCAGGCCGGGCCGGATGTGGTCGAGGAACGCGCGGGCGTGCTGCTCGACGAGTTCCTGCGAGCGCTTGGAGATCGCGACGAGCTGCTCGCGCGGCGTGAGCCCGTCCGCGCTGCGCACCGAGAGACCGGTCTCCTCACGTCGCTTCAGCCCGGCGACCCGGACCATGTAGAACTCGTCGAGGTTCGACGCGAAGATCGCGAGGAACTTGGCCCGCTCCAGCAGCGGCTGCGAGGCGTCCTCGGCCAGCGCGAGCACGCGCGAGTTGAAGTCCAACCAGGACAGTTCACGGTTGAAGTACCGGTCGTCCGGCAGGTCGGTGGGCAGGGCGCTCGACGTCACCGCGGGTGGTGCGGAGGGCATGCCGCGCACGGGCGTCGCCACCGGCTGGGTCGGCTGGGTCTTCGTCCGCGGAGGGTTGGACGCCCGCCTCGTCGCCGCGCGTGGCTGCCTGCGCGGGGTCGCCGCACGCGGGGTGTCCGCCGCCTTGCTGCGCGTGGAGCGGCGTCGGGGAGGGGTCGCCTTGCCGTCGTTGTTCTCCGTGCTCACGCCCCGCATTGTTCCCCACTATCGGCGCGAGCGCCCCTGCCGAGAACGTCCGGCCGGTGAACTCCTCGTCACAGAACAGGCAACCGCACGGCGGTGACGACCCCGTCGGCACTACGTTCGAGGGTCACTCGTTGCCCTGGACGCAGCATTCGCCAGCCACCCGCGGTGACCGCGGCCGCGCTCACGTCGAGCAGAACGCCGTCATCGCGCAGGACGACGGCAGAACCGTCACTGTTAAAAGAAGACACAGTCGCCTGCACGGAGCAAAGCCTAGACGTTCGGACCTACACGTCTCATTTGCCGCGCTGCCAGGGTCAACCGCATGAAGGTTATAGCCACGATCACTGCGGCAACCCTGATGGCCTTCACCACGGCAGGCTTGGCTTCGGCGGCGGCGGCCGAACCCAAGACTCCCGCGGTGGACAAACCGCGCCTGCAGGCGGCGGCGAAGAACGTGCGCCTGAAGGCGACCCTGCCCGACACGCAGCGCGCCATCTCGATCGCGTTCGCCCAGTACGGGCCCCGCGACGTCGCGTTCGTCAGCCTGGAGACCGGGCTGAAGACGTTCGACGTCACCGATCTCGACCACCCGAAGTTCCTCGACCACCTCACCAAGCAGGAGATGGCGCTGCCCGGTGACGACCCGGCACAGCGCTTCTGGGAGAACGAGGACATCAACGTCGACCCGGTCCGCAAGCTCGCGTTCCTCGCGCGCGAGGTCAACTCGTTCGGCCGCGCGCTGCCCGGCGACCGTCCGACCGGCAACTACATCGTGTCCGCTGTGGACCCGGCCGACCTGAAGATCCTCAGCTTCCACCGGCAGGACACCGGTCACACGACCACCTGCATCAACGACTGCCAGTACCTGTGGACCGCCGGCCGCGACCGTTCGGACGCGAAGACCGGCCGCATCTTCGTCACGGACATCCGCGACCCGAAGAACCCGAAGGAACTGCCGGTCTCGGTCGACGTCCGCGGCAAGCCGGGCGAGGGCAAGATCACGCACGACGTCCAGGTCGACGCCCAGGGCATCGCGTGGGTCGCGGGCGACAACGGCACCCGCGGCTACTGGACGCAGGGCTGGCACCGCGATCCGTTGAGCGGCAAGTTCCGCGAGGCCACGGCGTGGGACCCGATCGCGTACGCGGGCGGCAACGTGCCGAAGGTGGACATGCCGACGTCGTTCACGCACAACTCGTTCCGCCCGGTAGGCAGGACGTTGTCCGACGGACCCCGCCCCACGCCCGAGAACCCGCCGGGCACCCTGCTGCTGCACACCGAGGAGGCGTTCGGCTCGCCCACCTGCAAGACCGAGGGCCGGTTCGTCATCTCGTCGCTGAAGGGGTCGTTCAACGGCGAGGGCTGGAGCCAGCAGCCGTTCGAGATGAAGACGGTCGGCGTGTGGAGCCCGGACGACCAGGAGGGCACGATCCCCGGTGACGTCGAGTGCTCCGCGCACTACTTCGACGTGAACAAGCGGATCGTGGCCTACTCCTGGTACGAGCAGGGCACGCGCTTCCTCGACATCTCCAACCCGGCCAAGCCGATCCAGATCGGCTACTGGCGGCCGGACTCGGCGGTGTCGTGGGCGCCGTACTGGCACAAGGACAGCGTCTTCATCGCCGACATCTCGCGCGGCGTCGAGATCGTCTCGCTGGAGAAGGGTGCCTACGAGGCGCAGGAGAGCGGCACGAACGTGACGCTCACGGCGCACCACTCGAAGGAACTGGCCAGGGAGAGCGGCCGCGACCGCCTGCCGCTCGCCCCGGACCCGTTCTACGGCTGGGCCTGCCCCATGGTCGCCAACCGCGAGGACTGCGGCGCGGGAGCCTGCTGCTGAGCAACACCGGCCCGGACGGCGGCCGCAGCGCGCTGGCGGGTGATCACGAGCCGGCCCAGGGTGATCATCGGGATCTCCACGGTCGCGTAGAGGACGCTCGCCAGCGCCAGGCCCAACGCGGTGACCACCACCGACTGCCCGAGTCCGGACAGGGTCGGCCAGAAGAACCAGATGACGGTCGCGGCGACCGTCTGCACGAGGTAGAGCGAGTACGAGCGCTCACCGACGAACTGCATCGGCCTCGTGGACAGGAAAGTCGTCACCGGGCCGGGCGCGACCAGCGCGGCGAGCAGTGTCGCCGCCGCGAGCGCGTACACCGGGATGACCAGCACGTGACCTGGGATCCCGTTGATCCCGTCGAGGAGTGCGGCGAGGGGCTTCACGCTCAAGTGCACCGCGACGAACCCGATCGCGACGAGCACCTGCGCGACCCGGTTCGTGAGCGGGCGCAGCACGGCGAACCCGCGCGGGCTGTGCAACGCGATGGCGAGCAGCACACCGGTCAGGATCGAGAAGTAGTGCACCGGCCAGCCGGGATTGCTGTGCGACGTCGTGAAGTTGACGACCACGAGCGCGAGCACCATGCCCAGGAGCGCGGCACCGGCGCGGCGCCGCAGCACGACGGTGCCCAGCGCGATCGCGACCAACGGCCAGACCAGGTAGAACTTCTGCTCGACGCCCAGCGACCAGGACTGCCCGTACGGGCTGGCGCCGGCGAACTCGTTGGTGAAGGTCAGGAAGTACTTCAGCGCCGGACCGATGCCGTTGCTGGTGAACGTGCCGAAGAGCCACGAACCGACCGCGGTGATCAGCAGGATCACGAAGTACACGGGCAGGATCCGGAACGCCCGCCGCAGGTAGAACTCCTTGAGGGAGATCCGTCCGGTGCCGCGCTCCTCGCGCAGCATCAGCGTGGTGATCAGGAATCCGCTGAGGACGAAGAACAGCTGGACTCCCGCCCAGCCCTGCAGCCAGTCCGGGCCCCCGTAGTGGAAGAACACCACCAGCACCGCGGCAATGGCCCGCAGGCCGTCAAGAGCGGGAAAGCGGCGCAGCGCCAGGTAGTCGGCGTGCGTCATCGACTTCATGCAGGTACACCTCTTGGCGAACGTCGGGGAACGGCATCGGGGGGTACGCCGTTTGCATCAAGGGATACGGAGGTAAAGGTGCCCGGGTTTCCCGTCGCGTTGCCTGAACCAACTTTTTCGTGGCGTTCGTCACGTTCGGCACTGCGGTAGAGGGGAAAGCGCCGACAGCGCCGCGGACGCCGCGACCTGCCCGCCTTCACGGGTCAGCGCGCCGCCGTGCACCTCCAGCCAGTAGCCGGCTTCCGAGCTGTGGACGGTGGCGCCGCTGCGGATGTCCGTGACGTAACCCGACTCCGAGCGCCACGACACGAAATCCCCGCTGACGCGCGGAAACACGATGCCTTCGGTCTTCGGCACGGTCTTGATCCCGGCGAGCAACCGCGGTGCCGTCCAGTCCGCCCGCCAGCCGTGCAGCGTGTCGTCGCCCTGCGTCCACACCAGCGTGCGGCCGTCCGACGCGACGTGTCCGCTGGGCCGAGCCTGCTGCAGCGGCTCGGGAAGCGCTGTCTCCGAGCGGAACTTCCCGTCCTGCAGCCAGATGACCGCGTCACCGAAGAAAGCCGGTGCCGTGCCCTGGCCCACGACCTTGTCCTTCTTCTTCGCGAGGTCGTAGACGTGCACGGACTTGTCTTCCGACCAGGCGGCTTTGCCGTTGCGCACCACGGCACTGCTGCTGCCGATCCGCACGGGCGCGCCGTCGTTGCGCGAGTCCCACGCGTAGGTCGCCGCGGTGTGGTTCTCCGGGTTCGGGGTGGTCGTGAACGTCACCCAGCGCCCGTCGAACTCCACGCCGGAGATCTGCGCCTCGTCCTGCACCGCCATCACCTGCTGGCGCTTCTGGTTGTCGCGCAGCACGAGCTCGGTCGTGTGGTTGCGGGTCGTCCGCACCAGTGTCGCGTCGGCGTTCTCGTTGGCGCCGACGATCGTGACCCGCTCGTGCGAACCCGCTCGGGTCTGGTTGCGGGCCAGCTCGTCCTTCCAGCTCTGCGGCAGCCCGACGCTGCACGACACGAGCTTGTTCGGTGCGGTGTAGTCCGGCGTCCGGTCGTCCTGCATGGCGGCGGCACATCCGGAGATGACGGTGATCGCCGCCAACGCGATCAGTGTTCGCATCTGCTCCCCAGAGTTCGATCAACCCAGAGGACGCGTGTGGATCGCTCAGGTTGTCCAGGCGGGCAAGGCGTTCGCGGTGTGCACACCGAGCCCCAACGTCAGCGCGAGACGCAGATCTTCTTCTGTGTCCACGTCACAACGCAGTGACGGCCACGGCCCCGACAGCGCGATCGCACCGGAGTTCCGGTGGTGGCCGGCGGATCCGACGCCGAACCGCGGGTCGAGCTCACCGCCGGGCGCGGCCAGCAGCAACGTCGTGCCGGTGCCCTGCCGGTCCGGCACGAACGCGCGGCGCCCCGCCGAGGCTTCCAGCGCGGCCTGGAGCTCGGCTGACCTGAGCGCGGGCAGATCGGCCTGGAGCGCACCGACGCGCGCAGACCGCAGCATGCGCGCGCCGTGCTCCAACGCCGCGTTGAGACCGGGTTCGGCGGGCTCCGGCAGCGACTCGACGCCCAGCGCGGCCATCTCGGCGGCGACGGCCGGGTCCGATGTGACCGTGACCACGCGCCGGACACCGGGCGTGCTCAGCGCGGCGCTCACCGTGTCCAGGGCGAGCGCCAGTGCCAGCGCCGCGTGCGACACCGGATCTCCGCCGGTGGCACTGGTCAGCCTGGTCTTGGCCCTGCCGAGCGTTTTGACCGGAACCACGAGGTCGACTTCATCCCTCACCTCGTCATAGTCCACGATCTGCCGACTAATGTGCTCGTGGGTGCAGATCGAGCGGAGGAGAGGCCACGTGGCCAAACGGGAGAAGGGCGGCTTCTGGGTCGGGGTCGCCGCGGTGATCGTCTACCCGCTGTCGGGCCTGCTGGGCAGGCGGAAGTACCTGCACGGCGACCGCATCCCGCGCCGAGGATCGGCGCTGCTGGTCATGAACCACATCTCGCACCTCGACCCGATCTACGACGCGGTCTTCACGCACCGCAACGGCCGGGTGCCGCACTTCCTCGCCAAGCACAGCCTGTGGAACATCCCGTTCGCCGGCATGATCCTGCGCGGCACGAAGCAGATCCCGGTGTACCGCGGCACGTCGGACGCCCAGCAGAGCCTGCGGGCGGCGCACGAGGCGCTGGCGGACGGCCAGGTCGTGGTGATCTACCCCGAGGGCACGATCACCAAGGACCCCGAGAGCTGGCCGATGAACTCGCGCACCGGCGTGGCGCGGCTCGCGCTGCAGCACGACGGCCCGGTGATCCCGATCGCCCGCTGGGGCACGGTCGACATCTACGACCACTACAAGAAGCGGTTCCGGCCCTTCCCGCGCAAGACGGTCACCTACCTGGTCGGTGAACCGATCGACCTCTCCGAGTTCAGGGAGCGCGAGGAGTCGCTGACCGTGTTGCGCGAGGTCACCGACCTGCTGATGAACCGCGTGAAGGAGCTGCTGGCCGAGGTGCGCGGACAGCAGGCGCCGGAAGGCTTCTACGGACCGAGGAAGGCCTGAACACCATGGCGATCGAACGCGTTGCGGTGCTCGGCGCCGGTTCGTGGGGCACGACGTTCGCGAAGGTCATCGCGGACTCCGGTCCCGAGGTCGTGCTGTGGGCACGGCGGCAGGAGGTCGCCTCGGCGATCACCGAGACCCGCGTGAACACCGACTACCTGCCCGGCATCTCGTTGCCCGCCAACCTGACCGCGACGGCCGACGCGGCGAAGGCGCTGGACGGGGCGGACGCCGTCGTGCTGGCCGTGCCGTCGCAGACGTTGCGGGTCAACCTGTCGGCGTGGAAGGAGCTGCTGCCCGCCGGCGCGACCCTCGTGTCGCTGTCGAAGGGCGTCGAGCTCGGCACGTTGAAGCGGATGAGCGAGGTGATCCGCGAGGTCGCCGGCGTCGACGAGTCGCAGGTGGCCGTGGTGTCCGGGCCGAACCTGGCCAAGGAGATCGCGGTCGGGCAGCCGACGGCGACCGTCATCGCGTGCACCGACCACGACCGCGCGGTCGACCTGCAGCACGCGTGCTCCAACTCGTACTTCCGCCCGTACACCAACACCGACGTCGTCGGCTGCGAGCTGGGCGGGGCGTGCAAGAACGTCATCGCGCTGGCGTGCGGCATGGCGGCGGGCATGGGCTACGGCGACAACACGATGGCGTCGATCATCACGCGCGGTCTGGCCGAGACCGCGCGGCTGGGCGCGGCGCTGGGCGCGGACCCGCTGACGTTCGCCGGGCTGGCCGGGCTGGGCGACCTCGTGGCGACCTGCGCGTCGCCGTTGTCGCGCAACCGGTCCTTCGGTGAACGGCTCGGCAAGGGCGACACGCTCGCGCAGGCGCAGGAGGCCGCGCACGGTCAGGTCGCCGAGGGTGTGAAGTCGTGCTCGTCGATCCTGGAGCTGGCGCGGTTGCACGACGTCGACATGCCGATCACGGAAGGCGTGAACGGGGTCTGCCACGACGGGCTGAGCGTGCGGGACCTCGGTGCCGCGCTGCTGGGCCGCGACCGGAAGCACGAGCGCCAGTGACCCCCGAGTTCGGTGACGGCACGCGGGTCGTGCACGCGGTGCAGGGCGCGCCGGGCGAACCGTTCGGCGCGCAGCCGGTGTTCGCGTCGGCGTACCACCTCGGCGGCCAGGACCAGTACGGCCGTGCGGGCAACCCGACGTGGCGGTCGCTGGAAAGCGCGCTGGGATCGCTGGAGGGCGGGGAGTGCGTCGTCTTCCCGTCCGGGATGGCCGCGATCTCCACGCTGCTGCGGACCGTCCTGTCCACCGGGGACGCTCTGGTGCTCCCGTCGGACGGCTACTACCTGACTCGCGCGTTCGTGTCCGAAATGGACATCAACGTGGTCGAGGTGCCCACGGCCGGGCCGTATCCGTCGTTCGACGGCGTGAAACTGGTGCTGCTGGAGACGCCGTCGAACCCCGGCCTGGACGTGTGCGACATCGCGGAGCTGGCCGTGCGAGCGCATGCGGCCGGCGCGTTGCTGGCGGTGGACAACACGACCGCGACACCGTTGGGGCAACGGCCGCTGGAGCTCGGCGCGGACATCGTCGTGGCGTCGGACACCAAGGCGGTCGCCGGCCACAGCGACGTCCTCTTCGGACACGTGACGACGGCGTCCGCCGAGCTGGCGGCCAGGATCCGGGACGCGCGGACGTTGAACGGCGCCATTCCCGGCCCGTTCGAGTCGTGGCTCGTGTTGCGCGGCCTGGGAACGCTGGACCTGCGGCTCGCCAGGCAGGCGCAGAACGCGGCGGCGATCTGCACGTTGCTGCGCGGCCACGTCGAGAACCTGCGCTGGCCGGGCTCGGCGGAGGACCCGTCGTACCTCGTTGCGGCGCAGCAGATGCGGCGGTTCAACGGCGTGCTGACGTTCGAGCTGCCGGATGCGGCGGCCGTCGAGAGGTTCCTGTCGCGGTCGAAGCTGGTGTCGGCGGCGACGTCGTTCGGCGGCCTGCACTCCACGGCCGACCGGCGCGCCCAGTTCGGCGACCCGGTGCCCGAGGGCCTGGTGCGTTTCTCGGCCGGGTGCGAGGACACCCGCGACCTGGTCGCGGACGTGTCCCACGCCTTGGGACTGGATTGACGGAGGGTCCCGGTTCCGGGACCCTCTGCCTCATGTCCTTCAACACGTGTTGCTGTTGTACCTGGCGATAGTCCCGCGTCCTCTTTTCGCGCACTCGCCTGGTTAGGACTTCTCCTCGATGTTCGCCGTTCCTGAGAACAGCGTCGTTCTGCCGGAAAACTCCGCACTGCTGCACCCCGTTCGGGTGGCTTTGGCGTGGGCGGCCGACCGCGACCGCTGGAAGCACCTGCTCCGCTACGACCCGGAGGAGCGCTTCTCGGCGTTGGTCGACAAGACCGACGACCAGGAGATCTGGCTGATGAGCTGGCTCCCCGGTCAGACGGCCTCGCTGCACGACCACGCCACGACCTCCGGCGCGTTCACCGTGGTCAGCGGCCTGCTGACCGAGGTGGTGACGACCCGGATCCAGGTCGTGCACTCGCTGCACGCCGGTCAGTCACGTGTGTGGGGGCCCGGTTACGTGCACCAGGTGCGCAACGACGGCGTGGACCCGGCCGTGTCGATCCACGTCTACCGTCACGGCACACGCGCCATGACCCCGTACCGCTTCGACCCGGTCAACGGCCCCGTGCGCTGACGTGCGGCGGTACCGGCTTGTCCGTCTCGTGCGGCACCGGCGCGCCCCACGTCGTGATGAGCGGCATGTGCCCTGCCCACACGAGGTTGGCTTCGAGGTCCGACGGCTCCTCGCCCGGCCCGCCCTCGCGCACCTTGACGCTGGCCTCGGTCAGGTCGATCTCCACCGCGGCCGTCTGCGCCAGCTCCTTCTTGGACGGGCTGCGCGCGTAGTCCCAGCTGCCGGGCGTGACGTGCTCGACGATGGTGCGCAGGGCGTGCTCGGGGTCCTCGGCGATCTTCGCGGTGCCGTGGATGATCGCCGACCGGTAGTTCATCGAGTGGTGGAACACCGACCGCGAGTACACGACACCGTCCACGAGCGTCACGGCGACGCAAACCTGCTTGCCTTCGAGCATGCTCCTGATGGACCGTGAGCCCGTCGACCCGTGCAGGAAGATGCGGTTGCCGTCCCGCCCGTACGCGGTGGGGATGAGGAACGGCGCCCCGTCGACCTCCACGGCGAGGTGGCAGACCAGGCCGGCGTCGAGGATGTCGTAGAGCACCTGGCGGTCCTGGACGGCTCGCTTCTTGCCGCGGACGACGGTGCTGCGCGGCGTGGGGGAGAGCTGCAGGTCAGTGGTCATGCTTCTACTGTGCGCGGCGAAGTGGCATCATTGAAGCGCCATTTTCAACCGATTTGAGAAGGCCACTTTCGTCTTCGGCTCTGCTGGGAGTGTCGGTGCCGTCTGGGAGAATTAGAACAAGGGGTCCCCTTCGCCGGGGGACGCCTGCGTCAGCGTGGGAGGCCGCCCGTGGCTGAGACCGCGCTTCCCGTGGCGCTGGACCGCGAGTCCGCAGAACCGCTCGCCGTCCAGCTGGCGGACGCCCTGCGCTCCGCCGCGTCCGAGGGACGGCTTCGCGCGGGCGACCGTTTGCCGTCCACTCGCGCGTTGGCCGAGTCGCTCGGTGTCTCGCGCACGGTCACCGCCGCCGCCTACGACCAGTTGCACGCGGAAGGCTGGATCGCCGGCCGTCACGGCTCCGGCACCTACGTCACCACGACCCCACCCGGCCCGTTGCGCAAACGTTCGCGCAAAGCGGTCGTCCCGGCCATCACCGACTTCGTCGACCTCGGCACCGGCGCGCCGTGGGCAGGCGGCCTCGACCGCGCGGCCTGGCGCCGGGCGTGGCGTGCCGCGGCGGACGCGCCACCGCTGTCGCGTCCCGAACGCGCGGGTCTGCCCGAGTACCGCGAGGCCATCGCCGAGCACCTGCTGCGCCACCGCGGCCTGGCCGTGAACGCCGAACCCGTCCTGGCCACCGGCGGCACCACCGCCGTACTCACCGAGATCGCGGTGGCCGTGCTGCAGCGCGGTGACGCCGTGGCCGTGGAGGAACCCGGTTACCAACGGGCGGTGGGCGTCTTCCGCACGGCCGGGCTGAGGGTCGTCCAGGCGGCGGTCGACGCGGAAGGCCTGCTGCCGGACGCGGTTCCGGCAGGGGTAAAGGCCGTCTACTGCTCGCCGGCCCACCAGTACCCGCTGGGCGGCCGCATGTCGGCCGGGCGCCGGGTGGCGTTGGTCGAACGCGCGCGCCGCGACGGTTGGCTGGTCATCGAGGACGACTACGACGGCGAGCTGCGTTATGACGTGGCACCGCTGCCGTCACTGGCCGCGCTGGCCCCGGACGTCGTCGTCCACCTCGGCACCACGAGCAAGATCCTCACCCCGACCCTGGGTGCGGGCTGGATGGTCGCGCCGGAGCACATCGCGACCACGATCCTCGAACACCGCGACCTGACCGGCACCAGTCCGGCGGCCGCGGGCCAGCGGGTCGTCGTCGAGCTGGCCCGCACCGGCGACCTCGGCCGCCACCTGCGCAAGCTGCGACGGGAGCTGTCCGAGCGCCGCGCGTTGATCGTCGACACGTTCGCGGCGGCGGGCATCCGGATGATCGGCGACGACGCGGGCGCGCACGTCGTCGTGCTGCTGCCGAACCTCGACCGGGAACGGGAGGTCATGCGGCTCGCGCTGGAGCGCGGCCTGCGGGTGGACGGCCTGGCGAGGCACTACGTCAACCGTCCCAAGTTCCACGGTCTCGCGATCGGCTACAGCGCGTGCTCGCGAGAACAGCTGGTCAACGCACTGCCCGTCCTCACGGAGTTGCTCACCGATGACCTTCGTTCCTGACGGTTTCGAGATCCCCCGAGGCCTGACCACCGCGTCGTTCCGCCTCGAACCCCTCGGCCCGCAGCACAACGAGCGGGACCACCGGGCGTGGACGGCCAGCATCGACCACATCCGGTCGACGCCGGGTTTCGAGACCTGGACCTGGCCGCCGGCGGAGGGCATGTCGCTCGACCGCAACCTGGCTGATCTGCACAGGCACGCGAACGACTTCGCCCAGCGCACCGGGTTCACCTATTCGGTGCTCGACGGGGAAGAGGTGGTCGGCTGCGTGTACATCTATCCGGCGCGTGACGACCACACGGTGGCGGACGTGCATTCCTGGGTGCGTGCCGACCGCGCTGACCTGGACAAGCCGCTGCACGACGCGGTTTCCGCCTGGCTGGTGAACGACTGGCCCTTCCCCGAGATCCGCTACGCGCCGAGGCCGTGAACTGCCCGATGGGCACAATCGCCCAAACGGGTAGGGTCGGGCCCCATGACGCAGCGCAAGACGAGGGTGGCCGTGGTGTTCGGCGGCCGCAGCTCCGAGCACGAGGTCTCCTGCCAGTCCGCCAAGAGCGTCCTGCCCCACCTGGACGCGGACCGCTTCGAGGTGGTGCCCGTCGGCATCACGCCGCAGGGCCAGTGGACGCTCGGCACGGACCCGAACGCGCTGGAAGCGGGCACGGGCAACCTCCCCACGCTGCGCAACCGCACCGACCTCGCCGCGATCGAGCCCGGCCAGGCGCTGCAGGACGTCGACGTCGTCTTCCCGCTGCTGCACGGCGCGTGGGGTGAGGACGGCACCATCCAGGGCCTGCTCGAACTCGGCGGCGTCCCGTACGTCGGCCCCGGCGTGTTCGCCAGCGCCGCCGCCATGGACAAGATCTTCGCCAAGAAGATCCTTCAGGCGGAAGGCCTGCCGGTCGGCAGGTTCGTGGCGCTGGACCGGTCCGCCACGACCCTGACGCTGGACGAGCGCGAGCACCTCGGCCTGCCGGTGTTCGTGAAGCCGTCGCGCGCCGGGTCGTCCGTCGGCATCTCCAAGATCTCCGACTGGGCCGACCTGGACGCCGCGATCTTCGAGGCGCGCCGGCACGACCCGAAGGTCATCGTCGAGGCCGCCGTGCCGAACGTGCGCGAGATCGAGCTCGCCGTGCTGGAGTTCCCGGACGGCCGCGTCGAGGCGTCCCTGCCCGCCGAGCTGCGCGCGGTCAGCGCGGACGTCGAGTGGTACGACTTCAACGCCAAGTACGTCGACGACTCCTACGAGGCCGACATCCCGGCGAAGCTCGACGACGACATCACCGCACAACTGCGCGAGATGGCCGTCACGGCGTTCAAGGCGCTCGACTGCCAGGGTCTGTCCAGGGTGGACTTCTTCCTCACCGAGCAGAACGAGCTGATCATCAACGAGCTCAACACCATGCCGGGCTTCACGCCGATCTCCATGTACCCCAAGGCGTGGGCGGCGACCGGGATCGACTTCACCACGTTGCTGACCACGTTGATCGAGACGGCGATCGCGCGCGGTTCAGGCCTGCGTTGAGGCTGCTGGCGTCTTCGCTTCGTGGACGCCGGCGTGGTAGCGCACAGCCGAGGGCCCGGCAGCTCTAGTTGATCTTTATGAAGGGCTCCTTCATCCACGTGAGGTGGATGAAGGAGCCCTTCATGCAGGTCAACACACCCTTGGCGGCGACTGGATCAAGAATTGGTGGTACTTGCAGATGCCTAAGGCGCGGTCTTGACCGGCTGCTTCGGCAGGAGGTCGCGCACCGTCGTGGAGATGTCCTGCAACGGTCCGGTGCCCGCGTCGTCGGGCACCGTCAGCGCCACGTACACGCCGCGGTCCACGATCACCCACGTCGAGCTGCCGGAACCGGGCAGCTGCAGCCACTGCACGTCGGAGATCACCCGCAGCTGGGAGGTCGGCGAGAGCTCGGCGGGCCGGGGCAGACCGCAGCGCAGAACCACCGGATCGTGTTTGGCGTCACCCCACGCCACCGCGGCGGTTGGCGCCGGCGAGGCGATCTCCCTGCGCGGCAGCATGTCCTTCCCGGACGGCAGCCCGACGGGCAGCTTCTCGACCAGGGAAGCGCATTCCGGTGCACCCGCTGACGGTGCGTCGATCGAGACCAGCGCGAGAGGGCCCGTGCGGCCGGGCACGTCCTCGGTCTGGTTGCCCGTGCCCAGCACCAGACCGAGCGCGGCGACACCGATGGCGAGCAGCACGGCGAGTCCGACCGCCGCGAGCAGCGGCCGGGACAGCGCCGATGTGGATTCCTGCTGAGTCACCCAGTTATGACAACACGAGCTAGAGATGCACGACCGGGCAGGTCAACGTACGAGTGATGCCCTCGACGTTCTGGATGCGCGCGACCACCAGCTGGCCGAGCTGGTCGACGGTGTCGGCCTCCGCCCGGACGATGACGTCGTACGGACCGGTGACGTCCTCCGCGGTGGCGACTCCGGCGATCCCGGAGATCTCGGAGGCGACTGCAGCGGCCTTGCCGACCTCGGTCTGGATGAGGATGTATGCATGCACCACGGCGTGCCCCTTCGTCGCGACAGGTTGGGTCGAGGTAGGAACGTGTCACGCAACGTACCCCAGTTGGGGTTCCGAATGCTCAGATTGGGAGGCAACTTTGCGTCCGGAGCCGCCGCGCGACGCGGAGACGGTCGCCGAAGTGGGTGAGTTCCATCTCATCCACCGGGTGACGACCGGTCGGGCGCAACCCGAGACGACCATCCTCGGTCCCGGTGACGACGCGGCCGTGGTGGCCGTTCCGGACGGTCGGGTCGTCGCCTCCATGGACGTGCTGGTCGAGGGTGTCCACTTCAGACTCGACTGGTCCACACCCGAGCAGGTGGGCCGAAAAGCGGCCGCGGTGAACCTCGCCGACGTCGTCGCCATGGGGGCGCTGCCGTCCGGTCTGCTCGTCGGGATCGCGTGCCCGGCGGACACGCCCGCGGCCACGATCCAGGGGATCATGTCGGGCCTGTGGGAGGAGGCGGCCAAGGCCGGCGCGGGCGTCGTCGGCGGTGACATGGTCAGCTCCGCCACACTGGTGATCTCGATCACCGCGATGGGGGACATGAACGGACTTGAGCCGGTCACGCGGTCCGGCGCGCTCGTCGGCGACGTCGTGGCGGTGACCGGACGGCTCGGCTGGGCGGCCGCGGGACTGGCCGTGCTCGGCCGCGGGTTCCGCTCGCCGGTCGGCATCGTCAACGCCCAGCGCACCCCGGAGCCGCCGTACGAGGAGGGGCCCAAGGCGGCGGAGGCCGGTGCCACGTCGATGATCGACGTCTCGGACGGTCTGCTGCAGGACCTCGGCCACATCGCGGACTCGTCGGGCGTCGCGATCGACATCCGCACCGACCTGCTGCCGTTGCACCCGCGCCTGCTGGACGTGGCGTCGGCGCTCGGCGGTGACGCGCGGCACTGGGCGTTGACCGGAGGCGAGGACCACGCCCTCGCGGCGACGTTCCCGGGACCGAAGGCGGTGCCGGAGGGCTGGACGACGATCGGCACGGTCCGCGCCGGTGAAGGCGTGACGGTCGACGGCAGGACGTACGAAAAACCCCCTGGCTGGGAGCATTGGCGCGCGTAAACTGGTCGATGTGGAACTATGCACGCGAGCGTATGACCATCCGGACTCGGTCAAGCTGATCGCCGACCTGCAGCAGGTCTTCGTCGAGCGCTACGGCGACGAGGACATCACTCCGGTCGACCCGGCGCAGTTCGCCGCGCCACTCGGCTACTTCGTCGTCGGCTACCTCGACGGCGTGCCCGTCGCGTGCGGTGGCTGGCGCGCGCACTCCGAGGACGGCGCAGCCGAGATCAAGCGCATGTACGTCGCGGAATCGCTGCGCGGCCGTGGGCTTTCGCGGCTGGTTCTCGCGAACCTGGAGGACACCGCGCGCGAGGCCGGCCATCGGCGAATGGTGCTGGAAACCGGCATGCGTCAGCCCGAGGCGATCGGCCTGTACCTCTCCAGCGGCTACAAGCGGATCGAGAACTTCGGCGTCTACCGCGACCACCCGGAGAGCCGCTGCTTCGGGAAGCCGTTGTAGGTTCGGGCGCATGGCCATCTATGCGTTGGGGGAGTACACGCCGCAGATCCACCCGGACGCGTACGTGCACCCGGATGCGACGGTGATCGGCGACGTGCGCATCGGCGCGTTCTCGTCGGTGTGGCCTCAAGCGGTGCTGCGCGGCGACTACGGCCGCATCGTCGTCGACGAGCGCACGTCGATCCAGGACGGCACGGTGATCCACTGCACCGAGGTCCACCCGGTGCACATCGGTTCGTCGTGCGTCATCGGCCACAACGTGCACATCGAAGGCGCGACCATCGCGGACGACTGCCTGATCGCGTCAGGTTCGGTGGTGCTCAACGGCTCCATCGTCGAGAAGGGCGCGATCGTCGGCGCCGGCGCGGTGGTCTCGTTCGACGGCCATGTTCGCGAACGCACGATGGTTCTTGGAGTTCCGGCCCGCGAGCGTGCTGGACATGTTGTGCCAGAACGGGCCTGGGCGTTCATCGTCGAGAAATATGTGCAGAACATCGGTTTGTACCGGGAGAAGCTGCGCCGTTTGGATTGAGATAGGGTTCACAGCCGTGGCTCGTCCCCTCAACGAAGTTGTCGAAGCCGGCTGGGCTGAAGCTCTCGCCCCCGTTGCCGACCAGATCGCCGCCATGGGTGAGTTCCTGCGCGCGGAGGTCGCCGCCGGCCGCACCTACCTCCCCTCCGGCGAGAACGTGCTGCGCGCTTTCAAGCAGCCGTTCCACCAGGTGAAGGTGCTCATCGTCGGGCAGGACCCGTACCCGACGCCCGGCCACGCGGTCGGCCTGTCGTTCTCCGTCGCCCCCGACGTGCGGCCGATCCCGAAGTCGCTGGTCAACATCTACAAGGAGTACGCGGAGGACCTCGGTCACCCGCTGCCCTCCAACGGCGACCTGACCCCGTGGGCCGAGCGCGGCGTGCTGCTGCTCAACAGGGCGCTGACCGTGCAGCCCGGCAAGGCCAACTCCCACCAGGGCAAGGGCTGGGAGGCCGTGACCGAGCAGGCGATCAAGGCGCTGGCGGCGCGTGACGCACCGTTGGTCTCGATCCTGTGGGGCCGCAACGCGCGCAACCTGCGCCCGTTGCTCGAACCGTTGCCCTGCATCGAGTCCGCGCACCCGTCGCCGCTTTCCGCGCACGCCGGGTTCTTCGGCTCGAAGCCGTTCAGCCGCGCCAACGAGCTGCTGGAGAAGCAGGGCGCGGAGCCGATCGACTGGAAGCTGCCGTAGTTCGGCGAGCTGGACGTGACCTCTGGTTGACGGCCGCGGGAGCGGCCGTCTCCGAGTTCGGCAACGCGTTGTCGTTGCTCGTGCTGCTGTTCTGGGCGACGCCGATCAGCTCGCTGCTGGTGGCCGCGATCCTGGTGGCCGAACTGCTGCCGCTCGTGCTCGGCGCGCCGCTGGCCGGTGCCCTCGTCGACCGGCTGCCCAACCGCCGCCTGCTGATCATCGCGTTGCTGTGCCAAGGCGCCGCTATCACGGCCATCGCGCCCCTGATGGGCCGGCCGGTGTTCGTCGTGGCGCTGGTGTTCCTGTCCGGCTGCGGTCGTGCGGTCGCCCAGCCCGCGATCTCGGCCCTGGTCCCGCACATCGCGGGCGAGGAAGAGTCGACCCGCGGCTATGCGTGGCTGGGCACCGCGCGCAGTGCCGGCAACATCGCGGGCGCCACCGGTGGCATGGTGCTCGCCGGGATCTTCGGGCACCCCGCCGCGATGCTGATCGACGGCGGCACGTTCCTCGGCTACGCGGCGCTGCTGGCGTTCGTGCGGTCGGAACGCGGGCCGTCGGGCGGGCACGAGACGCGGCCGAGCGCACTCGCGGGCATCCGGCACGTCCGGCGGGATCCCGTGCTGTTCGCGGCGATCATCGGGCTGGCGTTCTTCGTCGGCGCGACTGTGGTGATCAACGTGGCGGACCCCGCGTTCGTCCGGTTCGTGCTGCACGGTGACGAGTTCGTGCTCGGCGCGCTGCAGACGTGCTGGATGGTCGGGATCATCGTCGGCAACCGGCTGGCCGCGCGGTTGCGGACCGTCGCCCAGGTCGCCTGCTCGCTGGCCGTCTCCGGTGTCACGACCGGGATCGCGGTGTTGATTCCGGCGACGTTGCCGTACGTCGTGACCGCCGGGACCGGCTGGTTGATCGGCGGTGTGTGCAACGGCGTCATCAACGTCACCATGAACGCCCTTGTCCGGCTGCGCACGCCCGAGGAGATACGCGGCCGGGCGTTCGCCGCGGTCGGGTCGATGGTCACCGGCGCGAACCTGCTCGGGACCGCGGCGGCAGGGGTGTTGTTGCTGGTCATGGGGCCGCAGACGGTGTTCGCGCTCGGTGGCGCGGGCGCGCTGCTCAGCGGTGCGGCCTGCCTGGTGTTCGTGGTGCGGGCGCTGCGCCGTCAGGCCGCCAACGGCGGCATCGACCGGTACCAGGACACGGTTTCGCGGAGCCCCTGACGCAACGGCCGCGGGCTCACCAGCTCGTACATCCGCGTCGTGTCCAACGGTCGCGGTGCGGCGCCGGTCGGTTTGGTGAGATCGAGCCGCACCCGTTCCGGTGCGTCCAGGAGCGCGCAGAGGGTGCGAGCCAGGTCGAGGATCGAGATCGTTTCGCGCGTCGCGACGGTCAGCACGTCCTCGGTGTTCTGGGCGACCATCTGCAGGATCGCCGCGACGACGTCGCGCACGTGCACGAACGACCGCGTCTGTGAACCGTCGCCCCAGATCTCGATCTCCTGGCCGGAGGTGATCCGGCTGATCATCGCGGGGATCACCCGGTGGACCCGGTCGCGCGGGCCGTAGACGTTCGACGGGCGCGGCAGGAAGATCCGCATGCCGTACTGCTTGCGGTACTGCTCGGCCAGCAGTTCGACCACTGACTTCGAGAGCGCGTAACCGTTGTCCGACTCCACCGATGCCTCGGCGGAGCTCACCAGGACGACGTTTTCGACGCCGCAGTCACGCGCGCAGTTCAGCACGTTCGAGCCGATGCGCAGGTTGGTGTCGAAGATGAGGGCGGTGTTGTCGCGCTTGAACGCGGCGTTGCCGTCCATCGCCGCCGTGTGGATCACTGTGTGGGCGTTGGGTGCCGCGTAGCGCAGCACCGCCCGGAGCTCGTTCTCGTCACGCAGGTCGAGCGGGAACGTCTGGAGGTTCGGCGCGGTGAGCGGTGGTGGGTCCGTGCGGTACAAGGCGATCACGCGGGTGTCGGTGCTCAGCAGCGTTTCCACCACGTGCGAGCCGATGAAACCACCTGCGCCGGTCACCACGACTGTCTTCACGACTGCGCCTCCACTAGGGCGGTGAGGGAGGAGACGACGGCTGCGGGTGGCGGCAGTGCCCGCATCTCGTCGCGGATCTTCTCCGCGGCCACGCGCGGTGCCGGGTCGCCCAGCAGCCGTTGCACGTGGTCGCGGACGGACTCCGCGGTGATGTCGTCTCCGACGAGTTTGGCGGCGGCGCCGACGGCTTCCGCCCGGTCCGCGTGGCGGTGCTGGTCGCACATCTGCGGCAACGCGAGCTGCGGCAGGCCCGCGTGCAGCGAGGTCATGGTCGTGCCCGACCCGCCGTGGTGCACCACGGCGTCACACACCTTCAGCACCTGGTTGAGAGGAACCCAGTCCACGACGCGGGTGTTCGCGGGCACGGTGCCGGGATCGAGCGCCCCGCCGCCCGTGATGACCAACACCTCCGCGTTGATCTTCTCGAGTCCGCGGAGCACCGTGCGCAGCACGCGGTCGTGCTCTCCGCCGGGGACTGGCACGCTGCCGAGCGTCACGCAGATCCTCGGCCCGGTGCGCGGGTCGAACAGCCACGAGGGGAGAACGCCGGAGCCGTTGTAGGCGGTGTAGGCCATCGGCAGGCCCGACGGCGCGTCCGGGTACTGCAGCGCGGGCGGGCAGACGTCCACTTCGAGTGCCGGGTCGTCGGGGAACCCATGTTCACGGTGCACCGGTGCGAGCGTCTCGGCTTCGGCCGGTGCGAGCTCCGCCGGCAGCGCGACACCCCAGGTGTGCCGGACGAGCGGAACACCGAGTCGTGCGGCGGCGATCGGTCCCGCGTACTCCCATGGCGTGTGCATCACGGCATCCGGGCGCCATCTCTCGGCCAGGCCGATCACGTTGGAGACCGTGAAACGGGTGATTTTCGCGTAATGCTCGGTGACGTGCTCGATCAGAGCTTCGGTCACATTTCCGGAATAGAGGGCGTGATTCGAGTTCGCGAAGACTTCCCGGATCGACACCGGTCCCACCGCTGCGGCCTGGAGGCCGGTGGTGGCTCCCACCTGGGCGAACTGGTCCGGCAACGCGAGCAGCACGTCATGCCCGGCGTTGGTCAACGCCCAGCTCAGTGGAATAAGCGGATACAGATGCCCAAAACCGGGGCAGCTGGTCACCAGGACTCGCACGTGGTCAAACGTAAGTCAAACTTCGTGACAGTTTCAACATCGTCTTGATTGGCGAGTCAACTACATGTCTCGTATGGATGTTCCGGAAAAACAGAAGAGCCCGGCCGAAGCCGGGCTCTTCTGGGTTCTGCTCTGTGGCGGTGATCAGCCGCGCACGACCTTGCCTGCCTTCAGGCAGGAGGTGCACACGTTGATCCGCTGGCGCTGCGAGGCCGAGACCTTCGCGCGCACAGACTGGATGTTCGGGTTCCAGCGGCGGTTCGTCTTCCGCTGGGAGTGCGAAACCGAATGGCCGAAGCCCGGCCCCTTGCCACAGACGTCGCACACGGCAGCCACGTCAGCCACTCCTTCAGGTTCCTCAAGCGGGTGTCTCGCGTCCCGGTGGGCGCGCAAGCGTGCACAAGCCTCAACCGGGCACGGCAACCCAATCAGGGTAGCCGGTGGCCTCACCCGCGACCAAACCGGGTGGATACTCTCGCCGCCATGCAGGTCATGGATGCGGTCGCGGTGCGCAGGTGGGCGGACGCGTGCGTGCGGTCGTTGGACGCCAACCGGGAGTCGATCGACCAGATCAACGTCTTTCCCGTACCCGATGGTGACACGGGCACCAACCTGCTGCACACGATGCAGTCGGCGCTGGACGCGCTGCTGCGTTCGCCCATCTCCACGGTCGGTGACGCGTTGTCCGCGTTGGCCAGGGGCGCGCTCGCCGGGGCGCGCGGGAACTCCGGCGTGATCCTCTCGCAGGTGCTCAGGGGACTGGCGGAATCCGTGCAGGAGGTCTCGGTCGTCACCGGGTCCGCGCTGCGCAAGGCCCTGCAGCGCTCGGACGAGCTCGCCACCGCTGCGGTGTCCAAGCCGGTTCCCGGCACCGTGCTGTCCGTGCTGCACGCCGCTGCCGAGGCCGCGCGCGACTGCTCGTCAGACGAGCTCGACGAGGTGGTGATGGCGGCCGCGCGCGCGGGTGCCGTGGCGTTGGCCGACACGCCTCGACAACTCGCGGTGCTGGCCAAGGCCGGGGTGGTCGACGCCGGTGGGCGCGGTCTCGTTGTGCTGTTGGACACACTGGCCGCGGTGATCACCGGTCAGGCCGTGGAAACCCCGGTGGACGCGCCACTGCTGCCGCGCACACCCGAGTCGCTGACGACCGAGCGCGAGAGCGGCTCCTCTGAGTTCGAGTACGAGGTCATGTACCTGCTCGACAGCACCTCGGAGGAGGAGGCTCTTGAGCTGCGCGCGTCGTTGAACCTGCTCGGCGACTGCGTGTCGGTCGTCGGTGACGGCGCTTCACTGTGGACCGTGCACGTGCACTGCAACGACATCGGCGCGGCCATCGAGGCGGGTGTGCGCGCTGGGCGTCCACACCGGATCACGGTGGCGCGGTTCGCCGACCAGATCGCCGCGCAGGCGTCGCGGTTCGTGCGCGACCGGGCGATCGTGGTGGTCGTGAGCGGTGCCGTGGACCTGTTCCGCGCGGAGGGCGCCACGGTGTTCGACCTTGCCTCTTCTTCTGCCACACCCACGGACTTGTTGTCGGCCATCGTGTCGACGCGCGCGCGTCACGTGGCGGTTCTGCCGGGCGATCCGGACATCCGCGAGGCTTTGGACGAAGCCGTGGCGTACGCACAGGCCGCAGGGCAGGACGTAGTAGTCGTGCCAACGTTCTCACCCGTGCAGGCCCTCGCCGCCTTGGCCGTCCACGACTCCTCACGGCGTGCCGGTGACGATGTTGTCGCCATGGCCGAAGCCGCGGCCGCAACGCGGCGCGGTGAGCTGTCGATCGCCGCCGACGAAGCCATCACCTGGGTCGGCCGCTGCCAGCCCGGCGACCTGCTGGGCATGCTGGACGGCGAGGTCGTGCTGATCGAGCCCGGTCCCTCGTCGCCGGAGTCGGTGCTGGACCTGTCCTGCCGCCTGGTCGACCGCATGCTGACCGGTGGCGGTGAGCTGGTGACGGTGATCCTGGGCGCCGACGCCCCGGACGGCCTCGCCGACGTGGTGGAGGACCATCTGCGGGTCACCCATCCGGAGGTCGAGGTGACGGCCTATCCGGGCGGCCAGCCCGACACGGTCATTTTTGTCGGTGTCGAGTAGTTCAATGGGGACACGATGATCTCCTTCGACGACAAGCTGCAGCCGTTGCTCGGCAAGAAGACCGCCGACGCACTGGAGACCGGCCTCGGCCTCACGACGGTCGGCGACCTGCTGCGCCACTACCCGCGCCGCTACGACGAACGCGGGAAGCTGACCGACATCAGGTCCCTGGAAATCGACGAGCACGTCACCGTCCAGGCCGAGGTCCGCAAGTGCACCAAGCGGCGCATGAAGGCCAGGCACGGCCACATGACCGAAGCGGTGATCACGGACGGCACGTCCGAACTGCACCTGGTCTTCTTCGGCAAGGTGGCGTTCGTGGCGGAGCAGGAGCTCCTGCCCGGCACGCGGGCCCTGTTCGCCGGCAAGGTCGGCCGCTACCGGCAGAACCTGCAGCTGGTGCACCCGGCGTTCGAGATCCTCACCCCCGAGCAGGACGGATCGTCGTTCCTGCAGGCGTTCCTGCCCGTCTACCCGGCGTCGCAGCACATCAACACCTGGAACATCGCCAACTGCGTCAAGCAGCTGCTGGAGATCTGGGACGGCGTGCCCAACGACCCGCTGCCCGACGACTTCCGCGCCGAGCACGGTCTGATCGGCCTGGAGGAGGCGCTGCGGGCCATCCACCGCCCGGAGAGCTGGGCCCAGATCGCCGTGGCGCAGCAACGGCTGAAGTGGGACGAGGCGCTGGCCGTGCAGCTGACGCTGGCCCAGCGCCGCAAGGCCTCCACGGCCCGTCCCGCGCCGTCGTGCGCGCGCCGGTCCGGCGGCATCCTCGACGCCTTCGACGCGCGGCTGCCGTTCAAGCTGACCGCCGGCCAGGTCGCGGTAGGTGAGCAGATCGCCTCCGACCTGGCTTCGGTCGTGCCGATGAACCGCCTGCTGCAGGGGGAGGTCGGTAGTGGGAAGACCATGGTCGCGTTGCGAGCCATGTTGCAGGCCGTCGACGCGGGCCGTCAGTCCGCGATGCTCGCGCCCACGGAAGTCCTTGCGGCACAACACGCCCGCTCGTTGCAGGAGATGCTCGGCGACCTCGCCCAAGCGGGCCAGCTCGGCGGCGCGGAGAACGCGACGCGCGTGACGCTGCTGACGGGCTCGATGAACACGGCCCAGCGCCGCCAGGCGTTGCTCGACATCGTGACCGGCGAGGCGGGCATCGTCGTCGGCACGCACGCGATCATCCAGGACAAGGTGGAGTTCCACTCGCTGGGCCTCGTCGTCGTCGACGAGCAACACCGCTTCGGCGTGGAGCAACGTGCCGCGCTGTCGGCCCGCGGCGCCGTCGAGAACCCGCACGTCCTGGTGATGACCGCGACCCCGATCCCGCGCACGGTCGCCATGACCGTCTACGGCGACCTGGAAGTCTCGGCCCTGCGCGAACTCCCCGGCGGCCGCTCGCCGATCAAGACCTCGGTCGTCCCCGTCCGAGAGAAACCGGCCTGGCTGGACCGGGCGTTCGCCCGCGTCCGCGAGGAGGTGGCCGCCGGCCACCAGGCCTACTTCGTCTGCCCGCGCATCGGTGACGAGGAACCCGCGAAGTCGGACGACGAGGACAAGCGCCCGGCGCTGTCCGTGATCGACGTGGCGAACATGCTGGTGCAGGGCCCGTTGCGCGGCCTCCGCGTGGAAATCCTGCACGGCCGCATGCCCCCCGACGAGAAGGACGCGGTGATGCGCGCCTTCGCGGCGAACGAGGTCCAGGTCCTCGTCGCCACCACGGTCATCGAGGTGGGCGTCAACGTCCCGAACGCCACCGTCATGGCCATCATGGACGCCGACCGCTTCGGCGTCTCCCAGCTCCACCAGCTCCGCGGCCGCGTGGGCCGAGGCAGCGCCCCCGGCCTCTGCCTGCTCGTCACCGAGATGCCGGAGATGACCGCCACGATGGAACGCCTCCGCGCGGTCGAGTCCACTCTGGACGGTTTCGAACTGGCCCAGCTCGACCTCGAGCTCCGCCGCGAGGGCGACATCCTCGGCGCCGCCCAGTCAGGCCGCCGCTCGGCGCTCAAGATGCTGTCCTTGCTGCGCGACGAGGACATCATCGCCGACGCCCGCACGGCAGCCCAGCAGTTCGTGGACGCCGACCCGGACCTGGAGAAGCACCCCGGCCTGGCGGGCATGGTGGCCACGCTGCTGACGGAGGAACGGGCGGACTTCCTGGAGAAGACCTAGCCGCCTTCCGCTCCGCAGCATTTGGACCGGTGCCGCGGATTTGGCGCAGCCGGGACGCCGACCAGACGTGGGAGTACCTGTCGGAGTGCGGCACAGACTGGGTGACCCCGGCTGGTACGAGGTGCCCGCGCCGGTCGCACACGACGACCACTGCCAGAACGACCGCCCCGCCGGGGCGCTGATCGGGCTCGCCGACGTGGCGGGCGGCAGGCGTCACACGGGCTGGGCCACGTGCAGCCTGCCGCCGTTCCTTCCGAACGACCTGAGCTCAGTTCTGCCGCGGCTTCGGCAGCTGCTCGGTCTTGGGCTCGCCGGTCTCCTCGGCGGCGGGCGCGTCCTCCAGCGGCTTCAGCACCGACATCGCCGCCTCGACCGCGGCCTGCGCGGCGTGGAACTGCTTCGCGAGGTTGTCGTGCGCCGCCCGCAGTGAGGCCTCCCGGTCGGCCGCGGCGGCCGCGCGCTGGTCGGACCGGGCCACGGCGGCCGCCGACTTCTCCTCGGCCTCGCGGACCAGAGCCGACGTCCTGGCTTCGGCATCCCGAACCAACGTGGTGGCCTTCTCGTCGGCCTCCCGCACGGTGTTCGCGGCCTTCTTCTCGGCCTCGGCGACGGTCGTCGTGGCCTTCTCGGAGGCTTCGCGCAGGGTGGTCGCCGCTTTCTCCTCCGCCGCGTTGACCAGGGCGGTCGCCTGCGCGGTCGCGTCGGCGGTGGTCTTCTCCGCGCGGGCCAGCGACTCGGCCTCCAGCTCGGCGATCGCCTTCTCGGCCTCCGCCTGCTTGGTCTTGAGCGCGTCGTCGAGCTTCTGCATCGCCTCGACGCGGGTGGCCTCGGCCTCGGCGGCGATCCGCTCGGCCTCGGCCTGCGCGTCCGCGAGCACCTTCTTGTGCTCGGCGGTCAGCGTCGCCTTGAGGCCGTCGTACTCCTTGTCCAGCTCGTCGTGGTACGCCTTGTACTTGGCGTCGAGCTCCACGCGGCGGGCGTCCAGGTCGGCCGACTTCTTGTCGAACTCGGCGGCCACGCGCTCTGCTTCCGCGCGCACCTCGGCGACCAGGGCCTCGTGCTCGGCGACGAGCTTCGTGCGCAGCGCCTCGTGCTCGGCCTCCAGCTCGGCCCTGCGCTCGCCGAACTGCTTCTCGAGCTCGGTCGTGCGCTGCTGGTGGGCGACTTCCAGCTGCTTGCGGCGGGCCTCGGTCTCCGCGAGCAGGCGGTTGTGCTGCTCGCGCTGGTCGGCCGCCCACTTCTCGGCCTCGGCGCGCGTGGCGGCCGCCTTGTCGAGGGCGTCCTTGCGGATGTCCGCGATCTCTTCCTCGGCGAGCGACATCATCACGCGAACACGCTCGGTGACGTTCGACGCGCTGACGGGGCTGTTGGCGAGGTTCGACAGCTGCATCTTGGTCTTGTCGAGCTCGGCGCGCGTCGCGTTGAGCACCTTGGTGAGCTCCGCGACCTGCGCGGCCGCGGCGTCTCTGGCGCGGTTCGAGTTCTTGAGGTCGAACTCCAGCCGGGTGACTCGTTCGTTCACCTGTCGCTGGTTGTAACCACGGAGGACAACGTCGAAATGCGGTGTGCGGGCAGTAGGCTGCCCGGCTCCATCAGCCCCGGCCATATGGCTCACCCTACCGAGATGGTTATCAAGATCGTCACTCGATCTGGTTAATCCCACTACCGGCCGCAGTCTGACCGGGTGGTGGGTATCAACCTAGCTTCCAAACCGCGAGAATCCTCACGAGCAAGACCGATCACGATGACACCCATCACGTGAGACAGTCCTCCCAACAGGCAAGAGTCGCACGGTAACGTGCCCGAACTGACCGTCGAGTAACTCCGGGAGGGCTACGGATGTTCCGCAAGGTTCTTGTCGCCAACCGCGGCGAGATCGCGATTCGCGCGTTCCGAGCCGCCTACGAACTGGGCGCGGGAACGGTCGCCGTTTTCCCTCATGAAGACCGCAACTCGCTGCACCGGTTGAAGGCGGACGAGGCCTACGAGATCGGCGAGCCCGGACATCCCGTCCGCGCCTACCTGTCCGTCGACGAGATCATCAAGGCTGCCCGCAAGGCCGGCGCCGACGCGATCTACCCGGGCTACGGCTTCCTGTCCGAGAACCCGGAGCTCGCGATGGCGTGCCGGGAGGCCGGCCTCACGTTCATCGGCCCCGTCGCCGAGGTGCTGGAGCTGACGGGCAACAAGGCGCGCGCGATCGCCGCCGCCCGCGAGGCCGGGCTGCCGGTGCTGGAGTCGAGCGCGCCCTCGTCGGACATCGACGAGCTGCTCGAAGCGTCGAAGTCGATGCGCTTCCCCGTGTTCGTCAAAGCCGTCGCCGGTGGTGGTGGCCGGGGCATGCGCAAGGTCGACGACCCGGCCGCGCTGCGCGAGGCTCTCGAAGCCGCGTCGCGCGAGGCCGAGTCGGCGTTCGGCGACCCGACCGTGTTCCTCGAGCAGGCCGTGGTCGAGCCGCGTCACATCGAGGTGCAGATCCTCGCCGACGGCCAGGGCAACGTGATCCACCTCTTCGAGCGCGACTGCTCCGTGCAGCGGCGCCACCAGAAGGTCATCGAGATCGCGCCCGCGCCGAACCTCGACCCCGAGCTGCGCGACCGCATCTGCAACGACGCCGTGAAGTTCGCGCGCCACATCGGCTACCGCAACGCGGGCACCGTCGAGTTCCTGCTCGACCCGCAGGGCCACTACGTCTTCATCGAGATGAACCCGCGCATCCAGGTCGAGCACACGGTCACCGAAGAAGTGACCGACGTCGACCTCGTGCAGTCGCAGATGCGCATCGCCGCCGGTGAGACGCTCGAAGACCTGGGCCTCTCGCAGGACACCGTGCAGCTGCGCGGCGCGGCGCTGCAGTGCCGCATCACCACGGAGGACCCGGCCAACGGGTTCCGCCCGGACACCGGCACGATCAGCGCCTACCGCTCGCCCGGTGGTTCCGGCATCCGCCTCGACGGCGGCACGGCGGGCGCGGGCATGGCCATCAGCCCGCACTTCGACTCGATGCTCGTGAAGCTCACGTGCCGCGGGCGCACCTTCGCCCTCGCCGTCGCGCGTGCGCGCCGGGCGATCGCGGAGTTCCGCATCCGCGGCGTGTCCACGAACATCCCGTTCATCCAGGCCGTGCTGGACGACCCGGACTTCTACGAGGGCCGCGTCACCACGTCGTTCATCGAGAAGCGCCCGCACCTGCTGACCGCGCGCCACTCGGCCGACCGCGGCACGCGCCTGCTGACCTACCTCGCCGACGTCACGGTCAACCACCCGAACGGCACCCGTCCGACCGCGGTGGACCCGCGCGAGAAGCTGCCGATCGTCGACCTGAACGCCGAACCGCCCGCCGGTTCCAAGCAGAAGCTGGTCGAGCTCGGCCCCGAGGGCTTCGCGCGGTGGCTGCGGGAGAGCAGGGCCGTCGGCGTCACGGACACGACGTTCCGCGACGCGCACCAGTCGCTGCTCGCGACCCGAGTACGCACCAAGGACCTGCTCGCCGTCGCGCCGCACGTCGCGCGCATGACGCCCGAGCTGCTCTCGCTGGAGTGCTGGGGCGGCGCGACCTACGACGTGGCGCTGCGGTTCCTCGCCGAGGACCCGTGGGAGCGTCTCGCCGCGCTGCGCGAGGCCGTGCCGAACATCAACCTGCAGATGCTGCTGCGCGGCCGCAACACGGTCGGCTACACGCCGTACCCGGAGGCGGTCACCAAGGCGTTCGTGCAGGAGGCGACGAACACCGGCATCGACATCTTCCGGATCTTCGACGCGCTGAACGACGTCGAGCAGATGCGCCCGGCGATCGAGGCCGTGCGCGAGACCGGGACGGCGGTCGCCGAGGTCGCGCTCTGCTACACGAGCGACCTGTCCGACCCGGACGAGCGTCTGTACACACTGGACTACTACCTGAAGCTGGCCGAGCAGATCGTCGGCGCGGGCGCCCACGTGCTGGCCGTGAAGGACATGGCGGGCCTGCTGCGCGCCCCCGCCGCGGCGCGCCTGATCTCGGCGCTGCGCAAGGAGTTCGACCTTCCGGTCCACCTCCACACGCACGACACCGCGGGTGGCCAGCTCGCGACCTACCTGGCCGCGATCCAGGCGGGCGTGGACGCGATCGACGGCGCGACCGCGTCGATGGCGGGCACGACGTCGCAGCCGCCGCTGTCGTCGATCGTGGCGCTGACCGACCACACCGAGCACGCCACGGGCCTGAACCTGCAGAACGTGTGCGACCTCGAGCCGTACTGGGAGGCCGTGCGCAAGATCTACGCGCCGTTCGAGTCCGGCATCCCCGGCCCGACCGGACGCGTCTACCACCACGAGATCCCCGGTGGTCAGCTCTCGAACCTGCGCACCCAGGCCGTCGCACTGGGCCTGGGCGAGAAGTTCGAGGAGATCGAGTCCATGTACGCGGCGGCCGACCGGATGCTCGGTCACCTGGTGAAGGTGACGCCGTCGTCCAAGGTCGTCGGCGACCTCGCGCTGCACCTCGTGGGCGCGGGCGTCTCGCCCGCCGACTTCGAGGCCGACCCCGGCAAGTACGACATCCCGGCCTCGGTGATCGGCTTCCTGCACGGCGAGCTGGGCGACCCGCCCGGCGGCTGGCCGGAGCCGTTCCGGTCGAAGGCCCTGGCGGGCCGCCCGGCCCCGAAGCCGATCGAGGAGCTCTCGCCGGAGGACGAGGCCGGCCTCGTCGACTCACGGCGGGCGACGCTGAACCGGCTGCTGTTCCCTGCGCCCACGAAGGAGTTCCTGGCTCACCGCGAGGCCTACGGTGACACGTCGGTGTTGCGCTCCAAGGACTTCTTCTACGGCCTGCGCCCCGGCGAGGAGTACTCCGTCGACCTGGAGCCGGGTGTGCGGCTCCTGATCGGCCTGGAGGCGATCTCCGAGGCGGACGCGCGCGGCATCCGCACGGTCATGGCAACCCTGAACGGCCAGCTGCGCCCGATCCAGGTCCGCGACCGTTCGGTGGCGGCCGACATCCCGGCCGCCGAGAAGGCCGACCGCGGCAACCCGAACCACGTCGCGGCGCCGTTCGCGGGCGTGGTGACGGCGGCGGTGGCCGAGGGCGACTCGGTCGAGGCCGGCCAGACGGTCGCGACGATCGAGGCCATGAAGATGGAGGCGGCGATCACCGCCCCGAAGGCGGGCCGCGTGCGGCGCCTGGCGTTGCGCGGAGCCCAGCAGGTCGAGGGCGGCGACCTGTTGATCATCCTGGAGTAGTCCTGGTTCGTCGATGAAGGGCTCCTTCTTCCACTTGTGGTGGATGAAGGAGCCCTTCATCGTTCTGCAGGCCGAGCGGAACTCGGTGACCATTCCCTGCGTTGCACCGAGCACGGGGTCAGGGAGAGGGATTCGCATCATGAAGAAGGCGTTGGCCGGCCTGCTCGGGTTCGCGGGGGTGGCGTGGGCGTTGCGGGACGTCCCCAGACAGCTGGGCGGCAAACCGGATCCGGTCGAGATGTCGCGCTCACCGCGCTACCGCGACGGCAAGTTCCACAACGACAAGGAAGTCCGCACGGTCCCCGACCGCGACTCGTTCTCGTTGCGCGACTTCGTGTTCGGCGGCGAGGACCGCAAACCGTCCTCCGCCGTCCCGCTGGTGGGCCCGTCCGCACCGGTGACCACCGGGCTGCACATCACCTGGTACGGCCACGCGTCCGCGCTGATCGAGATCGACGGCGCCGCAGTGCTGCTCGATCCCGTGTGGAGCGACCGGGTCTCCCCGTCCGCCCACGTCGGCCCCCGCCGCCTGCACCCGGTGCCGCACCAGCTGTCGGATCTGCCCGCCTTGAGCGCCGTGGTGATCTCGCACGATCACTACGACCACCTGGACATGGCGACCGTGGACGCCCTGGTCGCGGGGTCGTCCGCCGTGTTCGTGGTGCCGCTGGGGCTGGGTGCGCATCTGCGGCGCTGGGACGTGCCATCCGCTCGGATCGTCGAGCTGGACTGGGACGAGTCGTACTCGGTCGACGGGTTCACCCTCACTTGCACTGCGGCGCAACACTTTTCCGGGCGTTCGGTGCAGCGGAACGTGACGCTGTGGGCTTCCTGGGTGATCGCTCGTGGGGAGCGGTCGGTGTTCTACAGCGGTGACACCGGGTACTTCCCCGGCTACCGGGCGATCGGCGCCGCGCACGGGCCGTTCGACGCGGTGTTGATGCAGGTCGGGGCCTATGGGGACGCTTGGCCTGATATCCACATGACGCCTGAGGAAGGGGTTCAGGCGTTCGAGGATCTCGGGGGTGGGTTGCTGATTCCCGTGCACTGGGCGACGTTCAACCTCGCCCTGCACCCGTGGACTGAGCCGGTGGATCGGGTGTGGCGGGAGGCCAAGGCTCGGGGGTTGACGCTGGCGGTGCCTCGGCCCGGGGAGCGGGTTGATGTCGACGCTCCTGGGGAGGTTGACGGGTGGTGGCAAGGACTCGGGTGAGTTCTCGCGGGTTGCGGGTGGCTGGTCGCGTCGCGTTGGGCGGGTCGCGTTCTGAAGATTCCGGGGCTCCGCCCCGGAATCCGTCAATCTGATCGAAGACCGGCCGGCGCTACACGCGGGCAGATGGCACGCCTGTTGCTTACGGCGGCCGCATGTTGCGTAGGTGCTTGCGTTGCCTTTGATGGTGCGGCTCGGCCGTCGCGGGCGTACCCCGGTGCGTGCGGTCGGCCGTGGTCGGCGACGTGATCTTGTCGGTGGTGCTGGGTAAGTTGGGTTGCGAGGGGATCCCAACTCGGGGGTACCCCTGCGTCAGCCTGGGGGTGCAATGCGCACAGCGGTGGTCACGGGTGGCGGCACGGGCATCGGCCGAGCCATCGCCCTCACACTGGTCGAGCAAGGACTCGACGTCACCATCACCGGTCGTCGGGCCGAGGTGCTCGCGAAGGTGCCGGGTGTGAGACACGTTGCCTTCGACGCCACGGATCCGGAGGCGGTCGAGAGGGCGTTGGCCGAGCTGCCGGAGGTGGTGGATGTTCTGGTCAACAACGCGGGCGGGAACATCGGGCACGAGGACACCAAGACGCGGTGGCTTGCCAACTACGAAGTGAACGTCGTCAGTGCGGTGCTCGTCACGGAGGCGTTGGCGCCGAGGCTCGCGGACGACGGGCGGGTGATCACCATCGGCTCGATCGCGGGGCGGCGGGGTGGTGGCAGTTACGGCGCCGCGAAGGCTGCGGTGGAGGCGTGGACCGCGGAGCTGGCCGGTGAGCTGGGGAAGAGGCGGATCACGGCCAACGTGGTGTCGCCCGGGTTGATCGTCGACACGGAGTTCTTCGGCGACTCGATGACGCCGGAGCGGCTCGACACCCTCATCGGGCAGACCAAGAACGGGCGTGCGGGTACGCCGGAGGACGTGGCGGCGCTGGTGGCGTTTCTCGCCTCGCCGCACGCCGGGCACATCACCGGGCAGGTGCTGGCGGTGAACGGCGGGGCGCACCTGGGACGATGACGCGGTGACACGAATCGTTGCCGGGACCGCGGGAGGTCGCAGGCTCAAGGTGCCGCCGAAGGGCACGAGGCCCACGTCCGAGCGGGTGCGGGAGGCGCTGTTCAGCTCTCTCGAGTCGATGATGGACCTCGACGGCGCGCGCGTGCTCGACCTGTACGCGGGGTCGGGGGCGCTCGGGTTCGAGGCGCTCAGCCGGGGTGCCGGGCACGCGACGTTCGTGGAGTCGGACCGGCGGGCGGCCGAGGTCCTCAAGTCCAACGCGAAGGATCTCGGCTTCGCGGGCGTGATGATCGCGAACCGCACGGCTGAGGCGTACGCCACAACCGAAGGCGAGAAGTTCGACGTCGTGTTCGCGGATCCGCCCTACGCGGTGACGGACGACGAGCTGGAGAAGGTGCTGCACGGCCTCCGGCACAGATTGGCCCCTGACGCGGTGCTGGTGGTCGAACGTGCTTCGCGGAGCAACGAACCAGTGTGGCCGGACGGAGTAGAACCCTTGCGTGCCAAGCGATATGGCGACACGGCGGTGTATTGGGGGCAAGTGCGTTCTGATGGGTGACGAGAACCACGGACACGCCTGGAGGCGTCCGATCGGGTGCTAACGTCCGCCTCATGACGCGTGCCGTGACGCCCGGCTCCTACGACCCGGTAACCAACGGTCACCTGGACATCATCGGGAGAGCGGCGCATCTCTTCGACGAGGTCGTCGTCGCCGTGCTCATCAACAAGACCAAGCGCACGCTGTTCTCCGTCGAAGAGCGGCTCGAGATGCTCCGCGAGGTCACGCAGCCGTGGCCGAACGTGCGCGTGGACTCGTGGCACGGTCTGTTGGTCGACTACTGCCGCGAGAACGAGATCAAGGCCATCGTGAAGGGCCTGCGCGCGGTCACCGACTACGACTACGAGCTGCAGATGGCGCAGATGAACCACCAGCTCACCGGGGTCGACACGCTGTTCATGCCGGCCACGCCCGCGTACTCGTTCCTGGCGTCCTCGCTGGTCAAGGAGGTTGCGACGTACGGCGGCGACGTGTCGACGCTGCTGCCCGCGACCATCGAGCAGCGGCTGCAGCAGCGCCTCGCCGAGACCCGTTAGAGCGGCAGCTTCATCCCCACGTGCGACGCGGTGAACCCGAGCCGCTCGTAGAACCGGTGCGCGTCCACGCGTGACGCGTCCGTCGTCAGCTGCACCAGACCGCAACCGCGTGCGCGCGCCTCGTCGATCGCCCACCTCATCAGGCGTTCGCCGATACCGGCGCCGCGCTGGTCGGAACGCACGCGCACGGCCTCCACGGTCGCGCGGGTCATGCCGAGCCGTGACAGGCCGGACGTGAACGTGAGCTGCAGGGTGCCCACGACCTCGCCGTCGAGTTCGGCCACCGCCAGGAGCTGGTGCGGGTCGGCGTCGATCACCTCGAACGCCTTGAGGTAGGCGGGGTCGCCGGGCTTCTCGCGCGCGGCGCCCAGCGGGTCGTCGGCGAGCATTGCCACGATCGGGTCGACATCGGCCGCGGTCGCCCGTCGGATCGTGATGGTCACGGCAAATCCTGACACGCCCTGCCGATCTCCCTCTTTCGGGGAGATCCGCAGGGCACACTTGTGGGTGGGAGCCACAGCGGTTAGGGAGTGAGACGTGTACCGGGTGTTCGAGGCACTCGACGAGCTCGTCACGATCGTCGAGGAAGCGCGCGGAGTTCCGATGACCTCGGGGTGCGTCGTGCCGCGCGGTGATGTGCTCGAACTGCTCGACGACGTGCGCGACGCGATCCCCGCGGAGCTCGACGACGCGCAGGACGTGCTCGACCACAAGGACGAGCTGGTCGGCAAGGCCAAGCACGAGGCAGAGGCCGGTGTGTCCAAGGCGCGGGCCGACGCCGAGCGCATGCTCGCGGAGGCGCAGGCCGAGGCGGAGGCGATGCTCTCCGACGCGCGGGCGCGTGCCGAGCGGATGATCGCCGAGGCCGAGGACCAGGCCGAGCGCACCGTCGCCGCCGGTCGGCAGGAGTACGACGAGCTGGTCGGCCGTTCGCACGCCGAGGCGGAGCGGATGATCCAGGCCGGTCGCGCCAACTACGAGCGCGCCACCGAGGACGGCCGCGCCGAGCAGGCCAGGCTCGTCAACGAGCAGGAGGTCGTCCGGGCCGCGCACGCCGAGGCCGCGCGCATCCTCGACGCCGCGCAGAACGAGGCCATCCGGCTGCGGTCGGAGTGCGACGCGTACGTGGACGGCAAGCTCGCGGACTTCGAGGACCTCCTCGCGCACACGCTCAGGTCGGTCGGCAAGGGCCGCTCGCACCTGCGCGGGCCGGCCGTCGCGGGTGCCGCCGCCCCCTTCGACTACGGCGCCTAGCCCCTCACCCTTTCGTGTTTGCGAGCAGTACGCGGGGAGCTTTCGTACTCCAGGAGAGGACGCAGGGGCCCCGCGTGGCGCTCGAACAGCGGGGGAGAGCGGCTGGGAGTGTGATTCGCGCTACCTCGGGCAGGTGCGATCACCTGCCGATTTCACGCGTGGGGGCGTCGTCCCGTACCCTGGACCGGCTGGACGTGGTAGGTCCCCGCCGGCAACCAATCTGATCATGACTGAGCATCGTCACGCGTCCACGCGTCCCACAGCATCAGGGCCCTGGGTCATCGACACCAGGGACCTCGGCCGTCGCGCCGGGTCGAGCCGACCCTTCGTCCGGTCGGTTCCCGCGGCAGGTGTGGGGTTGCTCGGCGTGATCGCGGTGCCGGAAGGCGGAGAGGTTGAGCTCGATCTCCTGACCGAGTCGGTCGTGGAGGGCGTGCTCGTGTCGGGGACCGCGTTCGCCAAGGTCGAAGGGGAGTGCTCGAGGTGTCTCGAGCCGCTCGCCGACGAGGTCGAGGTCCGGATCACGGAGCTGTACGCGTGGCCGGACAGCACCACGGACGAGACCACTGATGAAGACGAGGTCAGCCGGATCGAGAACGATCTGATCGACCTCGAGCCTGTGGTGCGGGACGCCATCGTCCTCGCGCTGCCGCAGGTGCCGCTCTGCGAGCCGGACTGCAAGGGGCTTTGCTCCGAGTGCGGCGGCAGGTGGGTGGAGCTCGGGCCCGACCACGGGCATGAGACGATTGACCCTCGTTGGGCCGCGTTGCAAGAGCGGTTCAGCGATGACAACAACGAGGAGAAGTAGTCGTGGCCGTCCCGAAGCGGAAGATGTCGCGCGCCAACACCCGTGCGCGCCGTTCCCAGTGGAAGACGTCTGCCGTGCACCTGGTGGCGTGCTCCAACAAGGCTTGCCGTCAGCCGAAGCCGCAGCACGTCGCCTGCCCGGCCTGTGGTCAGTACGCTGGCCGCCAGGTCGCTCAGCCGGCCTGATCTCCTCGGTTACGTAGTGGGGGGAAAGCCGCCGCGCGCTCCGCAAGCTGACCGCGCGACTTTGTCCGAAGCGCTCGGCGTCGAGTTGGACGCCGAGCTGCTCGGGCTTGCGCTCACCCACCGGTCTTACGCGTACGAGAACGGCGGTCTGCCGCCGAACGAGCGTCTCGAGTTCCTGGGAGACGCCGTGCTCGGGCTGGTCGTCACCGACCACCTCTACCGCACCCATCCCGACCTTCCAGAGGGTCAGCTCGCGAAGCTCCGCGCCAGCGTGGTGAACATGCACGCTCTGGCGGGCGTAGCGCGTGACCTGGGAGAAGGCGGGCTCGGTGCACACCTGCTGCTCGGTCGCGGCGAAGAGCTGACCGGCGGCAGGGACAAGGCGAGCATCCTCGCCGACGGCCTCGAAGCCGTCATCGGTGCGGTGTACCTGCAGTTCGGTATCGATACCGCACGAACGTTCGTTCACCGGCTGTTCGATCCACTCTTGGCCAAGGCTCCGCTTTTGGGTGCTGGACTGGACTGGAAGACAAGCCTGCAGGAGCTCACCGCTCAAGCCAGTCTCGGCGTCCCGGAATATCGCGTGGACGACCAGGGGCCGGACCACCGCAAGGAGTTCACCGCCACGGTGCTCGTCGGTGGCCAGCCCTACGGCAAGGGTGATGGGCGCACCAAGAAGGAAGCCGAGCAGAAAGCCGCTGAAGCGGCTTATCATGTTCTGTCGGAGCGGGTCAAGGCTGAGCAGGAGTCAGCCCAATCCGCAAACGGACAGAACGGCGCCTCGGTGACGCCAGGGACCCTCCCATCCGAGGAAGACTGAGAACGCAATGTATGCGACCAGGTACCGCACCAACCGCCGCACGCGCTCCGCTCGCGGCCCGGTGAACACCTCCCGCAGCGGAGGCATCCAGGGACTTGTGCTGGTCAGGGACACGAGCCGCGCGGGCGTGTGGGTGCTCAAGCCCACCAAGCCGCAGGCCGCCGTGATCGAGGCGCAGCCCGTCGACGAGGGCAAGTCCGAAGACTGACGTGCCCGAACTCCCAGAGGTCGAGGTGGTTCGCCTCGGCCTCGAAGCCCACGTTGCCGGCCGGGTCATCTCCTCGGTAGAGGTGCTGCACCCACGCGCCATTCGCCGGCACGACCTGGGTTCCGCGGACTTCTGCGCGCGCCTGGCAGGCCAGCCGATGGCCGCAGCCAGGCGCCGCGGCAAGTACCTCTGGGTGGAACTGGCCGACAAAGCCGCCATGCTGGCCCACCTGGGCATGAGCGGCCAAATGCTCGTCCAGCCGGCAGACGCGCCGGACGAGAAACACCTTCGTGTGCGGTTCCGGTTCGCCGACGGCGGCCCGGAGCTGCGCTTTGTCGACCAACGAACCTTCGGCGGCCTGGCTCTCGCCGAACTGGTCGAGGTCGACGGCACCCTGGTCCCCGACTCGGTCGCGCACATCGCCCGCGACCCGATGGACCCTCTCTTCTCCCGTGATGCTGCCGTGCGCGCGTTGCGCCTGCGTCACACCGAGATCAAACGAGCGCTGCTGGACCAGACGCTGGTGTCCGGAATCGGCAACATCTACGCCGACGAGGCCCTCTGGCGCGCGAAGCTGCACGGCACCCGGATGACGGACAAGCTCACCAAAGCGAAGGCCGCCGAGCTGCTGGACCACGCCACCGACGTGATGCGTGAGGCGCTCGGCCAGGGCGGGACGTCGTTCGACGCCCTCTACGTCAACGTCAACGGGCAGTCCGGGTACTTCGACCGGTCGCTCAGCGCTTACGGTCAGGAGAACCGGCCGTGCAAGCGGTGCGGGACGGCGATCGTCCGGGAGCCGTTCATGAACCGGTCCTCGTACTCCTGCCCGCGCTGCCAGCCCAGGCCACGGCTCTGAGCGCCTGATGAAGACCCTCATCGCCCTCCTGCTGCTCGCTCTCGCCGGCTGCACGGGCGGTGTGCCTGTCGGTCCCAACCAGCCCCCCACTTCGCCGAGCTCTGGTGTGCCGAGGGTGCCGAAGGTGGCTGACCTGCGGCTCAGCGAGGCGCGGAACCTCCTGTCGGCACGCGGTTACCGGGTGACGGAGGAGGACGCGACCGGCCAGAAGAGGCCGATCCTCGAACCGTCGAACTGGGTCGTCGTCTCGCAGTCGCCGGGAGCCGACGCCGAGGCGGCCAGCGGCTCGCAGGTCGTGCTGAAAGTGCGCAAGCCGACCGACCCGTCCACCAGTCAGGAACCGCCCGTCAAGGGCACGGTGCCGAACGTCGTGTGCCTGGATCTGCAGAAGGCGCAGGACACGCTGCAGGCCGCAGGCTTCTACCTGCTCGGTTCCGAGGACGCGACCGGCAAGCACCGGCAGCAGCTCGTCGACCGGAACTGGGTCGTGGTGACCCAGTCGGCCTCTCCCGGTAGCAGGCCCGACCCGAAGACCAAGATCACGCTCGGGGCCGTGAAGTTCGGCGAGCCGACCGGCGCATCCGGCTGCGCGAGCTGACAACCTGCGTCCAAGCCCGCACGTCCTGTAGTCGACCCCGTTGCCATGCCTGTCGAGATCGCGATGCAACAACGCGTTAGACAGTACTGCGCAGTGCGTAGTAGTGTTCACCGCGCAAGAGCGGGCGGGAGGGGCCATGGACACCAGTCAGCTGCTCAAAGGGGTGCTGGATCTGGCTGTCCTTGCGGTTCTGCGCAAGGACGACGGATACGGGTACGACGTGGTGCGCAGACTGCGCGCCGGGGGTTTGAACGACGTGGGTGACGCGTCGGTGTACGGCACGCTGCGTCGGCTCTACAACGCGGGGATGCTGACCTCGTACGTGGTGCCGAGTGAAGAGGGGCCGCACCGCAAGTACTACAGCATCAACGAGACCGGGCGGGTGCGCCTGGCTGAGTCGAGGGAGACGTGGAGGTCGTTCGCCAGCACGCTGGACGGCCTGCTCGGGGAGGTCGCAGCATGAACACGCAGGCACTCGGGGTCGAGTACTACCTGGCAGGGATGCGCGCGGCCCTCGACGACCTGCCGCCCAGCGAGGTCGCCGAGATCATGGAGGACGTCAGCGCGCACGTCGCGGAGCTGTCGACCGAGCTCGGGGAGAACGAGACGCTGGAGCAGCGGCTCGGGCCGCCTGAGCAGTACGCGCAGGAGCTGCGGCAGGCGGCCGGGTATCCGCCGCGGACCGAGCGGCTGCCGGTCACCACCAAGGGCAAACTGCTGACCAGGCCTCGTGCGGCGGCGTGGGGGTTGGCGATCGCCACCGGGATCACGTTGCTCGCCGGGGCGGCGGCGCTGCGAGAGCCGGGCATTCTGCTGCTTCCCGGGGTGGTGCTGGTGCTGAGCCTGGCGCTCGTGCACGACCGGGGGCCGGCGCAGCAGGAGATCATGGCGCTGCCGGAGACGCGCAAGATCCAGCAGTGGCTGACGCCGGAGGCGGGCACGCCGGCGGAACGGGCGTTGACCTACTTCAGGTCGCTGCAGCCCGCGTGGTGGTTGGTGCGGGCCGGTCTGCTCGGGCTCGGGGCCGTGTTGCTCGCCGGCCGCGACATCCTCGGGTTCCTGTTCGTCGCCGCGATCGCCGTGGTGTCGGTGTACGCCGGGCCGCGTGCCAAGGTCGACCGGCGGTGGCTGTGGTTCAGCCTGCCGGCGTCCGCGCTGGCGGTCGGGTTGCTGTTCCAGGTCGTCGACGCGACGGCGAACAACCTCGCCTACAACACGTCACGGCAGTCGTACCCGGCGCCGGTGACGGAGAGCTACGAGAACATCTACGCCTACGACGAGAACGGCAAGTTGCTCACCAACGTGCTGTTGTACGACCAGCACGGCAATCCCATCAACGCGCCACGTCACTACTACGGGTGCGGTGGGAGCGATCCCGAACCGATGATTCCGGCTAACAGGTATCCACGGCCGAAGATCGACTACGAAAACGGCACATGTTACACGGTGACACCGAGCATGTCCGCTCCGTCATCGAGTACGCCGTCGTCGAGTTCTGGAAGCGCACCTTCGAGCTCGGTGTCACCTACTTCCGTGTCACCCAGCAAGTAATGCCCAGGAGCGGGACCGGTCGGGGGTCCCGCTCCTACTTGTTTTCCTGCGGCTCCGCCAGGTGGCGCAATACCGGCATGGCCGAACGCAGGAGGTCTCTGTCTTCCGGCGAAAGTTCGGACATTCTTTCACTCAATAGTTCGGCCTCGCCGTGAGCCATCGACAGCACGGTCTCGCGGCCGACCTCGGTGAGCACGACAATCGTGGCTCTGCCGTCGGCCGCGTCGGGCTCTCTGCGCACTAGGCCGGTGGACTCGAGGCTGGTCACGACGGTTGTCGCGGTCGGCTGCGAACACAGCGCGCGCACCGCGATCTCGCCGATCCGCATCGGGCCGTGGGCGCTCAGTTCTGACAGCACCAATAACTGGGTGGGTTGCAAACGACGGGCCGGAGCGGCCTGTCGAAGACTTCGCACCAGCCGGTGCACGGCCACCACGAGTTGAAGAGCCTCGTGGTTGGTGACGGTGGTGGGCATCGTTTCTCCGCGCGCATGTGATTGTCCGAATTCGGACACGAACCCTGGCACTTTCCCTCATTCACGCTCTGCGCGCTATCCGCCAACTGCCGATAACCCATTCGGCCGTTGTGGTGACGCGGGGTGTCACCGCGCGCGTCCAGCACACTTAAATGTGCTGGTAAACGGCGTAAAAAGCGCAGCCGGGCTCACTCGAACGGGCGCCGTGCTGAAGCATGATTCAACAAGACAGATCTGTGGCCAAAGATGTGGGAAGGAGCACGTGTGTCGCCGGGCGGCGCAGTGCGTACCGCCGAACGGCCCATGCGGGGCCAGAGGCAGACTGGTCCGGTGAGTGCGAAACCCAGGCGTGGTGAGCTTCGGATCTTCTTCGGAGCCGCTCCCGGTGTCGGCAAGACGTTCTCCATGCTCGGTGAGGCGCACCGGCGGCGGGAACGCGGCACAGATGTGGTCATCGGATTTGTGGAGACCCACGGCCGGGCCAAGACGGCCGAACTGGTCGAGGGTCTGGAAATCGTGCCGCGCAGGCACGCCGTGCACCGCGGCGTCGAACTCACCGAGATGGACGTCGACGCCGTGCTGGCCCGCGCGCCCGAGATCGCCGTCGTCGACGAACTCGCCCACACGAACGCGCCGGGATCACGTAATGCCAAGAGGTGGCAGGACGTCGAGGAACTCCTCGAAGCCGGGATTGACGTGCTCTCCACCGTCAACGTCCAGCACCTGGAATCGCTCAACGACGTCGTTCAACGCATAACGGGCATTTCGCAGCAGGAGACCGTGCCGGACGAGGTCGTGCGCAGGGCCGACCAGATGCAGCTCGTCGACCTCACACCCGAAGCGCTGCGCCGGCGCCTCGCCCACGGCGACGTCTACGCGGCGCACAAGATCGACGCCGCGCTGGGCAACTACTTCCGCGTCGGCAACCTCACCGCGCTCCGCGAGCTCGCGCTGCTCTGGGTCGCCGACCAGGTCGACGTCGCCCTCATGCGCTACCGGGCCGAACAGCAGATCACCGACACGTGGGAGGCCCGCGAACGCGTCGTCGTCGCCATCACCGGCGGCCAGGAGAGCGAGGTGCTCATCCGACGCGCGCGCCGCATCGCCACGCGCGCGGGTGGCGACCTTCTCGTCGTGCACGTGCTCAGGGGCGATGGCCTCGCAGGCGCCGATCCGCACTCGTTGACGAAGTTCCGCAAGCTCACGGAAGACGTCGGTGCCACGTTCCACACGGTCGTCGGCGATGACGTGCCGACGGCGCTGCTGGAGTTCTCGCGGGGTGTGAACGCCACTCAGCTCGTGGTCGGCACATCACGCCGTTCACGGTTCGCGCGCGTGTTCTCCGCCGGTATCGGCTCCACGGTGGTGCAGGAGTCCGGTGCGATCGACGTCCACATGGTCACGCACCCGGCCACGAGCAGCGGTTGGCGCGCGCGGTTCGCGGGCAGCCCGCTCAGGCCGAGCAGGCTGGCGTGGGGCTGGTTCCTCGCGATCGCGGGTCCCGCGCTGGTGACGGCGGCCGGTGCGTCGATGCGGGTCAGCCTGAACTTCTCCACGAACGTCATCGGGTACCTGCTGGTCACGCTCGTGGTCGCGATAGTCGGCGGACTGGGCCCGGCGATCACGGCGGCGCTGGTCAGCGCGTTGCTGCTGAACTTCTTCTTCACCGAGCCCTTCTACACGTTCACGATCGACGCGCAGCAGAACGTGCTCACGTTCTTCGCGATGATCGTCGTGGGGGTCTCCACGGCGTTGGTGGTGGACTACGCCGCCCGCCGCGCCACGCAGGCAGCGCGCGCACGCACCGAGGCCACGCTCCTCGCGTCGTACGCGCGCACCGTGCTGACGAACCCGTTCCCCCTCGCACGGTTGCTGGAAAAGGTGAAGGAGAACTTCGGCCTGACGTCCGTCGCGCTGCTGGAACGCGTCGACGGCGGCTGGGAACGGGTGGCGTGCGTCGGCGCGAATCCGTGCGACGAACCGGACGAGGCGGACATCGACATCGCGGTGACCCCGGACGTGCACCTGGCGTTGCGGGGCCGGTCGCTGCCCGCGTCCGACCGCCGCGTCCTGGAGGCGGCCGCCGGTCAGGCCCTGCTCGCGCTTCGGCAGCAGCGCATGGCCGAGCAGGCGCTCGAAGCGCAACGGCAGGCGTCGCGCACCGAACTGCGCACGGCGTTGCTCTCCGCCGTCGGCCACGACCTCCGCACGCCGCTGACCTCGATCAAGGCGTCCGTGGGGGCGTTGCGCGACCCGGATCTCACGCTCTCGGCGCAGGACACGGCCGAGTTGCTGGAAACCGTCGAGGAGTCCGCGGACCGCCTCACCGGCCTGGTCGACAACCTGCTCGACTCGTCCCGCCTCGCCACGGGCGCGGTGGAGCCGCAGTTCCGCGCCGTCGGCTACTACGAGGCCGTGGCACGGGCGCTGAGCGGCTTGACCGGGGACATCGAGGTCGACGTCCCGGAGTCGCTGCCGCCGGTGCGGGCCGACGTCGGGCTCCTCGAACGGGTGATCGCGAACGTCGTCGGCAACGCACTGCGTTATGCCGGTGCCGTGGCGCTGCGGGCGTCCGCGCACGGTGACGACGTGGAGCTGCGCGTCGTCGACCACGGCCGCGGCCTGCCTCGCGGCGCTGCGGACCAGGTGTTCGCCCCGTTCCAGCGCCTCGGCGACCGCACGCCGGGTGGCGTTGGTCTCGGTCTGAGCGTGGCGAAGGGCTTCACCGAGGCGATGGGAGGCACGATCAGCATGGAGGACACGCCCGGTGGTGGCCTCACCGTGGTGATCTCGCTCCGGGCCGATGAGAGGGATTCGTGACGAAAGTACTGGTGGTCGACGACGAACCGCAGATCGTGCGCGCACTGCGGATCAACCTCTCGGCCAGGGGTTACGAGGTGCTCACGGCGCATGACGGCGCCACGGCCCTTCGTCTGGCCGCCGACGGCAAACCCGACGTCGTCGTCCTCGACCTGGGTCTGCCGGACATGGACGGCACGGACGTCATCGCGGGCCTGCGCGGCTGGACCACACTGCCGATCATCGTCCTGTCCGCCCGCACCGACTCGGCCGACAAGGTCGACGCCCTGGACGCCGGCGCCGACGACTACGTGACGAAACCGTTCGGCATGGACGAGCTGCTTGCCCGGCTGCGCGCCGCCGTCCGCCGCTCGGCCGTCGCAGGCCCGGAGGACGAACCCGTCGTGCGGACGGCCTCGTTCACGGTGGACCTGGCGGCCAAGCGGGTGCTGAAGGACGACGCCGAGGTGCACCTCACGCCCACCGAGTGGGGGTTGCTGGAGGTGCTGGCGCGCAACGCGGGGAAGCTCGTCGCGCAGAAACAGCTGCTGCGGGACGTCTGGGGGCCCGCGTACGAGAAGGAGACGCACTACCTGCGGGTCTACCTGGCGCAGCTGCGGCGGAAGCTGGAGCCCGAACCGGCGCGGCCGCGGCACCTGCTGACCGAGCCCGGAATGGGCTACCGGTTCGAGCCTTAGGGCTTCGGGGCGGCGGAGCTGGACGACGAGGACGACGACGGCGGCGTGGTCGTCGAGGACGACGAAGAAGAAGAGGTGGACGCCGGCGGTTCGGTCCACGACGTCGGCGGGTTGCTCTGCGACTGCGAGGGCGTGGCCGGGTTCGTCGTCAGCTGCGGCGGCTGCTCCGAAGCGCCCGGCTTGGGCTGCTCGTTCGGGCGCGCGGCCTGTTTGCGCTCCGGCGCGGCGGAGGACTTGGTGGCGCTCGACGACACCGTCACGACGACCGTGCTGGTGCTGCCGTCCGGCGCCACGCTGGTGATGGTCTGCACGACGTCCGCTGCCGTGCGTTCCGGGGTGGCCTCGTGGCCGGACGCGGCGAGCATGGACGCGACCGTCGCGAACAGGGTCGCCACCACTACGCCGCCCGCAGCCAGCATGACGGCCGTACCCGCGCGCTTCTTCGGCGGCGCGGCGTCGGTTGGTGACTGCGGATGATCTTCCTCGAACACACCCATCTCCTCGTGGGAAACCCGGTCGGATGGACTTGCGTTCGAGTTATCGGCGGAAACGCACCAAAGCCTCAGCGACGCCACACCTTCGTGTAGCTCTGCGTCACTTGCCGGTGACTGGCGTAACCCTAGGACGTCGGATTCGTTGATGCGGGGTTCGTCGTCGTGGTGGTCGTCGTCGTAGTTGTGGTCGTCGTGGTCGTGGTTGTCGTCGTGGTGGCCGACGTGACGACCGGCGGCGGGTCATCGGTCGTGACGGTCGTCGTGGTGCCGTCAGGACGCGTGATGGTGGTGACGCGCGGGTTCTTCTTCGCTGACGTCGTGGTCGACGTCGTGGTCTCAGAAGGAGAGGGCGACGAGGTCAGTTCGACCGAAGAAGAAGTGGGCGAGGACGTCGGCACGATGCTCAACGCGTCGCGCACGGCCTCCTTGCGGGGTGGCTGTGTCGTGGGGGTTTCTGAGGCGTTGTCCGAGCCTGCCGCCAGTGAGGCGACGGCGGCGAAGACGGTGGCCAGAACGACACCGGACGCGGCGAGGATCATCTGCGGTGCACCGCGAAAGCGCCTGCGCGAGTCCGGTTCCGGGCTCTCGTACACGAAGTTTCCCCTGCTCAACCGTCAGTAGCCGAAGTCTTGGGTCCAGTAGTTGCCGCGGGTGTCGAGGCCGACGCCCATGGTCATGAAACTGCAGTTCAGGATGTTCTCCCGGTGGCCCTGGGACTTCATCCAGCCGTCCATCACCGCGGCGGCCGTCGGGTAGCCCATCGCGATGTTCTCGCCGCCGGGCTTCGGGTAGCCCGCGTCCTTCATGCGCTGGTCGAAGGTCCTGCCTTCCTTCGACGAGTGCGAGAAGTAGTTGTTGGTGGCCATGTCCGTGCTGTGGGCCTGCGCGGCGGTCGTGATGCGGTCGTCGATCACGAGGGCCTTGCAGCCCTTCGCGGCGCGCTGGTCGTTCACGAGCTCCAGGACGGCCTGCTCAGGGGTCTGGCCCGTGGGTGGCTTCGGTGGATCGGCGGGCGGCTTCGGCGCTTCGGGAGTCGTCGTGGTGGTGGGAGCCGCTGACGAAGAAGAAGTGGAGGAGGCGGTGTCCGTCGTCGACGAGGTGGTGGGAGCGGACGAGGACGACGACGCCGTGGGAGTGCCGACACCGGTGTGGCGGGAGGAAGTCTGTCTGTTGGGTGCGGCCGCGTTGCCTGTGCCGAACTGGTTCGCCGCGTCGGTGGTCTCCTGCTGCGCGGCGGTGGTGAAGCTGATGCCGAGAGGGGAGTTGCCGGTGACGGCGAGGCCGCCGACGCCGGTTGCACCGATCAGCAGGCCGATTAAGAGGCTGCGGGCACTCACGGCTCGGCACGGTACCACTAATGGGTGATAAACCCCGAGTGCGTCTTCGATCACCTTGGGTGACTACGCAACCATTCGGGGGTGGACGTGCGACTAAACGCGTGGGTGCGAGGACAGGTTCAGGGCGTTGGTTTCCGCTGGTGGACGCGAGCCAGGGCACTAGAACTGGGCCTGGTGGGCAGCGCTTCCAACCGGCCCGACGGACGGGTCGAGGTGGTTGCCGAGGGACCCCGCCAAAAGTGTGAACAATTGCTGAAGGCTCTCCGTTCGGGTGAAACCCCGGGTCACGTCGAATCCGTCGGTGAGCAGTGGTCGGACGCGCGGGGCGATCTGACCGGGTTCGTGGAGCGCTGAACCGTTCCGGAGGAAGTGGCGTAGTAAGGGAGCGTGGACTCCGCCGAAGACGTCCTCATCCAGCTCTACGACCGCTGGCGAGGCCCGTTGCTGCACTACGTGCTGCGGCTGGTCGATGGCGACTTCCAGCAGGCGGAGGACGTCGTGCAGGAGACCTTGTTGCGCGCGTGGCGGCACTACGACGAGCTGAACCCGGACGACGCGGCACCGTGGCTCTACACGGTCGCCCGCAACCTGGTGATCTCCGGTTACCGCCGCCGCAACGCACGGGCGACCGAGGTGCCGCTCGAACCGGTGGACCTGCCGCCGGTCAGCGACCAGGTCGAACACGTGCTGCAGACGTGGCAGATCGCGTCGGCGCTGCGGGCGCTCACGCCTGAGCACCGGACGGTCGTCATCGAGCTGTACTACCGCCGCCGCACCGTCGCGGAGGCCGCCACCACGCTCGGCGTCCCGCCGGGCACGGTCAAGTCGCGCTGCTTCTACGCACTGCGGGCGCTGCGCGACGCACTGGAGGAGAGAGGGGTGACCGAGGCGTGAGCTGCCAGCACACCGTCGACGTCGGCGCCTACCTCTTCGGATCGCTCGACCTCAAGGAGCGGTCCGCGTTCGAACGCCACCTGTCTGGCTGTGCCGCCTGCCAGGCCGAGATGCTGCGGCTGGCCCCGCTGCCGGGCCTGCTCGGGCGGCTGAGCCTGGAGGACGTCGAGAACCTGGACGAGATCCCCGAGTGCCCGCCCGAGCCGAACCGCCAGCGGCGCGTGCTGATCCTCTGCGCGGCTGTCCTGGTCGTCCTCGCGCTGGCCGGTGGGGTGCTGTTCCTGATGCTCCCACCTGCGCCGACGTGGGCAGCCCAGGACCAGAAGACCGGAGTCGAGGCGAGCGTCTCCATGATGACGAGGTCGTGGGGCACCGAGATGCGGTTCAGGTTCGACAACGTCAAGCCGGGGGCCCGCTGCAAGGTCATGGTGTTCGACCGCCAGGGGCGGCGGGAGATCGGCGGCTGGTGGGGCTCGTCGCACGCCGCCTACGAGGAGATCCCCGGTTCCACGTCGTTCCGGCTCGACCAGATCGATCACCTGGAAGTGTCGGACGAAAGTGGACCCCTGGTTACTCTCCGTCCCTAGTGTGGTGGTCGCCGACGTTCATCCCGGTCGGATCCGCCGCACTGCCGTGCACCGTGTGATCAGGCCTCGCCAGACGCGTGGTGACGTGGATGAAGGCGCCCTTGACCCACACCAGGTGGAGCAAAGAGCCCTTCATCCAAGTTCCTGGCCTCGCCCGTACAGGTCACAACACTTGGACGCGCAGGTCACGGCCTGCCTAACGCATCCCTCGCAAGCGTTTGGGTACTCTGCCCGGCGTGCATCTCAAGAGCCTGACGCTGAAGGGCTTCAAGTCCTTCGCCTCGGCTACCACGCTGCGCTTCGAGCCCGGCATCACCTGTGTGGTCGGCCCCAACGGGTCCGGCAAGTCCAACGTGCTCGACGCGCTGCGCTGGGTGATGGGCACGCAGGGCGCCAAGGACCTGCGCGGCGGCAAGATGGAGGACGTCATCTTCGCCGGCACGTCCGGTCGCGCGCCGCTCGGCCGCGCCGAGGTGACGCTGACGATCGACAACTCCGACGGCGTGCTGCCGATCGAGTACACCGAGGTGTCGATCACCCGCCGCATGTTCCGCGAGGGCGCCACCGAGTACGAGATCAACGGCAACTCGTGCCGCCTGATGGACATCCAGGAGCTGCTGTCGGACTCCGGCATCGGCCGCGAGATGCACGTGATCGTCGGTCAGGGCCAGCTCGCCGCGATCCTCGAGTCCAAACCGGAGGAACGGCGCGCGTTCGTCGAAGAGGCCGCCGGCGTCCTGAAGCACCGCAAGCGCAAGGAAAAGGCGCTGCGCAAGCTGGAGGCGATGCAGGCCAACCTGACGCGCCTCACCGACCTCACCGCCGAACTGCGCCGCCAGCTCAAGCCGCTGGGCAAGCAGGCCGAGATCGCGCGCCGGGCGCAGGTCGTGCAGTCCGAGCTGCGGGACTCGAAGCTCCGCCTGCTCGCCGATGACCTCGTGACGCAACGGGAAGCCATCGCGCAGGAGGAGCACGACGAGGCGAAGGCCCGCGAGCGCCGCGCCGAGGTCGAGAAGTCGTTGCAGGCCGCGCAGTACCAGCAGAACGAGCTGGAGGAGCGCGTCGCGGCCGACTCGCCGAAGCTGCAGGCCGCGCAGGACACCTGGTACCGGCTGTCCGCTTTGGAGGAACGCCTCCGCGGCACCGTTCGCCTCGCCGCCGAACGCGCGCGGCACCTGTCCGCCGAGCTGGACGCACCCAGCAGGGGCCGCGACCCGGACGACCTCGAACGCGAGGCCGAGGAGACCGCCGCGATGGAGCTGGAGCTCCAGGAGGGCGTGACCGAGGCGCGCATCGCGCTCGCGGAGGCCGTGGAGACGCGGTCCGAGCTGGAGCGCATGGTGTCGCAGGCGGAGAAGGCGCACATCGCCGCCGTGCGCGCGATCGCCGACCGTCGTGAGGGCCTCGCGCGGCTCTCCGGTCAGGTGGAAGCGTTGCGCAGCAAGACGAACGCGACCGCCGAGGAGATCGAACGACTTTCCGGCACGCTCGCCGAGGCCACCGAACGCGTCGAGCTCGCGTCGATGGAACTGGCCGAGGCACGCGAGATCACCGGCACCGAGGACGAGGACGACCACGGCCTCGACGAACGCCACCGCCAAGCCGTGCAGGCGCACGACGCGGCGCGGCAGCGCGTCGAGGAACTGGTGAAGGCCGAACGCACCGCGGAACGCGACATCGCGTCGTGGCGTGCGCGCGTCGACGCCCTGTCGCTCGGCCTGACCCGCAAGGACGGCGCGGGCGCGCTGCTCGCGTCGGACGTGCCCGGCCTGCTGGGTTCCGTCGCGGCGCTGCTGACCGTCGAACCGGGCTACGAGGTGGCGCTGGCCGCCGCGCTCGGCCCGATCGCCGACGCCGTCGCGGTCTCGTCCGGCGACGGCGCGCTGGCCGCCCTGAAGCTGTTGAAGGAGAAGGACGCCGGACGCGCGGGCGTGCTGATCGGCTCCCACGGGTCCACTGTGGACACCTCACAGTGGGGTCAGCTGCCTTACGGCGCACGGTGGGCGATCGACGTCGTGCACGCGCCGGAGGCGTTGCGCCCGGCGCTGGCCCGTGCGCTCGATCGCCTCGCGGTGGTCGAGGACCTGGACACCGCGGCGCGGCTGAACGTCAGGGCCGTGACCCGTGACGGTGACATCTTCGGCACGGACTGGGCGATCGGTGGTTCCGGCGCCCAGGGCCAGAGCGTCATCGAGGTGCAGGCCGCCGTCGACGAGGCGCAGGAAGCCCTCGCCACGGCCGAACGCGCGCTGGAGCACGCGTCGGCCGCGCTGGAAGGCGCCCGTGCCGAGCAGCAGGCCCGCCGCAAGGTGCTCGACGCGGTCAAGGAGGCCATGCAGGAGGCCAAGGTCCGCCAGGCCCGCTCCGGTGAGCGGCTGAACCGGATGGCCGCCGCCGTGCGGTCCGCCGAGGCCGAGGTCACCCGGATCGCCGAGCAGCGCGCCAAGGTCGAGCAGTCCCGCGAGGAAGCCCTGCTGAAGCTGGGCGAGCTCGAGGAGCGGCTGCTGATGGCCGAGGAGGAGCAGACCCTCGACGACGAGCCGGACACCGAGCAGCGCGACCAGTTGGCCGCCGAGCTCGCCCAGGCACGTCAGGCCGAGATGGACGCCCGGCTGGTGCAGCGCACGGCCGAGGAGCGCGCACGTGCGTTGCAGGGCAAGGCAGACGGTCTTCGCCGAGCCGCGCGCGCCGAGCGCGAGGCCCGCGAACGCCACGCCCGTGCGACGGCCCACCGTGCGCGCGGTGCCCAGGTCGCGAAGGCCGTCGTGCGCGGCGGCGAGCAGGCGCTGGAACGCATCGAGATCTCGCTGGCCCGCGCCGCCCGTGAGCGCGACCAGGCCCAGGAACGCCGTCAGCAGCACGAGCTGCTGCTGACCCAGGTGCGCAACCTGGTGCGCGAGATGTCCGGTGAGCTGGAGAAGCTCGTCGACGCCGTGCACCGCGACGAGGTCCTGCGCGCCGAACAGCGCCTGCGCATCGAGCAGCTCGAGACCAAGATCGCCGAGGACTTCGGCATCGGCCTCGACGACCTCGTCAACGAGTACGGTCCCGACCAGCCGGTGCCGCCGTCGGCCGGTGAGATGGCGGAGTACCAGGCCGCCAAGGAACGCGGCGAGCAGGTCTCCGAGCCGCAGCCCATGCCGTACGACCGGGACACGCAGCAACGGCGCGCCAAGCGGGCCGAGCGCGACCTGTCGTTGCTGGGCAAGGTCAACCCGCTGGCGCTGGAGGAGTTCGCGGCGCTGGAGGAGCGCTACAAGTTCCTCTCCACCCAGCTGGAGGACATCAAGGACACCCGCCGCGACCTGCTCACGGTCGTGAAGGAGGTCGACGACAAGATCCTTGAGGTCTTCACGTCGGCCTACGAGGACGTGGCGCGCGAGTTCGAGATCGTCTTCAAGGTCCTGTTCCCCGGCGGCGAGGGCCGGCTGGTGCTGACCGAGCCCGAGGACATGCTGACCACCGGCATCGAGCTGGAGGCCCGCCCGCCAGGCAAGAAGGTCAAGCGCCTGTCGCTGCTCTCCGGTGGCGAGAAGTCGCTGGCCGCCGTCGCCATGCTGGTCGCGATCTTCCGCGCCCGCCCCTCACCGTTCTACGTGATGGACGAGGTCGAGGCGGCGCTGGACGACACGAACCTGCACCGGCTGATCGGCCTGTTCCAGCAGCTGCGGGACCGGTCGCAGCTGCTGATCATCACGCACCAGAAGCCGACCATGGAGATCGCGGACGCCCTGTACGGCGTCTCGATGCGCGGTGACGGCATCTCGCAGGTGATCTCGCAGCGGCTGCGCACCCGTGGTGAGGAGTCGGCGAAGCCCGTGGAAGAGCCGACGGACGCCGAGCAGGAGACGGTCGAGGCCTGAGAGGGGCGGTCGGAGCGGTGCCTGGGGGGCTAAGACCAACCCCGACCGCGGCCTCTACCTCGGGCAGCGCCGTGCTCGGTGACCTTCCTCTCAGAGGAGGGAGGTCCCCCGTGTCCACCGGGCAGACGCAACCCGGCGCCTGAAGGGGTGAAGTCCCCCAGTTCAACCTCACCACTTCAGGCGCGCACGGACCACTCTGCCCGACCGAGCTTGTAAAAACCTTGGATCGCAGGTCAGAGCCGGTTTGTCAGTCGCCGCGCGTGTCCAGCGCCGCCGCCTCTTCCGGCGTCGGTGCACTGCCGCCGAGGTGCGCGGGAACCCACCAGGCGCCCGGTTCGTTCGGGTAGCCGGCCTGCGCGGTGTCGAGGAGGTCCTGCATCCGCTTGCGCAGCAACGCGTCACCGGAGTCGCCGGGGGAGGGTTCGAACGGCTCGCCGATGAGGATGGTGATCGGCACGTGCCGCTGGGTCAGGTTCTTGGGCCTGCCCTTGGTCCACAGTCGCTGGGTGCCCCACAGCGCCATCGGGATGAGCGGAACGCCGGCCTCGTGCGCCAGGCGGTTCGCGCCGGACTTGATGTCCTTGACCGTGAACGAGCGGCTGATGGTGGCCTCGGGGAAGATCCCGACCAGCTCGCCGGTGCGGAGCGCGGACAGGGCCTGCTGGAAGGAGGCCTGGCCCGCGCTCCGGTCGACGGGGATGTGGTGCATGCCGCGCATGAGCGGCCCTGCGACCTTGTTGGCGAAGATCTCGTGCTTCGCCATGAATCGCGTGAGGCGTCCGGAAGGGCGCGCACCGTAGCCCGCGAAGATGAAGTCGAGGTAGCTGACGTGGTTGGACGCCAGCACAGCTCCACCCGTGCGCGGGACGTGGTGCGCCCCCTCCACGGTGATCCGCAGGTCCAGCAGCTTGAACATGAGCTTCGCTGCGGCGATCACCGGGGGATATACGCGATCCGACATGCTCCGAACGGTAGCCGGAAAAGCTACTGGCCGGTAGCGGCGCCTTCCTTGTCTCGGATGACCCTCGGCACACCCGCGAGGTCCTCGTCGTTGCAGAGCAGCTTGAGGTCGTAGTACGGGTTGCCCTTGGTGTCGTCGTAGTCGAGATGGACTGCGATGACGTCCACGGGTTCGCCCAGCCACTCCTGCGTCTTGCGCAACCAGGCGGCTGCGCGCTCGAGTGCGGTGGGCAGATCATCGTCACGGAATTCGACCGGCCGGTACGGAACGCCCTGGACCTGGTCCCGGTTGTTCGTCGGCAAGGGCAGGTCGACGGCCACCCCGGATTCGTTGAGATCGAGTTGGATCGTTTCCTCACTCACCGTAGAAGAGTCCCCCACCCTGACCAGCCCTGCAAGCCCGAATCTGGGTGGCGTCCGCCGACGGTGTGAGTGTCATCTCTTCAGGAACGCGATCTCGCGCTTCAGCTCGGTGATCCGGTCGTGGGTGGGCATGAGCGTGCGCGACAGCGCCGCCAGCAGCTGCTCCAGCTCCCCGGCCGCACCTTCGGTGTCACCCGTCCTGTAGCGCAGATTGGCCAGGAGCTGTCTGGTCTCCAGGGTGTCGGCGTGGTCGGGGCCGAGGACGCGGACCTGGTCGCGCAGCAGGGGCTCGCAGACCGCGATGGCCTTGGTGAGCTTCAAGGCCGTGCCGAGCACCCTGGCGAGGTTCAGCCGGACGGCGAGGGTGTGGGGGTGGTCCGCACCGTCGCGGTCGGTGTGGGCCTTGACGAGTGCCCTGAGTTCACGCGCCGCTCGTCCCAGGTCACCTCCGTGGGCGGCCACGAGGTCTTGCAGTTCCTGGACGGAGGACATCCGCGCCATTTTACCCGTCCGAAAACTCCCTCGCGTCCGACCGCCGCGGGAGCAACCATTCCTTCCATGTACGACATCCGTTTCGCCGAACCTGGCGACCTGGGCGCCACGATGGCGCTGCTGGTCCGGCTCCAGGCCGACAACGCGCACCACATCGGCTACCTCGGTGAGACAGTCGAAGAGCTCCGCGCGGAGCTCGCCGAGTTCGAGCCCAGCTGGGCCGACTGCACGGTGGTGGCCGTCGACGCCGACGACAACATCACCGGCATGCTCAGCGTGGAGATCGATCCCGAGCTGGGCCGCGCGTGGCTGCACGGACCGTTCGTCGACGTACCGGTCAACCACCCGGCGGGCAGCCGCATCTGGGACCAGACCGCCGACGCGATGTTCCGGCACGCCGCAGAGCTCCTCGCCGGCATCACCGACCTCGAGTTGTACGGGCACACCGCCCACCGGCGACTGGCGGCGTTCGCCGAACGCCACGGCTTCAGCGCCGGCAAGGCGAGCGCCATTCACATACTGGACAACGGGGAGCTGCGCGCGTTGCTGCTGCGGGACGCGAAGTGCCCCAGCGAACGCGAGATGCGCGTCCTGCCCACCGACAAGCACGTGCACGAAGCCGTGGCCGTGCTGCACGAGCGATGTTTTCCGCGGACCTACCTGTCCGGCAAGCAGCTCGTCGAATCCAAACCGGAGAACCGCACGGTCGTCGTCGCGATGGACGGCGAACGCGTCATCGGGTACGCGGCGGGCAAGGCCCAACCCGAGGAGTACTACGTCGACTTCGTGGCCGTGGAACCCGATGTCCGCGGTCAGGGCGTGGGCGCCGCACTCGTCACCGAGCTGTTGTGGAAGCTCGCGGCCGAGCACGGGGCTCGACCGCAAGCAGCCGCGTCGATCTACTCGGGCAACGAGTCGTCGCAGCACATGTTCGCCCGCCTAGGCTTCCGCCTTCACGTCGAGCTCGTCGCCTACCGGCACACCGCGTGAGTGCCGCAGTGACAGCAACCCGCCCACCAGCAAGGTGACCGCCACCCCCAGGGGCGTGTTCCACCACCCGGTCAACGACTTCAGGTCGTTCGTGGCCTTGCCGAAGTTCACCGTCGGCGTGTTGCCGCTGAACTTGACCCCGAGGATCACGAAACCGACGACCAGCACCGTCGTCACGAACGCGATGATCGCGTCCGCCTGCGTGACGCGCTTGAAGACGAGGCCGAGGAGGAAGGCCCCGAGCAGCGCGCCGTAGGTGTAGCCGGCGATGCCGAGCGCCTGCACCACGATCGGATCAGTCGTGGTCTTGTTCGAGGAGGCGAACAGACCCGCGCAGACGATCAGCAACCCGGCCCACACCAGGGTCCAGACCCGGCCGTGGCGCAGGCGTTCGTCGTCGGTCATCGGTGTCTTGCGGACGCGTTCGTACACGTCGGTGACCGTGCTGGAGGCCAAGGCGCCCAACGACGACGACAGCGCGGCGGCGAGGATGCCGGCGATCACGAAGCCGGACAGGCCGGACGGCAGCTCGCTCACGATGAAGTTGCCGAACAGCTCGTCCTTGTTGCCGAGCTTCAGGCCCTTCACCGGGTCCACGCCGTTGTAGAACGCCCACAGCATGACGCCGATGAACAAGAAGAAGGCGAACTGCAGGAACACCACCACACCGGACGCGATCAACGCCTTCTGCGCGGCCTTCACGTCCCGCGTGGCCATCAGCCGCTGCACGATCAGCTGGTCCGCGCCGTGCGAGGCCATCGACAGCAGCGCGCCTCCGAAGAACGCGGCCACGAACGGGTACGCGCCGGTCAGCGGGGACGAGGTGAAGTCGAAGAGCTGGAACTTGTTCGCGTCGACGGCCTTCGAGAACCAGCCGTCCGGAAGCTTGCCCGCGAGCCACCAGATCACCACGACGCCGCCGACCACGTACCAGAGCATCTGGATGGCGTCGACCCACACCACCGCGCGCACGCCGCCGAAGAAGCTGTAGAACACCATCGCGACGCCGAGCGCCACGATGATCGTCCAGTACGACGCGGTGATGCCGTACTGGACGAGCACGAGCTTGATCGGGATGGCCGTGGCGAAGAGCCGGATGCCGTCCGCGAGCAGGCGCGTGAAGAGGAACGTGACGGACGCCGTGGCGCGCATGCCGTCGCCGTACCGTTGGCCGAGGAACGCGTACGCCGTCACGAGATCACCGGCCACGTACTTCGGCAGCAGCACGAAGCTCACGACGATCCGGCCGACGATGTAGCCGAGCGCGAGCGTCAGGTACGTCATGCCGCCCTGCGCGGGTGTCGCCACGTAGGCGATCACCGGCACGCTCAGCACGGTCAGCGTCGACGTCTCCGCGGACACCACCGACAGGCAGACGACCCACCACGAGATGCGGCTCTCGCTGACGAAGTAGTCGGTGGACGACTTCTGCCTGCCGCCGATCCACGTGCCGAGCAACGGCATGCCGACGAGGAACAGCGCGATGATCGCCAGGTCTAGTCCAGCCACTTCGGTTCCCCCACTTTCAGCTTGGTCACTGGACCCGTGACGGGTTCGGGCAGCCGCAGCGGCCCGTTTCCCGGTGTGATGCTGCCGAGCAGCCGCGGTCCGGACGCACCGGTCGCGGACGGCGTGTTGCCCGGAACCCCGTGCCACGTCAGGAATCCGAGCAGCGCCGCGAGGTAGGCCTCCTTGCCGTCGCGCGGCAGGCCGAGCGAGTCGCTGATCCTGAGCGGGATCGGGTCGAGCGCCTTCGTGAGCGCCTCGACGAGCACCGGGTTGCGCATGCCCCCGCCGGACGCGACGACGGTGCTCGCGTCGTGCGCGCGGCACGCGTCCGCGATGGTGCGGGCCGTCACCTCGACGAGCGTGCGCAGCATGTCCTCGGCCGGAACCGTCGGAAACCCGTGCAGGTACTCGGCGTTGAAGTGCTCCTTGCCCGTCGACTTGGGCCAGGGCTTCGAGTAGTACGGGTCGGCGAGCAGCTTCTTGAGGATGTCTTCTCTCACGCTGCCTCTGCGCGCGAACTCGCCGTTGGTGTCCTGGCGTCTCCGGCCGTTGGAGATGACCTCCATGACGGCGTCCATCAGAGCGTTGCCCGGCCCTGTGTCGTAGGCGATCGGCGGTGTCCCCGGTCTGACGACGGTGATGTTGGCGATGCCGCCGATGTTGAGCGCGATCGCGGTGTTCTCGCCGGCCAGCCACAACGCGTCGAGCGTGCTCGCGAGCGGCGCGCCCTGACCGCCGGCCGCGACGTCGCGGACCCGCAGGTCGGCGACCACGGGGACGCCGGTGCGTTCGGCGATCCACGCGGGCTGCCCGAGCTGCAGCGTGCCCAGGCAGTCGCCGTCCTGGACCTCGTGGTGGACGGTCTGGCCGAGCGAGGAGATCAGGTCCGCCGGCAGGTAACCGGCGGCGACTTCACCGAAAGCCTGCCCGAGCGACGTGTCGAAGGCGCACACTTCAGCGAGGTCCCGCGGCTTGCACAGCAGGTCCTTCGGGAACGGGTGCTCGGCGCACTGCACCGGCACGAGCTCGACGACGTCGCCGCGGATCGACAGGTCGGCGACGGCGACGTCGATGCCGTCCATCGACGTGCCGGAAATCAGTCCGATCACCCTCACGACGTGTGGTCTATTCCACACGTCGGGCGGGACGCAAGTGCTTCGGTGAAATCTTCGCCTAATTGAGCACTATGTGGTTGGCGGGTCACATGCGGGCCTGTGAAACCATGAGTCCCGTGTCGACGTCTTCCCTTGTCCTGATCCTCGTCGTCGTGGCGGTCGTGCTGATCGCCGCGCTGGTGACCGGCGTGGTGCTGACGCGTCGCCGCCGCATCAGCCTGACCCAGAAGGAGGAGGCACCGCGCTCCGGCGGCTACGAGGCCGCGTCGGGCATCTCCCTGGCCCCGGCCAAGCCGGAACCGGTCGAGCACCCGGTGGCCGATCGCCCGGAGGTGGACGGTCAGCCGGGCGTGGGCGACGACGCCGCCGAACCGCGCGACTCGCTGAAGCGCGGGTTCGTCGAGGTCGACCTGCCGGAAGCGGCGTCCGAGGTCGAGGAGATCGAACCGACCGCGGGTCGCCTGGAGCGGCTGCGGGGCAAGCTGTCGAAGTCGCGCAACGCGTTCGGCTCCTCGCTGCTGGGCCTGCTGGGCGCCGGCGACCTGGACGAGGACTCGTGGCAGGACGTCGAGGACACGCTGCTGATCGCCGACCTCGGCGCGGCCACCACCACCGAGATCGTCGACACGCTGCGCACGAAGATCGCGGGTTCCGCGGTGCGCACCGAGGCCGAGGCGCAGGCCCTGCTGCGGTCGGTGCTCGTGGATGCGCTGCACCCCTCGATGGACCGCTCGTTGAAGGCGCTGCCGCACTCCGGCAAGCCCGCAGTGGTGTTGGTGGTGGGCGTCAACGGCGTCGGCAAGACCACCACCACCGGCAAGCTCGCGCGCGTGCTCGTCGCTGACGGCCGCACCGTGCTGCTGGGCGCCGCGGACACGTTCCGCGCCGCCGCCGCCGACCAGCTGGAGACCTGGGGCAAGCGCGTCGGCGCGGAGACCGTGCGCGGGCCCGAGGGCGGCGACCCGGCGTCCGTGGCGTTCGACGCGGTCAAGCGCGGCATGGACGCGGGCGTGGACACGGTGCTGATCGACACCGCCGGGCGCCTGCACACCAAGGTCGGCCTGATGGACGAGCTCGGCAAGGTGAAGCGGGTCGTCGAGAAGCAGGCCGTCGTCGACGAGGTGCTGCTCGTGCTGGACGCCACGACCGGTCAGAACGGACTGACCCAGGCTCGGGTGTTCGCCGAACAGGTGGACATCACCGGGATCGTGCTGACCAAGCTGGACGGCACGGCCAAGGGCGGCATCGTGTTCCAGGTGCAGCGCGAGCTCGGCGTGCCGGTGAAGCTGGTCGGCCTCGGTGAAGGCGCCGACCACCTGGCGCCGTTCGAGCCCGCCGCCTTCGTGGACGCGCTGCTCGGCTGAGCCGTCGCGCGGCGCGCCGAGTGCTTGATGAACGGCGCATTCGGGCGACCAAGTGGGGTGGATACGGCGGGGTAGAATGTCCAAAGGTTGGTGTGTGGGAGGGTGTGTGTT
>NZ_JBEXJN010000023.1:82612-150990 GCF_040609115.1 Lentzea sp. NPDC004782
GCCCCCGGGGGTCGCGGGCGGGGGGGGCCCCCGGGGTTTAACCCCGGGCGCTTCCCCCCCCCCCCGCCGCCCCCTGCCCCCTTAAACACCCCACGAAGGTGGGTTCAGGCCGTGGCTGCTTGGTCTGCCAGTCGCTTCGCGACTGCCACGACCTCCGGCAGGATGCGCGACACGGCTTCCTTGGTGAGGCGTCCCTCTGGGCCGGAGACGGACACGGCGGCCAGCGTCGGGCCGCCGACCACGGGTACGGCGATGCAGCGCACGCCCAGTTCCTGTTCGGACTCGTCCAGCGCGTAGCCGCGGGCGGCGATCTCGTCGAGCGAGTCGAGGAGCTCTGACGCGTCCGTGATCGTGTTCGCGGTGTAGGCCGGCAGGCCGGTGCGGTCGAGGAGCTGGCGCACCTCGTCGCGCGGGAGCTGCGAGAGCATCGCCTTGCCGACGCCGGTGCCGTGGGGGAGCAGGCGGCGGCCGACCTCGGTGAACATGCGCATGGAGTGCTTCGAGGGCACCTGCGCCACGTAGACGACCTCGTCGCCGTCCATCACGGCGAGGTTTGCCGTTTCCTCCACCGAGTCAACCAGCTGCGAGAGGAACGGGCGCGCCCAGGTGCCGTACTGACGCGAGGCGGTCTCGCCCAGGCGGATCAGGCGGGAGCCGAGGGTGTAGCGGCGGTTGCTGTTCTGGCGCACGTAGCCCAGCGTGACCAGGGTGCGGATCAGGCGGTGGATCGTGGGCAGCGGGAGGCCCGAGACCGTGGCAAGTTCGGACAGGGAGGCCTCGCCTCCTGCGTCTGCCAGGCGTTCCAGCAGCTCGAAGGCCCGTTGCAGGGACTGCACGCCACCTGTGGACACGTGCGGCTCCTCTCATTGCAGTTCCGCAATGCAAAAACTATAGTCCACACAGCAAAACCGAGAGAGGTGGATCCAGGTGCAGGTCCTCACCGAAGAGGCTCTTGAGTTCGTTGCGAAGCTGCACGAGGCGCACGCCGCGCGCCGGGACGAGCTGCTCGCCCTGCGCAAGGAGCGGCGCCCTCTCGGGTTCCTGCCTGAGACCCAGCACGTCCGGGACGGGGAGTGGCGGGTGGCGGAAGCGCCGGAACCGCTGCGGGACCGCCGGGTCGAGATCACCGGGCCCACCGAGCGCAAGATGACGATCAACGCGCTCAACTCGGGAGCCAAGGTGTGGCTCGCGGACCTGGAGGACGCGAACACGCCGCACTGGGACAACGTCGTGCAGGGCCAGGTCAACCTCTACGAGGCGGCACGCGAGACGATCGAGTACACCTCGCCGGAGGGCAAGGAGTACAAGCTCAAGGGCGGGCCGTACCCGACGATCGTGGTTCGGCCGCGTGGATGGCACCTCGACGAGCGGAACCTCACCTTCAACGGGCGGACCGCCGTTGGTGCGCTGGTGGACTTCGGGTTGCACTTCTTCCACAACGCCGAGTTGGGCAGGCCCTACTACTACCTGCCGAAGATGGAGTCGCACCTTGAGGCGCGGCTGTGGAACGACGTCTTCACCACGGCACAGAAGCTCAAGGGTGTCCCGTACGGGACCATTCGCGCGACGGTGCTCATCGAGACGATTCCCGCCGCGTTCCAGATGGAGGAGATCCTCTACGAGCTGCGCGACCACGCGTCCGGGCTCAACGCCGGGCGGTGGGACTACCTCTTCAGCGTCATCAAGTACTTCCGGGACGCCGGCGCGGACTACGTGCTGCCGGACCGCAACAGCGTGACGATGACGGCGCCGTTCATGCGCGCGTACACCGAGCTTCTGGTGAAGACGTGTCACAAGCGCGGGGCGTTTGCCATGGGTGGCATGGCCGCGTTCATCCCGAACAGGCGTGATCCCGAGGTCACCGAGAACGCGCTGCGCAAGGTGCGTGAGGACAAGACGCGCGAGGCGAACGACGGCTTCGACGGGTCGTGGGTCGCGCACCCGGACCTCGTGCCGATCTGCCGCGAGATCTTCGACGGCGTGCTCGGGGACCGGCCCAACCAGATCGACAAGCAGCGGCCGGAAGTCAGCGTCACGGCCGAGCAGTTGCTGGACTTCAAGTCGGCGGGCGGTGCGGCCACGCGGGCGGGGCTGGAGTCCGCCGTCGACGTCGGCGTGCGGTACATCGCGTCGTGGCTGGGCGGCAACGGTGCGGCGGCGATCCACAACCTCATGGAGGACGCGGCCACCGCGGAGATCTCGCGCAGCCAGATCTGGCAGTGGATCAACAACAAGGTCGTGCTCGACGACGGCACGCAGGTCACCGCGGACGCAGTGCGCGAGGTGCTGGCACGGGTCGGCGCCGAACTGGAGGGGCCGCACGTCGCGGCCGCCGTCGAGCTGTTCGAGCAGGTCGCGCTGTCCGAGGACTTCGTCGACTTCCTGACGCTGCCGGCGTACGAGCGCATCTGATGTACCGGACCTCGCTGTCACCCGAGGACGTCGCGCGGGTGACCGCCCGGTTGTCCACTGTGGAACGCAGCTGGCCGGTGGGCCGTCAGCCCGTGCACACGTGCTACGTGCCCGCCGGTCGCGTCATCGCGACGACCATCGGCGACTGGGGGCGGGAGGCGCTGGCGTCCATCGAGCCGGAGCTGCTGCCCGAGCTGCCGGAGGGTGTGCTCGGCCGCGTCGAGGCCAAGCTGCGCCGGGAACCGGTCGAGGACCTCAGGATCGACTTCGAGGACGGCTACGGCGCGCCCGAGGACGACGTCGAGGACATGGACGCGGAAAGCACGGCGCACCTCGTGGCGAGGTGGCTGGAGGAGGGCGTCGCGCCGCCGTCGTTCGGGCTGCGGATCAAGTCGTTCGACACCAAGGCGTTGCGCGAGCGCGGGCTGCGCACGTTGGACATCTTCCTGACAGCACTGGGAGAGGTTCCGCCAGGTTTGGTGATCACCTTTCCGAAGGTGACATCAGTCGACCAGGTCGAGGTGTTCGGCGAGGTGCTGGACCTCTTCGGCGAGGAGCTGAAGTTCGAGATCCAGGTCGAGACCACCCAGTCCATTGTGGAAAACGAGGGACGGCTGGCGATCCCGCGGTTCATCGAGGCGGGCAGGGGCCGGGTGACAGGTCTGCACTTCGGCACCTACGACTACACGGCGGGCTGCGGGCTCTCCGCGGCGCAGCAGCACCTGGCGCACGGCGCGTGCGACTTCGCGCGGCACGTCATGCAGGTTTGCGCTGCTGGGACCGGGGTGCGGCTGTCCGACGGCTCCACCAACGTGCTTCCCGTGGGAGATCAGAAGAAGCTCGGCTGGGACACGCACTACCGGTTGGTGCGGCGATCACTGGAGCACGGTTTCTACCAGGGTTGGGATCTGCACCCGGTACAACTGGTGACACGATATGCCGCCGTTTACGCCTTCTACCGCGAAGGTGCGGCCGCGGCCGCGTCACGGTTGAAGTCCTATGTGCAGAACGTCTCGGGTGGTGTTCTGGACGAACCCGCGACCGCCCAGGCGTTGTCGTCCTTCTTCCTCCGAGCGGTGGACTGCGGTGCGCTCGATCCGGTGGAAGTGCAGGTCGCGACTGGTCTCGACGAGTCAGCGCTGAGGAGCCTCGCAACCCGATCAGGCTGACCGGGTAATCACCCGTTCGTGTGGTTCTGTCAATGGGTGTCGAATGTTCCCGGCAATGGGTGCAGGGTGGCTCGCATGAGCATGCGTGCTGGTCTCTGGACCGGGCTACCCGACCTCGACGCGGCGGAGCACAAGTACCAGGTCGTCGCGTGCGAGGCGGATGTGGACACGTTGATCGGCCTGCTGGGCAGGCCCGAGTGCAACGACGGATCGCTCGACCACTTCGGCAGGCCGCTGACCGCCGAGGGGGATCCGGACCACAACGTCGTGCTCGCCGTGCGAGGCGAGTGGGGCTACATGTACTACGTCGACAACACCTTCATGGGCTGGCCGAAGGGGTCGGCGGAAGCGCCGTACGTCAACGAGAAGTACACCGACTTCCCGCCCGGCGTCGGCGTTCCGCTCGACCTGTACCGGCAGCTGCTGATCGAGTTCATGACGACCGGCGAACGTCCGACCGGCGTGGACTGGTACTGCGAGGCGGACCTGTTCCACTCGTGGCGCGACCAGCAGATGTCCCTGCGGACCGGCGAGAACCGCTGACCCTCGGCTGACGGCTGGTTCAATGGCCTCATGAAGGCCGTGGTGATCGGTGGGGGAATCGCCGGCTTGCTCGCCGCTCGGGTGCTGACCGAGTCGTGCGACGACGTGGTGGTCCTGGAACGGGACGAGCTGTCCGACGAGCCCGAGTACCGCGCGGGCGTGCCGCAGGGCAGGCACGTGCACGGGTTGCTCGTGCGCGGCGGCGAGATCATGGAGGGGCTGTTCCCCGGTTTGTACGACGAGCTCGTGCAGGCGGGAGCGCACCTGATGGACGCGGGCGAGATGCGCATCCTCAACCCGCTGGGGTGGGTGGCCTCGACGCGGACCGGTCTGCCGCTGCTGGTGGCGAGCAGGCCGTTGCTGGAGACGCACCTCCGCCGCCGGGTGACCGCGAAGATCGTGGACGGCGTGCACGTCACCGGACTGTCGTTCCGGGGCTCCACTGTGGACGGTGTGCGGACCCGGGACGGCCGGATCGACGCCGATCTCGTGGTGGACGCGTCCGGTCGTTCGTCGAAGCTGCCCGCCTGGCTGGCGGATGCCGGGATCACGGTGCCGGAGCCGGTCGTGGTCGACTCGCGGACCGGGTACGCGACACGGCTCTACACGGCGCCGCCGGAGGTTCCGGTCGTGGTCGCCGAGTCGCTGGCCGCGCCGCACCACCCGCGCGGGGGCATCGTGATGCGCGTCGAAGGCGACCAGTTGATGGTCACGGCCCAGGGTGCTGGTGGTGATCACCCGCCGCGGGACCCCGAGGGGTTTCAGCGGTTCCTGGACTCGTTGCGCGGGCCGATCGCCGAGATGCTCGCGGACGCCGAACCCGTCACGCCGGTGTACCTGTTCGCGCGGACGGCCAGCCGTCGCAACGCGTTCGAGCAGACGCCGGGGTGGCCGGGCGGGCTGGTCGCGGTCGGCGATGCGGTGTGCGTGTTCAACCCCGTGTACGGGCAGGGCATGACGGTCGCCGCGATGGCCGCGCTGTTGTTCCGGCGGCACAAGGACTTCAGCGCCAAGGGGTGCCGCACCTTCCAGCGGAAGGTCGCGAAGACGGCCAAGGGTGCGTGGGCGCTGTCCAGCAGTGCCGACCAGGGCTGGGCGGGCGGGCAGCACGCGCCCGGCCCGGTCGAGCGTGTTTTCGGCTGGTACCTGAAGAAGTGGCAGACGGCCCTGGTGCACGACCAGGACGTCTTCCGGCGGTTCCTGCGCGTCGTGCACCTGGTGGACTCGCCTGCCGCGCTGCTGAACCCGGTCGTGTTCAGAAGGCTGGCAAAGTACTCCAGGCCAAGCCCGCGTCGGGAGCGTCGTCGCGCAGGATCGAACCCTCGATGAGGCCGTACGGGCGGTCCGCCGCGTAGAAGACCTCGTTGTCGTTCTCCAGCCCGAACGGGCTCAGGTCCACCAGGAAGTGGTGCTTGTTCGGCATGGAGAGCCGTACCTCGGCGACCTCCGGCCGGGACTGCAGCACGGCCTCGCCCATCGCGTACAACGTCTGCTGCAACGACAGGGAGTGCTTGTCCGCGAACGTCTTCAGCATGATCGACCGGATCTCGGCGAACGACTTCGCCCAGTCCACGTCCGTGCCGGCGTAGCGCCAGCGGGCCGTCACCGACGTCGCGAGAATGCGGTCGTCGGTCTCCTTCAACGTCGTGTACGGGTCCTTCGGGTAGCCGTGGAACTCGGACCCGGTCGACTTCAGCACGACGAGGTCGCGCACACCCGAGACGACCCACGCCTGCGAGCCCTCGATCGTCACGGCCGTGGTGCGCTTCTCGTCCGAGCCGCGCACGAACGAGTGGTCGTGGCCGTCGATGCGCTCCCAGCCGTGCTCGTCGATCAGGATGCGCGCACCCGTGATGGCCTCCTGCGACGACACGAAGTGCCGGCCCAGGCGCAGCGCGAAGTCCTCGATCTCCCCGACCGGCGCTTGTTTGGCGAACGCGTAGACGGTGTTCTTCTGCGTGTCGGTGGCGAGGACCTTCGCGTTGTCGCCGGTGAGGTGCGTGTCGGCGAGGTCTCCGCGCAGCGACGTGCTGACCGTGAGGTCCTTGATCGTGTGCACGGAACCGTTGCGCGACACCGTGACGAGGCGGTTCTCCGCCTTCCCGTACTGGTTCGGGCCCAGGACGATGGCCATGTTGTTCAGCTCCCGATCAGCTTCTGCAGCCGCAAGGCGGCGATCTTCGCGAGTTCGTCGTTGACGACGCGGAGCTCGACGTCCGGCGGGTTGTCCATGCGACTGGACAGGTTGTCGAGCATCTCCGCACCGCTCAGGCCGGTCGCGCACACCAGGTAGATGTGCCCGAACCGATCCTCGTACGCGGCGTTCGCCGCCGCCAGGCGATCAGCCTGGCTGCTGTCCACACCGGACTGTTCGGACCGCGACCACCTGGCCGACACCCCGCCTGTCTTCTGTCGTTCGCCGATGCGCGGGTGCCCGGCGATGGCGCCGAGCACCTCCTCGTCGGAAAGTCCTTGTGCGGCAACCGAAGAAGCCGCGAGGAGTGCATCCATCGACGCGTACGGCCTGCCCGCCGCGATCGCGTCGACCCAGCGGGGTACCGCGAGGCACTCGGTGAGCAGAGGCCGGAGTTCGTCCTCCGGGGCGCTGTTGAAGCTGTCCACGGCTCTCCAAGTTTCTGTATCGCGGAAACTAACTTCCACATTCTTGACCGCCGCCTCTTGGGCTGTCTAGTGTCTCCATAGAGTGAAATTCAACTTCCGCAGTGTGAAATTTTAGGGTGGAAGGCAGCCAGACGATGTTCGACGCAAACCTGTCCATGCTCTTCACCGAGCTGCCGTTGCTGGAACGCCCGGCAGCCGCGCGGGCCGCCGGGTTCGACGCGGTCGAGATCTGGTGGCCGTTCGCCGACGCCGTACCGGAGACGCGGGAGGTCGAGGCGTTCGAACGGGCGATCGTGGACGCGCAGGTGCGCCTGGTCGGCCTCAACCTCTACGCGGGCGACATGCCGGCGGGTGACCGCGGCCTGGCGAGCTGGCCGGGCCGGGAGGCGGAGTTCCGGGCGAACGTCGAGGTCACCGCCGCCATCGCGGCACGGCTCGGCTGCCGCACGCTCAACGCGTTGCACGGCAACTTCGAGACCACCGCGCAGACCGTCGCCAACTACCGCTTCGCCGCCGACGTCGCGGCGGAGATCGGCGCGCAGGTCGTGGTCGAACCGCTGAGCGGCGCGCCGCAGTACCCGATCAGGACCGCCCACCAGGCGTTCGAGCTGATCGACGAGATCGACCGCGGCAACGTGAAGCTGCTCGCGGACCTCTACCACCTCGCCACGAACGGCGACGACCTCGACACCCTCGCCGACCACGTCGACCGCATCGGTCACGTGCAGATCGCCGACGCTCCCGGACGCGGTGAGCCCGGCACCGGCGATCTCGACCTCTTCGGGCACCTCGCGAAGCTCCGCGCCAACGGCTACTCCGGCTTCGTGGGCGCCGAGTACAAGCCCGTCACCCACTCCTTCGCTTGGAGGGACCACGCATGACCAGGATCGGTTTCATCGGACTCGGCATCATGGGCTCGCCGATGGCGGCCCACCTCGTAGCCGCCGGGCACGACGTGACGGGCTTCGACCTCAGCTCGGCCTCGCTGGAGAAGCTGGTCGCCGACGGTGGCACGGCAGCGGCGTCCGCCCAGGACGCCGTCACCGGCGCCGAGGTCGTCATCACGATGCTGCCGAACCACCCGCAGGTGGAAGAGGTCGTCAACAGCGTCAAGTTCGACGACGGCACGTTGCTGATCGACATGAGCACGATCCGGCCGTCCACGTCGATCGAGATCGCGCGCAGGCTCACCCACGTCCGCGTGCTCGACGCGCCGGTGTCCGGCGGCCAGACCGGTGCTCAGCAGGCGTCGCTCAGCATCATGGTCGGTGGCGAGGAGGCCGACTTCGCGGCCGCGCGCCCGTTGCTGGAGGTCGTCGGCAAGACGATCGTCCACGTCGGACCGCACGGCGCCGGCCAGGTCGTGAAGGCCGCGAACCAGCTGATGGTCGGCGGCATCTACGCGCTGGTCGCCGAGTCGATAGTGCTGCTGGAGGCGTCCGGCGTCGACCCGAAGGCGGGCCTGGACGTGCTCGCCGGCGGTCTCGCGGCGAACCGGATCCTGGACCTCAAGCGCGAGACGATGATCGCGCGCGAGTTCCAGCCCGGCTTCCGGATCGACCTGCACCACAAGGACATGGGCATCGCACTCGACGCGGCACGGGCCGCCGACGTCGCGCTGCCGGTCACCAACCAGATCGCCGCACTGGTCGCGGCGGCACGCGCGCAGGGCTACGGGTCGCTCGACCACTCCGCGCTGCTCAAGGTCATCGAGAACTTCGCGGGAAGGGGCTGACCCATGCCGAAGATCCCCGTCATGCAGGCGGTCGTCGAGGTGCTGAAGTCCGAGGGCGTCGACACCGTGTTCGGCTGCCCCGGCGCCGCGATCCTGCCGCTGTACAAGGCGATGGAGCAGGACGGCACCATCGAGCACCTCATCGTGCGGCACGAGGAGGGCGCCACGCACATGGCCGACGGCTGGTCGCGCACGACCGGCAACGTCGGGGTCGCGATCGGCACGTCGGGCCCGGCCGGCACGAACATGATCACCGGCCTGTACACCGCACAGGCCGACTCGGTGCCGATCCTGTGCATCACCGGTCAGGCCGCGGTGTCGAAGCTGCACCAGGAGGCGTTCCAGGCCGTCGACATCGTCTCGATCGCCGCGCCCGTCACGAAGTGGGCGGTGCAGGTCAGGGAAGCCGCGCAGATGCCGTGGATCTTCCGCGAGGCGTTCCGGATCGCCCGGTCCGGCCGTCCGGGCCCGGTGCTGATCGACCTGCCGATCGACGTGCAGAAGCAGGAGATCGAGTGGGATTCGAGCATCGACGAACCGTTGCCGGTGCTGAAGAGCGCGCCCTCCGAGGCACGTGTCGAACGGGCGCTGGAGATGCTGCTGGCCGCAGAACGCCCACTGCTGCTCGCCGGTGGTGGCGTCATCCTGGGCGAGGCGTCCGCCGAGCTGCTGGAGCTGGCCGAGTTCCTGCAGATCCCGATCCAGGCCACGTTGATGGGCAAGGGCGCGATCGACGAGGACCACCCGTTGTACGCGGGCATGACCGGCATCCAGACGTCGCAGCGGTACGGCAACGCGTCGTTCCTGGAGTCGGACCTCGTGCTGGCGCTGGGCGCGCGGTTCGGCGACCGGCACACCGGCGACCTCGCGACCTACCGCGGCTCGCGCAAGTTCATCCACGTCGACGTCGAACCGACCCAGATCGGCAAGGTGTTCGGGCCGGACCTCGGGATCGTCGCGGACACCGGGCTCTTCCTGAAGGCCCTGCTGGACAAGGCGAAGCAGCACGGGCCTCGCGAGAAGGGCGCCTGGGTCGACCGGTGCCAGGAGCTCAAGCGCACGCTGCTGCGGCGCGAGGACTTCGACACCGTGCCGGTCAAGGCACCGCGGGTGTTCAAGGAGATCAACGAGTTCTACGGCCCGGACACCTACTTCGTCACGGCCATCGGGCTGTACCAGATCTGGTCCGGGCAGCACCAGAAGGCGCACAAGCCGCGCCACTACCAGGTGTGCGGCCAGGCCGGTCCGCTCGGCTGGGAGATCCCGGCGGCCATCGGGGTCAAAAAAGCGCGACCTGACGCCGAGGTGGTCGGCATCGTCGGTGACTACTCGTTCCAGTTCCTGGTGGAGGAGCTCGCGGTCGGCGCCCAGTACGACGTGCCGTTCGTGCTGATCATGCTGAACAACGAGTACCTCGGGCTGATCCGGATGGCCGAGGACCACGGTGGCTACGACATGAAGTACGAGGTCGACATCCACTACGACACCACGGGCTCGGACAACGTCAAGATCATGGAGGCCTACGGGTGCTCGGGCATCCGCGTGGCCGATCCGTCGGAGATCCGCACCTCCCTCGAATGGGCCCGCAAGGAAGCCGACCGCACTTCTCGGCCAGTCCTCGTCGAGATCATGATCGAACGCGAGGGCAACACCGCGAACGGCACCTCCATCGCCGCCATGCGCGAATACGAGCCCGTCCCGTGACGTTCCGTGACGGAACGCGGGGGCCCTACGTTTCCTCCAGGGAAACGCGGGGCCCCCGCGTTCCAGAAAAGCAGGCGGTGGTCGTTGCGCCGGACAAGTTCAAGGGGTCGTTGACGGCGCCGCGGGTTGCGGAGGCCGTGGGCCGTGGGCTGCGGGAGGTGGTTCCGGACGTGGCCGTGCGACTTGTGCCGGTGGCCGACGGCGGTGACGGCACGGTCGACGCCGCCGTCGCCGCCGGGTTCGTGAAGGTGGGGCGCTGGGTCACCGGTCCGGTCGGCAGGCCGGTGCCCGCGTCGTTCGCCGTCTGCGGCACGACCGCCGTGGTCGAGGTGGCGTCGGCGGCCGGGCTGACGTTGCTCGACGCGCCCGCGCCGCTCGAAGCGACGAGCTACGGCGTCGGCGAGCTGCTGAAGGCGGCGCTGGACGCCGGCTGCACCACGATCGTGCTCGGGCTGGGCGGCAGCGCGTGCACGGACGGCGGCGCCGGGATGCTCGAAGCACTGGGCCGGACGTCGTTCGACGGCGTCGACCTGGTGCTGGCCTCGGACGTGGACAACCCGTTGCTCGGGCCCACGGGCGCGGCCGCGGTCTACGGGCCGCAGAAGGGCGCCTCACCGGAAGAGGTCGAGATCCTCGAAGCGCGGCTCGCGGCCTTCGCCTCGCGGGTGGGCCTGGAGCACGCGGAACGGCCTGGTGCCGGTGCGGCGGGCGGGATCGGGTTCGCCGCGCTCGCGGTCCTGGGCGCGCGGTTCCGTCCCGGCATCGAGGTGGTGCTGGAGCTGGCCGGGTTCGCCGAGGCGGTGGCGGACGCGTCGCTGGTGATCACCGGTGAAGGGTCGCTGGACGCGCAGACCCGGCACGGCAAGGCGCCGCTGGGTGTGGTCCGGGCCTCCGGGGACGTGCCGGTGGTCGCGGTGGCCGGCCGGTGCTCGGTCGCGCCCGGTGATCTCGGGCTCAAGGCCGTCTACGCGCTGCTGGACGTCGAACCGGACGTCACCAGGTGCATGGCGCGGGCTGAGTCGCTCCTCACCGAACTCGGCGGTCGCATCGCCCGCGACTGGATGTCAGAGTGAGCGGCATGGACCTGGTCTTCCGCGCCCGCAGAGTGATCACCCCGCAGGGCGAGATCGCGGGCGACGTCGGTGTCGTCGACGGCCGGATCGTCGCCGTCGAGCCGTTCATCGACTCGCCGAACGTCGTGCACCTCGCGGACGACGAGGTGCTGCTGCCCGGCCTGGTCGACACGCACGTGCACGTCAACGACCCCGGCCGCAGCGAGTGGGAGGGCTTCGAGACGGCGACCCGCGCGGCCGCCGCCGGTGGCGTCACGACGATCATCGACATGCCGTTGAACAGCATCCCGCCGACGGTCGAGCCGGCCGCGCTGGAGATCAAGCGCAAGGCCGCCGCGAACGTCTCGGTGGACGTCGGGTTCTGGGGCGGCATCGTCCCCGGCAACCTGGAAGACCTGAAGCCGCTGCACGAGGCCGGGGTCTTCGGCTTCAAGTGCTTCCTGCTGCACTCGGGTGTCGACGAGTTCCCCGCGGTTTCCAAGGCCGAGCTCGAAGCGGCGCTGCGAGAGTTGGCGACGCTCGACGCGTTGACGATCGTGCACGCCGAGGACGCGCACACCGTCCGCGAGTCGGAACCGGACTACGCGGGGTTCCTCGCCTCCCGTCCGCGCGAGGCCGAGAACCGGGCGATCAGCGACGTCGTCGAGCTGACCCGCAGGACCGGCGCCCGCACGCACATCCTGCACCTGTCTTCGTCGGACGCGCTGTCGATCCTGGAGGCGGCGAAGCGGGAGAGCCTGCCGATCAGCGCGGAGACCTGCCCGCACTACCTCACGTTCACCGCCGAGGAGATCCACGACGGGCAGACGGAGTTCAAGTGCTGCCCGCCGATCCGCGAGGCGGAGAACCGCGAGGCGCTGTGGCAGGGTCTGCGTGAGGGCGTCATCGACCTCGTCGTCAGCGACCACTCGCCGAGCACGGTCGAGCTGAAGGCAGGCGACTTCGCCACGGCGTGGGGCGGTATCGCGTCGTTGCAGCTCGGTCTGCCCGCGGTGTGGACGGGGGCGCGGGAACGCGGCTTCCAGCTCACCGACGTCGTCCGCTGGATGGCCGCGCACCCGGCACGTCAGGTCGGGCTGGAGACCAAGGGCGCCATCGAGGCCGGCAAGGACGCGGACCTCGTGGTGTTCGCGCCGGACGAGACGTTCGTGGTGGACAGGAACGCACTCCACCACCGCAACCCGGTCACGCCGTACCACGGACGGACGCTGCACGGCGTCGTGCGGCAGACGTGGTTGCGCGGCAAGGAAATCGGTCAGACGCACGGCAAGTTGCTCAGACGAGGAGAAGCATGACGGAGTGGACCCGGCTGCCCGATCTCGCCTCACGCGCGGTCGGTGGCGGTGTGGTGTGGGCGAACGACGAGCTGTTCGCCGAGCGGGAGAACCTGATCAAGCCCGCCGAGCCGGTCTACCAGACCTACACCTTCGGCCACAAAGGACAGATCTACGACGGCTGGGAGACTCGGCGGCGCAGGGAACCCGGTGTCGACCAGGCGGTCGTCCGGCTCGGGATGCCCGGTGTGGTGCGCGGGGTCGTCGTCGACACGGCGTTCTTCAAGGGCAACTACCCGCCGTTCTGCTGGGTCGAGGGCGCCCACGTCGACGGCTACCCGTCCGCCGACGAGATCACCGAGTGGTTCCCGCTGGTCGAACGTTCGGCGCTGAAGGGCGACGAGAAGCACTTCTTCGACGTGAGCGAGGGCCGGCGCGTCACGCACGTCAGGCTCACCATCGACCCGGACGGCGGCGTCGCCCGGTTGCGCGTGCACGGCGAACCGGTGGCCGACCCGAGGCTGCTCGTCGGAGGCATCGACCTGGCGGCGCTGGAGAACGGTGCGGTCGTGACCGGCTGCAGCAACATGTTCTACAGCGCGCCCAACAACCTCATCGCCCCTGGTCAGGCCACGGTCATGGGGGAGGGCTGGGAGACCGCGCGCCGGCGTGACGACGGCAACGACTGGGTGTCCGTCCGGCTCGCCGCCGCCGGGGTGGTGCAGCTGGTCGAGCTCGACACGAGCCACTTCAAGGGCAACGCGCCGGGCTGGGCGTCGGTGCGCGGCTGCGACGAGCGCACGGATCCGGACGCGTGGTTCGACGTGCTGCCGCGCACCAGGCTGCAGCCCGACACGCGGCACCGGTTCGTCGTGGACGCCGTCGAGGCGACGCAGGTCCGGTTGGACATCTACCCGGACGGCGGGATGGCGAGGCTCCGGGTGATCGGGACGCCCACCGGTGATGGCGTGGCGCACCTGCGGTCGGTCTGGGCGGACACCACCGGCTGAATGCCCACCGGGTGACCCTTCGATCGTTGTGGGCCAAAAGCAGCAACTAAACGTGGTTGTACGACTACAGTCTGATTCTTCTCCCTACCTCGGGTGGTTGTCTTCGTCACACGATCGGTGGAAGCGTTTCCTCCCGCAAGATCGGGGATCTAGGGAGGAAATCCATGCAACCGATGGTGCGTGCCTTCGGGGCCGCGCTCGCGAGTTCTGCATTGATCTTGGGTGTGTGTCAGGTCGCGACCGCGGCTCCGGAGGAGCAGGCGGAGTTCAAGGTCGGCGCGATCGACTGGAAGCCGTGCGCCGAGATGCCGACGGTCGACTGCGGCTTCTTGACGCTGCCGATCGACTACGCCAAGCCGAACGGTGAGAAGTTCCAGCTGGCCGTCTCGCGCCGCAAGGCGAACGACCAGGCGAACCGGATCGGCGCGATGGTCATCAACCCCGGTGGCCCTGGTGGTTCGGGTGTCGACTTCTCGTTCGGCGCGGACCGCTACTTCAGCAAGGAGATCGTCGACAAGTTCGACGTCATCGGCTTCGACCCGCGCGGCGTCGCGCGCAGCCAGCCGATCAAGTGCTCGGCGGACCTGCTGCAGAAGCAGCCTTCGTCGTACCCGAAGACGGTCGCCGAGTACGACCAGCTCGTCGCGTTCAACAAGGAGCTGCGCGAGGACTGCCGCAAGCAGACCGGTCCGATCTTCGACCACGCCTCGACCTACGACGTCGCGAACGACATCGACTCGATCCGCCGGGCGCTGGGCGAGAAGAAGATCAACTACTACGGCGTCTCGTACGGCACGATCATGGGCCAGCACTACGCGGCGCAGTACGGCCAGAACATCCGCGCCATGATCATCGACTCGAACATGGACCACAGCCTCGGCACCTGGAAGTTCCTCGAGACCGAGGCGCGCGGTGCGCAGGACATGTTCAACGAGTGGGTCAAGTGGAACGACCGCACGCCGGGCTCGCCGCTGTACGGCAAGGACGTGCGCAAGGTCTGGAAGGACCTGCTCGCCAAGGCGGCCCGCGGTGAGCTGACCTACCCGGACGGCTCCAAGATGACGCCGGAGAACCTCGGCTCGATGGTGGTCGGCATGGGCTACGGGCCCGCGTTCAAGTCGTTCGCCCAGCGGGTCAAGGACCTGAGCGAGGGTGCCCCGGTGCCCGCCCGTGCGTTCGCGCCGGGTGAGACGTTCGAGAACCCGTTCCCCGGCATCTTCTGCAGCGACTACAACCTGCGCGTCAGCTCGTGGGGCGAGTACCAGGCGTTGAACGCCATGGAGAACCACGTCGCGCCGGACACCCTCGGCTCGTCGATCGGGCACGGCGCCATGATGGGCTGCATCGGGTTCCCGAAGGCCACGAACCCGCAGCGGCCGCTGAACATCAAGCACGCGCCGAAGATCCTCATGACCAACTCCGCGCACGACACGGCGACGGTCTACGAGTGGGCGGTCAACGCGCACCGGCAGTCCCGTGACACCACCGTCTTCGTGACCTACGAAGGCTGGGGCCACGGCGTGTACGACCGCAGCGAGTGCACGCTGAAGATCAACAACGAGTACCTGGTGTCGCTGAAGCTGCCGCGCAGCGGCACCACGTGCGCCGCGGTCGAGCCGTCGGTGCAGGACGCCGGGGTGCTCTCGGCGAAGCCGAACGTGCCTGCCGGACCGTTCTGAGTCCACTTGGCCGACGACTACACCCCCGGCGCACCTGCCGGGGGTGTAGTCCGTTCATGAACCCGGAAGGGTGAGGTTTCGTGCTACTCGGTGTCACCACGCGGACGCGGTGAGGTGGCCGAAAGGCGCCCGTGAACCGCGCGAAACCTGGACGTAACAAGCTCAGGTCGACAGTTCACCTCCGCGAAACGTTCCACGTAAGCGGGGGAAACAGGACCTCTCGATGCTCCCTGCAACCGACGTGCAGTGGAGGTCGACGTGAACACAGGTGACACGGCCTGGGTGCTGATCAGCGCGGCGCTGGTCATGCTCATGACGCCGGGCCTGGCCTTCTTCTACGGGGGCATGGTCCGTTCCAAGAGCGTCCTGAACATGCTCATGATGAGCTTCATTTCCCTGGCCGTGGTCAGCGTCCTCTGGGTGCTGTACGGCTACAGCCTGGCGTTCGGCAACGACATCGGTGCCGGCCTGCTGGGCGGATTCGGCAACATCGGGCTCAAGGGCGTGATCGGGCAGCTCACCGGCGCCGACGGCCACCAGACCCCGGTGCTGGCGTTCGTGATGTTCCAGCTGATGTTCGCGATCATCACGCCCGCCCTGATCTCCGGCGCGATCGCCGACCGCGCGAAGTTCTGGGGCTGGACGCTGTTCATCGGCCTGTGGGTCACGATCGTCTACTTCCCGGTGGCGCACTGGGTGTTCGCGTTCTCCAGCGCGGACGGCTCCACGGTCGGTGGCTGGATCGCCAACAACCTCAAGGCGCTCGACTTCGCCGGTGGTACCGCGGTCCACATCAACGCCGGTGCCGCGGGTCTCGCCGTCGCGCTCGTGCTCGGCAAGCGCAAGGGCTGGCCGAAGGAGCCGATGCGGCCGCACAACCTGCCGTTCGTGCTGCTCGGTGCCGCTCTGCTGTGGTTCGGCTGGTACGGCTTCAACGCCGGTTCGGCGCTGGCCGCCAACGAGACCGCCGCCGTCGCGTTCACCACGACCACCGTCGCCACCGCCGCCGCCGTCCTCGGCTGGCTGCTCGTCGAGCAGTTCCGCGACGGCAAGCCCACCACCCTGGGTGCCGCGTCCGGTGCCGTCGCCGGTCTCGTCGCCATCACCCCGGCCTGTGCGTTCGTCAGCCCGCTCGGTGCCATCGCGATCGGCGTCATCGCCGGTGCGCTGTGCAGCCTCGCCGTCGGCCTCAAGTTCCGCTTCGGCTTCGACGACTCGCTGGACGTCGTCGGTGTCCACCTCGTCGGTGGTCTCGTCGGCACGCTCCTGATCGGCTTCTTCGGCACCACCAGCGTCAACTCGGCCGGTGCGGACGGTCTGTTCTACGGCGGCGGGTTCAGCCAGCTCGGCAAGCAGGCGGTCGCGGCCTTCGCGGTGCTCGGGTTCTCGTTCGTCCTCACGTTCATCATCGCGTTCGTGGTGAACAAGACGGTCGGCTTCCGCGCCTCCGAAGAGGCCGAGGTCGCCGGCATCGACGAGGCGGAGCACGCCGAGTCGGCCTACGAGTTCGGCGCGTTCTCCAGCGCTCGCGGTGCGAACAAGGGCAGTGTGACCGCGGGTGCGACCGCGGTTCTCGAGGGGAGCAACAAGTCATGAAGCTGGTCACCGCGATCATCAAGCCGTTCACGCTCGACGACGTGAAGGGCGCCCTGGAACAGCTCGGGGTGCTGGGCATGACCGTCAGCGAGGTGCAGGGCTACGGCCGCCAGAAGGGCCACACCGAGGTCTACCGCGGTGCCGAGTACTCCGTGGACTTCGTGCCCAAGATCAAGGTCGAGGTCGTCGTGGACGACACCGCCGTCGAGAAGGTGCTGGAAGCGGTCGTCGAGGCCGCCCGCACCGGCAAGATCGGCGACGGCAAGGTCTGGGTCACTCCGGTCGACGCCGTGGTGCGGGTCCGCACCGGCGAACGTGGATCGGATGCGCTGTAAAAACTGAGGAGACGGTCCGTGGAGAACAACGAAACGGCCGTCGTCACGGCTGACGACCTGGTGCGAGCGCGCGAACGGCTGCTCGCGCCAGGTCGTCGTCGCTTGACCGCCGAACCTCTGCGCGAAGCACTCGTGGACCTGCACGAGTTCTGGTTGACCAAACACGCGGGGGGAGCGGGGATATCCGGATCGGGTATCGCGCTCGTGGCGGTCGGCGGGCTGGGGCGGCGTGAGCTCGTGCCCTACTCCGACCTCGATCTGGTGCTGGTGCACAACGGCCTCAAGAACATCGACGAGATCGCCGAGAAGCTCTGGTACCCGCTGTGGAACTCCGGCATCGGACTCGACCACTCGGTCCGCACGGTCGGTGAGGCGCTCCGGGTGGCCGCAGGTGACCTGCGGACGGCGTTGGGACTGCTGGACATCCGGCACATCGCGGGCGACCAGGAGGTCACCCAGAAGCTCGCGGAAGGCGCGAAGCAGGCGTGGCGCGGCAACGTGCGCAACCGCCTGGACGAGATCTCCGAGTCGTCGCAGAAGCGCTGGGCGCGCAGCGGCGAGATCGCGCACCGCGTCGAACCCGACCTGAAGCACGGCCGCGGCGGCCTGCGCGACCTCACGATCCTGGACGCGCTGTCGCTGGCGCAGCTCGTGGACAGACCTTCCGCCGACGTCGACGAGGCCCGCAAGCTGCTGCTGGACGTGCGCACCGAACTTCGCCGTGCCGCGCGCAAGCCGCGTGACGTGCTGCGGGCACAGGACGGTGACGAGGTCGCCTCCGCGCTGGGGCTGACCGACCGGTTCGCCTTGGCCCGTGCGCTCTCCTCTGCCGCACGGACGGTCGTCTACGCGTTCGACGTGGCGATGCGCGCGGCACGTGCTGCGGCACCGAAACGCGGGCTCGGCGCGTTCCTGCGGGGACAGCCGCCGCGCCGGCCGTTGGACGAAGGCGTTGTGCTGCACGGGTCCGAGGTTTCTCTGGCCCGTGACGCGATGCCCAGCCGTGATCCCGCGTTGTTGTTGCGGGTGGCCACGGCGGCGGCGCGCAGCAAGCACCCGATCGCGTCCGGCACGCTGACCCGGCTCGCGGACTCGGCGCCGGAGCTGCGCCAGCCGTGGCCGCGCGAGGCCCGCGAGGAGCTGCTCGCGTTGCTGGGCAGCGGAACCGGGCTCGTGGACGTCGTGGAAGCGTTGGACCGCACGGGGTTGTGGGGCCGGCTGTTCCCCGAGTGGGGAGCCGTGCGCGACCTCCCGCCGCGCGACGCCGCGCACATGTGGACGGTCGACCGGCATCTCGTGCAGACGGTCGCGCACGCGGCCCGGCTCGCGACCACGGTGTCGCGGCCCGACCTGTTGCTGCTGGGCGCGTTGGTCCACGACATCGGCAAGGGCCGGCAGCAGGACCACTCCGAGGTCGGCGCCGCGCTCGCGACCCAGATCGGCGAGCGGATCGGGTTGTGGCCGCAGGACGTCGAGACGTTGCACATGATGGTGCGCCATCACCTCCTGTTGCCGCACACCGCGACCCGGCGTGACGTCGAGGACCCCGCGACCGTGCACCGGGTGGTGGAGACGCTCGGTGGCGACGCGGTCCTGCTGGAGCTGCTGTACGCGCTGGCCGAGGCGGACTCCCTCGCGACCGGACCCGGTGTGTGGACGGACTGGAAGGCCTCGCTGCTGGCCGACCTGGTCGCCCGCTGCCGGACCGCGATGGCCGGGGAGGCGTTGCCCAAACCGGAACCGCTCGACCCGGCACACGTGGCGATGGCGGAACGCGTCGCGGCGTCCGGGAAACCGGAGGTGCTGCTGGAGAAGCAGGACCACGCGGCGATCGTGACGGTGCTCGCGCCGGACCTGCCGGGCCTGTTGTCCAGGGCCGCGGGTGTGCTCGCGTTGAACTCGCTGGAGGTCCACGCGGCGACGTTGCGCTCGCACGGTGGCGCGACGGTGGACGCGTTCACCGTGTCACCGCGCTTCGGTTCGCTGCCCGACGCGGCGTTGTTGCGCGAACAGCTGGCCAGGGCGATCGAGGGCTCGCTGCCGTTGGCCGAGAAGCTCGCCGCGAAGGAACGCGACTACGGCGGCCCGCCGCAGGACCCGCCGCCCGCGAAGGTGCTGTGGTTCGACGACGAGGCGACCGGTGCCGTGGTGCTGGAGCTGCGCGCGGCCGACCGCATCGGGCTGCTGCACCGGGTGGCCGGCGCGTTGGAGCAGTGCGGTGTCGACGTGCGCTGGGCGCGCGTGTCCACGTTGGGCGCCACGGTCGTCGACTCGTTCAGCATCACCGCGACCGAACTGGACCGGCGGCGGATCGAACGGGCCGTGCTGGAGGCGGCCAGGTAGCGGTTGAGTAGCACTACGCACAACCTCTCCGGGTGCTCACGCTCCTCCCGCGATTCGGAACCCTGCAGTCTTGTGGGTGTCCGGAAAGCGTCCTCGAGGGGTGGACCACTTCCCGGACGGGTGGACCCGGCCGGAGCAGGCCGGTGGTGAGAAGTTCGCGGCGTCGGGGGAGGCACCGTGCAATCGCACCGCCGGCCGCTCCGGTCGGTTGCTTCCCCCGGCGCCGAGTTGTGCATTCAGTCATAAATCGGACCAAACTGAACGAGAGGGAAGGTCAACACGTCTTCTAGGACATGACCGCCGTGTTGAACACGCAGACCGCTGTCATCCGAGTGCGGCCACGCTCGCTCGTGGTCCTCGCCGGGATTCCCGGCGCGGGCAAGACGACCCTGCTGGGCCGCATGGACGCGGACGAGCCGGTCACCGTGCTCGACTCGGACCAGGTGCGCCTGTGGCTGGAGCCGCGCGTGCGGCTGCCCTACAGGTACTGGCGGGTGTTCGTGCATCTCACCCATCGGCTGCGGGTGTTCTGGGCCGCGCTGTTCAGCCCGGGCCTGCTGGTCGTGCACGAACCGTCCACCCGTCCCGGCACCCGGTTCATGCTCCTGGTCGCCGGTCTGCTGGCGCGGCGTCCGCGGCACTTCCTGTGGCTGGACGCCTCGGCCGCTCAGGCCCTCGACGGCCAGATAGCCCGCCGCCGGGTGGTCCGCGTGCACGCGTTCGAACGGCACGTCCGGCGGGGTTCCTCGATGCGTTCCCGCTTCGAGGCGGGCTGGGTGCCCTTCGGCTTCGGCGGCGTGACGCTGCTCACCCGTGCGGGAACCTCGGGTGGTCTGCGCATCATGGTGTCGTGATCAAGGCCGTCCTCTTCGACTTCGCGGGCACCCTGTTCGGGCGTCCCACCTACCGCTGGCTCTCCCCGCCGCACCTCTCCGTGCTGCGCGCGCCCGCTCCCTACGTGGCGCGCATGAACGCAGCCGAGCGCGCGGTCTGGGACGCCCGCGACCTGACCCCGCTCGCGAACCGCTCGGCCTACTGGACCCTGTTCCGGCTGGCGGGGCTGACGATGACCGACGACCTGTTCCAGCGCCTGCACAGCCCGGCGTTCTGGCTGCCCTACTCCGACACGGCCGCGGCCCTGTCGGCCGCGCGGCCGTTGAAGGTCGGGGTGCTGAGCAACATCTCGTGGGACATCCGGAGCGTCTTCGCGCGCGAGTCCCTGTCGGTGGACGCCTTCGCGCTGTCGTTCGAGATCGGGGTGTCGAAGCCGTCCGCCCGCGCGTTCGAGGCGGCCTGCGTGCGGCTCGACGTCGCACCGGACGAGTGCCTCTACGTCGGCGACGATCCCGTCACGGACGGTGCCGCGGTCAAGGCCGGGCTGAGGTTCGCGCAGATCTCGACAGCTCCGGTGGGACGCCGTGAGCCGGTGCTGCTGGAGGCCCTGGCGAGCCACGGGATCGGCTGACGGCGCGGTTGGCTAGTCTGGGAGGCGTGTTCTCCACGCTTTCCGACCGGCTGACCACGGTTCTCCAGGGCCTTCGCGGCAAGGGGCGGCTCAGCGACGCCGACATCGACGCCACCGCGCGCGAGATCAGGGTCGCCCTGCTCGAGGCCGACGTCGCGCTGCCCGTTGTGCGCGGCTTCATCGCCAAGGTGAAGGAACGCGCCAAGGGCGCCGAGGTCCACCAGGCGCTGAACCCGGCGCAGCAGGTCGTGAAGATCGTCAACGAGGAGCTCGTCAACGTCCTCGGCGGCGAGACGCGCCGGCTCAACCTGGCGAAGAACCCGCCGTCGGTGATCATGCTGGCGGGTCTGCAGGGTGCCGGTAAGACGACGCTCGCCGGCAAGCTCGCCAAGTGGCTGAAGGGGCAGGGGCACACGCCGTTGCTCGTCGCGGCCGACCTGCAGCGCCCCAACGCGGTGACGCAGCTCCAGGTCGTCGGTGAGCGCGCGGGCGTGCCCGTGTTCGCTCCCGAGCCCGGCAACGGCGTCGGCGACCCGGTCGCGGTGTCGCGCCGCGGTGTCGAGGAAGCCAAGGCGAAGCAGCACGACATCGTGCTCGTCGACACGGCCGGCCGGCTGGGCGTCGACGAGGAGATGATGAAGCAGGCCATCGACATCCGGGCCGCGGTCGACCCGGACGAGGTCCTGTTCGTGGTCGACGCGATGGTCGGTCAGGACGCGGTCAACACGGCCACGGCGTTCCGCGACGGCGTCGGCTTCACCGGCGTGGTGCTGACCAAGCTCGACGGCGACGCCCGCGGTGGTGCCGCGCTGTCGGTCCGCGAGATCACCGGCCAGCCGATCCTCTTCGCGTCCAACGGCGAGAAGCTCGAGGACTTCGACGTCTTCCACCCCGACCGGATGGCCTCGCGCATCCTCGGCATGGGTGACGTCCTCACGCTGATCGAGCAGGCTGAGCAGCACTTCGACCAGCAGCAGGCCGAGAAGGCCGCGCAGAAGCTGCACTCCGGCCAGTTGACGCTCGAGGACTTCCTGGAGCAGATGCTCGCCATCCGCAAGATGGGCCCGATCGCGAACCTGCTCGGCATGCTGCCCGGCGCAGGTCAGATGAAGGACCAGCTCGCGATGCTGGACGAGAAGCACCTCGACCGCATCCAGGCGATCATCCGCGGCATGACCCCGGCGGAGCGCGACGACCCCAAGATCATCAACGCTTCCCGCCGGCTGCGCATCGCGAACGGTTCGGGCGTCAAGGTCAGTGACGTCAACGACCTGGTCAACCGCTTCTTCGAGGCCCGCAAGATGATGGCGTCGATGGCCGGCCGGATGGGCTTCGGCGGCGGTGGCGGCAGCAAGAACCGCAAGGGCAAGAAGGGGAAGAAGGGCAAGGGCGGACGCGGCCCGACGCCCCCGAAGATCAAGGGCGGCTTCCCGGGGATGTTCCCCGGCGGCATGCCCGGTGGTCTGCCCGGCATGCCGCCCGGTGGTGGCCTGCCGAACCTCGGCGGCGGCATGAACGAGCTCCCGCCCGGCTTCGACCCGTCGAAGTTCAAGTTCGACGGCGACGACAAGAAGAAGTGACCATGCACCTGCGCGGCGTCGTCCTGCCGGACGGCGAACCGCGAGACCTGTGGGTTGTCAACGGCCGTGTGCGCACCCAGCCGGTGCCGGGCGCCACGACGGTCGTCGACGGCGGGTTCCTGGTACCGGGCCTGGTCGACGCGCACTGCCACGTCGGCCTGGGCGAGCAGGGCCCCGTCGAGCTGCCGGAAGCCGTCGACCAGGCGATCACCGACCGCGACGCGGGCGCGTTGCTGATCCGCGACTGCGGTTCACCGATCGACACCACGCCGTTGCAGGAACGTCTCGACCTGCCGCGGATCATCCGCGCGGGCCGGCACATCGCCCGGCCCAAGCGCTACCTCCCGCACCTCGGCGTCGAGATCGAGTCGGACCTCGCGTCGGCCGTGGCCGAGCAGGCCGCGTACGGCGACGGCTGGGTGAAGCTCGTCGGCGACTGGATCGACCGCGGCGCGGGCGATCTCGCTCCACTGTGGACGGACGAGGAGCTGGCCGCCGCGATCAAGGTCGCCCACGATGCGGGTGCGCGCGTGACGGCCCACGTGTTCGGCGAGGACGCGTTGCCCGGCCTGATCAACGCGGGCATCGACTGCATCGAGCACGGCACCGGCCTGACCGGCGACACGATCGCCCTGATGGCCGAACGGGGTACGGCGCTGGTCCCGACGTTGATCAACATCGAGACGTTCCCCGGCATCGCGGACAGGGCCGGCAAGTACCCCGTGTACGCCAGCCACATGCGCGACCTGCACGCCCGCGTCTCGACCACCGTGGCGTCGGCGATCGAGGCGGGCGTGCCGGTCTACGCGGGCACGGACGCGGGCGGCGGCATCAAGCACGGCCGCATCGTCGACGAGATCGTCTCCCTGCACCGCGTGGGCATGAGCGCGGCCGACGCCATCGGTGCCGCGTCGTGGCACGCCCGCTCGTGGCTCGGCTTCCCGTCGCTGGTGGAAGGCGCGGCCGCGGACATCGTGGTCTACGACGAGGACCCCCGCCTGAACCTCGACGTCCTGCGGTCGCCGCGCATGATCATGCTCAGGGGCCGGATCCACTGAGCATTCGACCGCAAGTCCTGCGCGCGTTCGCCGTCGATGATGGGCTCCTTCATCCACCTGAGGCGGATGAAGGAGCCCATCATCGAGCACCTGGCACGCAGCGGTCAGGCGCGCGTACCGGGCAGAGCTTCTGACCAGGTGCTCAGCTCTCGAAGTGGGCCATCGCGCCGACCTGGTACGAGCCGCCCTTCTGGTGCGTGATCACGGCCATCCGGTTGGCCGCGTTGATGAGCCCGATCAGGCACACCAGCGCGGCGGTCTCCTCGTCGTCGAAGTGCTTGCGCAGGTTCTCCCAGGTGTCGTCGCTGACGCTGACGCCCCGGGTGCCCTCCTCGGCGAACGCGAGCGCGGCCTGCTCGGCCTCGGTGAACACGGTGGTCTCGCGCCACCCGGCCACCAGGTGCAGCCGCATCGGATCCTCGCCGGCCGCGATGGCCTCCTTGACGTGCATGTCGAGGCAGAAGCCGCACCCGTTGAGCTGGCTGGCCCGCAGGCTGACCAGCTCGATGACGGTCTTCGGCAACGGCGACTGGTGGAGCACGGTGTTGAGCCCGGCGAACCGCTTCGCGAGCTTGGAACCGGTCTGGGTGGCGAACAGGTCGATGCGCATGGCGTTCTCCCTCGTGGTTTGACTCGAACGACCACGAGATGCCGCACTGCCGGGCTTTGTGACTGTGATCCACCCCACTGTCACAAGTCGCCGCCGAGTGGTGTCTTGTGACCATGGACGCCGCCACCGACACGTTCGTCAGCCACCGCAACCTGCTCTTCACGATCGCCTACGAGATGCTCGGCTCCGCCGCCGACGCGGAGGACGTGCTGCAGGAGACGTGGCTGAAGTGGTCCGGGGTCGACCACGCGGACGTCGAGAACCACCGCGCCTACCTGGTCCGCATCGTGACCCGCCAGTCCCTGGGCCGCCTGCGCACCCTGGGCCGCCGCAAGGAGTCCTACGTCGGCTCGTGGCTCCCAGAGCCGCTGCTCACCGCCCCCGACGTCGCCGAGGACGTGGAGCTCGCGGACAGCGTCTCGATGGCGATGATGCTCGTCCTGGAAACCCTCACCCCGACCGAACGCGCGGTGTTCGTCCTGCGCGAAGTCTTCGACCTCGACTACGACGAAATCGCCGCTGCCGTCGGCAAAAACCCCGCGGCCGTCCGCCAGATCGCCCACCGCGCCCGTTCCCACGTGGCCGCCCGCCGCCCGCGCGAGGTCGTGACGCAGACCGAGTCCCGCGAGGCCCTCGCCGCCTTCCAGCGCGCCACCGAAACCGGCGACCTGCAGGCGTTGCTCGACCTGCTCGCCCCGGACGTCGTGTTCCTCGGCGACGGCGGCGGCGTGAAACAGGCCGTGCCGCGCCCGGTCGTGGGCGCGTCGAAGGTGGCGCGCATGCTGCTCGGCGGCCTGACCAGGGTGGCCGGCTGGGCGCTGGAACCGACGCAGGTCAACGGTTACCCGGCGCTGGTGTTCACGTTCGAGGGCGAGCTGGACACGGTGCTGGCGGTGCGGATCGACGACGGGTTGATCAGCGGGCTCTACGCGGTGCGCAACCCCGAGAAGCTGTCGCACATGGGACAGGTGACCGCTCTGCGCCGCTGAGGTCGCGCTGGCCCCTTCCGACGACCCCGCTCGCTGAGGTTTAGTAGCAGCGTTTGTTCGCCGATCCGTTCACCAGGAGAAGGGACATCCGGCAGGGACCCGATCTGACCATCTTTTGGCCAGATGCTTGGCCCGGTTTCCGTCGGTGCCGCACAGTAACCTCGGATTCGGGGGCGGCAAGGTCCCCCCAAGGGGGATCGCGGTCCCCACTCCAAGCGTATCGCGAGGCACCGACAGTGCATCGGTGCTTCAGAAGCCGTCGATCGCGAGGTGACCTGATCATGAAGGTGTCGCAGTCCGCTGTTCCTCCGCAGGCAGCCGCGGCGTGACTAGATTGCAGAGCGTGAGTGAGCCGGAGTCCCTGGAGCCCAAGCGCGGCTTCATCGAGAGCGTGCGGGACATCAGCCGCAACCCGGAGCCCGAGCGGGTCGGCCAGCGCTGGGGATTCGGCGCGTTCCTGCTGGTGGAAGCCGTTTTCATCCTGAGTGCCGTGTTCATCACGGCGGTGGGCAACAGCTACGGAGCGACGCTGGAGAGTTCGACCGCGCTGGTCCTGATCGGGTCGTTGGTGCCGATCATGCTCGCGGCCGCGCTCGCCGTCGGGATCACCTACGTCCGCGGCAACGGGCCCGTCGTCGACCTGCGGCTCAGCATCACCAAGGCGGACATCGTCATCGGTCTCAAGATCGGTGTCGTCGGCCTGGTCTTCACCTACGCGGCCGCGACCGTGTGGGCAAGAATCGTCGGCAAGGAGAACGCCACGAGCGCGGTCGGCGAGCTCTTCAGCCACGCGAACCTGCCGCTCGCCGCCGCCATCACGATGTTCGTGTACATGAGCTTCATCGGGCCGATCTGCGAGGAGATCATCTTCCGCGGGCTGCTCTGGGGCGCGGTCGAACGGCAGGGCTGGAGCCGGTGGGCCGCGTTCGTGCTGACCACCGTGATCTTCGCGGTGAGCCACCTCGAACCGCAGCGCACCTGGCTGCTCCTCGTGATCGCGATCCCCATCGGGGTCGCCCGCCTGATCACCCGCCGGCTCGGGGCGAGCATGGTGGCGCACGTGATGAACAACTTCCTGCCCGGACTGTCCCTGCTCCTGCTCTCGGCCGGTGTCATCTGATGGACCTGAACAGCGACCTCGGCGAGGGCTTCGGCATCTGGAAGCTCGGCGATGACGACGCGCTCCTGAGCATCATCACCAGCGCGAACGTCGCGTGCGGCTTCCACGCCGGTGATCCGTCGACGATGCGGAAGGTGTGCGAGGAGGCCGCCAAGAACGGCGTCCGGATCGGTGCCCAGGTCTCCTACCGCGACCTGGCGGGGTTCGGCAGGCGGTTCATCGACGCCGACCCGATCGAGCTCGCCGACGAGGTGCTCTATCAGATCGGTGCGCTCGACGCGTGCGCACGAGCAGCAGGCACCGAGGTCGTCTACGTGAAGCCGCACGGCGCTCTCTACAACGCGACCGTGCACCACGAGAAGCAGGCCGAAGCCGTGGTCAACGGCACGAAGGCCTTCAAGGACCTGCCGATTCTCGGCCTGCCCGGCTCGCAGCTGCTCAAGAAGGCGAGTGAAAGGGGCCTCAGACCGGTCCAGGAGGCGTTCGCCGACCGCGGCTACACCCCGCAGGGCACGCTGGTTCCGCGCAGTGAACCGAACGCCCTGCTCACGAGCACCGCACAGATCGTCGAGCGCGCCCGGAGCCTGCAGAACGGCGAGATCATCGCGGTCGACGGCACGATCATCAAAACGAGCGCGGAGTCGTTGTGCGTGCACGGCGACACGCCAGGCGCGGTCGAGCACGCACGAGCCGTGAAAGAGGCGCTGGGAACCGTCGCGGCGTTCGCGTAGCGACCCGATTCGGATCCACCGGCTCCCATCTGGCAGAATTGCCGGTTGTCCGCCGCGGTCGGCCCCCTCTGCCCGGGCCGCGGCTGTGCGAACCACCAACACAGAGTTCTGAGGAGTACCAGGCCCGTGGCCGTCAAGATCAAGCTTCAGCGTCTCGGCAAGATCCGTCAGCCGTACTACCGCATCGTGGTCGCCGACGCGCGCACCCGTCGCGACGGCAAGGCGATCGAGACGATCGGCAAGTACCACCCGAAGGAAGAGCCGTCGTTCATCGCGGTCGACTCCGAGCGCGCGCAGTACTGGCTGGGTGTCGGCGCGCAGCCGACCGAGTCGGTGCAGCGTCTGCTGGAGATCACCGGTGACTGGCAGAAGTTCAAGGGCCTGCCGGGTGCCGAGGGCACGCTGAAGGTCAAGGAGCCGAAGCCGTCGAAGGCCGACCTGTTCGCCGCCGCGCTCGCCGCCGCGAACGAGGAGCCGATGACCGAGGCCACCACTCCCAAGGCGAAGAAGGCCAAGAAGGCCGACGAGGCCCCCAAGGCTGACGAGGCCACCAAGGACGAGGCGTGAGCTTGTTGGCTGACGCCCTCGAACACCTCGTTCGCGGCATCGTCGACCACCCGGACGACGTCCGGGTGAACCTCGTCACGACCCGCCGCGGCCGCACCCTCGAGGTCCACGTCCACCCGGACGACCTCGGCAAGGTGATCGGTCGTGGCGGTCGCACCGCGACGGCTCTGCGCACCGTGATGGCCGGCATCGGCGGTCGTGGTGTGCGGGTCGACGTCGTCGACACCGACCGCTGAGAACGAGTTTTCAGGGCAAATGGACGTAGTTGTCGGCCGTGTGGCCAAGGCGCACGGGATCACCGGCGAACTGGCCGTTGACGTGCGCACTGACTCTCCCGAGATGCGTTTCGCGATCGGGGCGAAGATGCAGGCCAAGCTGCGCGACGGCACGTCTCGAAGCCTCACCGTGTCAGCCGCCCGGCCTCATGCCGGGCGGCTGCTCGTGCGTTTCGAGGAAGTCGTCACGCGCGACGTGGCGGAGGCGTTGCGCGGCACGTTGCTGCTGGGCAGCACCGACGACCTGCCGCCGAACGACGATCCCGACGAGTTCTACGACCACGAGCTCGAAGGGCTCACGGCCGAGCTCGTCGACGGCACGAAGATCGGCACGGTCAAGGAGATCGTCCACGGCCCCGGCGGTGAGCTGCTCGTGATCATCCGTGATCGCGGGGAGGCGCTGGTGCCGTTCGTGCGCGAGATCGTGCCCACCGTGGACGTTCGCGGCGGCCGTGTCGTGGTCGACCCGCCAGAGGGCCTGCTCGATGCAGATTGACGTCGTCACGATCTTCCCCGAGTACCTGGCGCCGCTGCGCGCCGCGTTGCTCGGGAAGGCGATCGACAAGGGCCTGATCAGCGTCGGCGTTCACGACCTGCGCGACTGGACCCAGGACGTGCACAAGGCCGTGGACGACAGCCCGTACGGCGGTGGTCCCGGCATGGTCATGAAGCCGGACATCTGGGGCCAGGCGCTCGATGACGTGTGCACGGACTCCACCCGCCTCATCGTGCCGACGCCTGCTGGACGTCCGTTCACGCAGGCGTTGGCGCACGAGTACGCGAACGAGTCGCATCTCGTCTTCGCGTGCGGCCGTTACGAGGGCATTGACCAGCGTGTGGTCGATGACGCCGCACGGCGCGTGCGCGTCGACGAGGTGTCCATCGGCGACTACGTGCTGGTCGGCGGCGAGGTGGCGGTGCTCGCGATCGTGGAAGCGGTCGCGCGGCTGCTGCCGGGCGTGCTCGGCAACCCGAAGTCGCACGCCGAGGACTCGTTCCAGGACGGCCTGCTGGAAGGCCCGAGCTACACGCGGCCGGAGGTGTGGCGTGAGCTCGCCGTGCCGGACGTGCTGCGGTCCGGCAACCACAAGCTGATCAACCGCTGGCGTCGTGACCAATCGCTCGCCCGGACCTTCGAAAGGCGTCCTGACCTGCTGGAAGCGTTGCCTCCGGATGCGTTCGACAAGCACGACCGGGCACTGCTCGCACGCCTGCGCGAGGGCGGGGAGTAGCCCGATTTCATTCCGGAGTGCCTGGTCTGGCACACTGGAACAGTTGCCGCCGCCGGTTGTCATACCGGTGTGCGCTCCAAGCCGACCCCCATCATGTCGTGCACAGCCATGGAACATGCTCTGGGGAGTTCACAGACACACGTGAGGACCACCGATGAACATCCTGGACGCACTTGACGCCCAGTCGCTGCGCTCCGACATCCCGAGCTTCCGCGCGGGTGACACGCTGAAGGTCCACGTCCGCGTCATCGAGGGCTCGCGCGAGCGCGTCCAGGTGTTCCAGGGCGTCGTGATCCGTCGCCAGGGCGGCGGCATCCGCGAGACCTTCACCGTCCGCAAGGTCTCCTTCGGTGTCGGTGTCGAGCGCACCTTCCCGGTGCACTCGCCGAACATCTCCGAGATCGAGGTCGTCACCCGCGGTGACGTGCGTCGCGCCAAGCTGTACTACCTGCGCGACCTGCGCGGCAAGGCTGCGAAGATCAAGGAGAAGCGCGAGGCCAAGCCGGTCTCCTGATCGGTGGCTTCGAGCCCAGAAGAGTCGGACGACGCCTCCGCACCGGACGAACCGGAGCGGGGGCGTACTCCTGTCTGGAGACAAATCCTCTACGTCGTCGTGACGGCCGTCGTGCTGACGGTGCTGATCCAGACGTTCGTGGCGCGGGTCTACGTGATCCCCTCGGCGTCGATGGAGCGCACGCTGCACGGGTGCGGCGGCTGCGAGAACGACCGGGTGCTGGTCGACAAGCTCGCCTACCGGTTCGGCGACGTCGAACCGGGTGAGGTGATCGTGTTCCGCGGCCCCGAGGCGTGGACCACGAACGACTTCCGTGCCACGCCGTCGACGAACCCGGTGGCGCGCGCGGTGCAGAACATAGGTTCGTTGCTGGGCATAGCGCCCGCGAGCGAGCGTGACTTCGTCAAGCGCGTCATCGCGTTGCCCGGCCAGACGGTGATGTGCTGCGACGAGCAGCACCGTCTCGTCGTGGACGGCAAACCGCTCGACGAGCCGTACGTCTACTGGCAGCCGGGCACCACGTCGGCGGACCACGAGCCGTTCGCTCCTGTGCTCGTGCCGGAGGGGCGGTTGTTCGTGATGGGGGACAACCGGATGAACTCCACGGACTCCCGCAAACAGGGCGGCGGGGGCGTAGCGGGCACGATCCCGATCGAGAACGTCATCGGGAAGGCCAGGTACATCGTTTTCCCGAAAGATCGGTGGAGTGTTGTGTCGGATCACAACCCGCAGCCCCTAGGCTGATCTCGTGGTTGACGTCGATCCAGAGCAGACCCCGTCCAGCGACGAGCCGACTTCGGACGCTTCGGATAAAGCATCGAAGAAGAAGAAAAAGGGCAACTTCTGGAAGGAACTGCCGGTCCTCATCCTGGTCGCGTTCGGCCTCGCGATCGGCATCCAGGTCTTCCTCGGCCGGGTCTACATGATTCCGTCGGAGTCGATGGAGACGACTCTGCACGGGTGCGCCGACTGCTACGGCGACCGCGTGCTCGTGGACAAGGTCACCTACCGCTTCACCCAGCCGTCGCCCGGTGACGTGATCGTGTTCCGCGGGCCGCCCGCCTGGCAGAACGACTTCGTCACCAACGAGCCGGGCAACCCCGTCTCGCAGGGGCTGTCGTGGCTCGGGTCGCTGATCGGTCTGCCCTCGGCGAACGAGGAGGACTTCGTCAAGCGCGTGATCGCCGTCGGCGGCCAGACCGTGAAGTGCTGCGACGAGCAGAACCGCGTGACGGTGAACGGCAAGCCGCTGGACGAGCCGTACAAGCACTTCGACGAGGGCACGCCGGCCGAGCAGGAGTCGTTCGAGGAGATCAAGATCCCGGACGGGATGCTGTTCGTGCTCGGCGACAACCGCAACCACTCGTGCGACTCGCGCTGCCAGGGCCAGGGCGGGCTCAACGGGCTCGTGCCGGTGGGCGACGTGATCGGCAAGGCGCGTGTGATCGTGCTGCCACCGTCGCGGTGGGGCGGGGTGACGGACCACAACCCGCAGGTGGTCTCGATGGGTGCACCGGGATGGCAGGAGAGCGTCCCGATGGGTCTGGGTATCGTCGCCGCGTGGCCGCTTCTGCTGCTCGGACGTCGAGTGCGAGACCGATTCCGCCGATGACCATGCTGTTGCCGCCCCGTGCGGTCGTGCGGGGTTCTTCGGGGAACTGGGCGTTGCAGGCCACGCTGGAACGACGCGGGCTCGGGCCGGTCGCCGGTGTGGACGAGGCCGGACGAGGGCCGTGCGCCGGGCCGTTGGTGATCGCGGCGTGTGTGCTGCGGCCGGGTGACGCGTCGCGGTTCGAGGGCCTGAACGACTCGAAGCTGATGACGGCTTCGGCTCGCGACCGGATGTACGACCTGGTGCTGAAGCGTGCCGTAGATCACTCCGTGATCGTCGTGTCGCCCGCCGAGATCGACTGGCTGGGCATTCACGTCATGAATCTGGAGGGCATGCGGCGTGCCGTTGCGCAGATGGCGACGCATCCTGGGTACGTGCTGACGGACGGTTTCAAGGTGCCCGGGATGCCCGCGCCGAGCGTCGCGGTGATCAAGGGCGACCAGGCGGCGGCGTGCGTGGCGGCGGCATCCGTGCTGGCCAAGGTCACGCGCGACCGGATCATGGCCGATCTGCACGAGCGTTATCCCCAGTACGGCTTCAACGAGCACAAGGGCTACTGCACGCCGGACCACACGGCGGCGTTGATGGAGCACGGCCCGTGTGCGGAGCATCGCTGGTCGTATGTAAATGTGGCAGCGGCGGCCGCGAAGCACGGTCTCGCCGCGCCGCACAGGGTGGCGCGCGGCACGACCGCGACCGCCGTGGTCCAGAATGATGCAGCCCCGGTTGACTCCGGGGAGCTCGCGACGAGGGAGGGCGCGGAGCAGATGACCCGCGCGGAGGCGTAATGAGTGCAGAGGATCTCGAGAAGTACGAGACCGAGATGGAGTTGTCGCTGTACAAGGAGTACCGCGACATCGTCAGCCAGTTCTCGTTCGTCGTGGAGACCGAACGGCGTTTCTACCTGGCCAACTCGGTGGACGTGCAGGTGCGCAACGCCGACGGCGAGGTGTACTTCGAGGTGCGCATGTCGGACGCGTGGGTGTGGGACATGTACCGCCCCGCTCGGTTCGTCAAGAACGTTCGTGTCATCACGTTCAAGGACGTGAACGTGGAGGAACTGGACAAGCCGGACCTGCGTCTGCCGGAAAGCGGGCCGTTCCCCACATAGCACACCCCACCGACAATTCCGCCGTTTCAACATCGACAACGGCCGACTTGTCCACAGGCGCCGAGTTGTCCACAGATTCCCCTCAGCCCGGTCGCCCACCTCGCCCCACCCTGCAAGGTCGTACCCAACGACCCGCAGGGAGGCGAGGACAGTGGTGGCACAGGCACCGGTCGAGACCAGGAAGCAGGAACTGGGCCGTCGGGGCGAGGACCTGGCGTGCACGTACCTGGAGGGACAGGGCCTCGTGGTCCTGTCCCGCAACTGGACGTGCCGTGACGGTGAGCTCGACGTCGTGGCGGTGGAGGGCGACCACCTGGTCGTCTGCGAGGTCAAAACCCGGTCCGGCCCCGTCTGGGGCCGCCCGGACGAGGCCGTGGACGCGGGCAAGCTCTCCCGTCTGCGCCGCACAGCCCTGCGCTGGCTCGCCGCTCACGGCGTGGGGTGGTGTCAGGTCCGGGTCGATCTGATCTCGGTCACCTGGCCGCCAGGCGGCGAACCGCACCTGCAACACCTGCGGGGAGCCTGACATGGGCTTGGCGCAGGCGTGGTCCGTCGCCCTCTACGGCGTCGACGGCCTCGCGGTGGAGATCGAGGCCGACGTGGGTGTGGGCCAGCCCCGCACCCATCTCCTGGGCCTTCCCGACGCGTCGTTGCACGAGTCGAAGGAGCGCGTCAAAGCCGCCGTCCGCAACAGTGCGGAGGAGTGGCCCAAGCAGCGCATCGTGCTCGGCCTGTCCCCGGCCAACCTGCCCAAGGGCGGCAGCAGCTACGACCTGGCCATCGCCTGCGCCACCCTGGCCGCCGCCGGCTCGCTCCCCACCGAACGCCTGGCCACCACGGTCCTGCTGGGCGAACTGGCGCTGGACGGCCGGGTGCGCCCGGTCCGCGGCGTCCTGCCGTCCCTGCTGGCCGCCCGCCGGGCAGGGCTGCGCAGCGCGATCGTCCCGGTGGACGCCCTGCCGGAGGCGGCCTTGGTGGACGGCGTGGAAGTCCACGGCGCGCTGACGTTGTCCGAAGTCCTCTCGTGGCTGCGCGCGGAAGACGTGACGCTGCAGGCTCCCGCCGAGGTGTCCGTTCCGCCTTCCCCGGAGGTTCCCGACCTGGCCGACGTGGTGGGCCAGCCGGAAGCCCGCTGGGCCTTGGAGGTGGCCGCAGCCGGTGCCCACCACCTGCTCCTGACGGGCCCACCCGGCACGGGCAAAACGATGCTCGCCGAACGCCTGCCGGGCCTGCTCCCGCCCCTGACCCGAGAAGACGCCCTGGCCGTCACCGCGGTCCACTCGGTCGCGGGCACGCTGTCGTCCGACTCCCCGCTGGTCTCCAGCCCACCGTTCGTCGACGTCCACCACACGACTTCGATAGCGGCCCTGATAGGCGGCGGTAGCGGCATGGCCAAGCCGGGCGCCGCCTCCCTGGCCCACAAGGGCGTGCTGTTCCTGGACGAGGCCTGCGAGTTCGGCCAGAAGTCCATCGACACCCTCCGCACGGCCCTGGAATCCGGCGAGGTCCGCATCCCGCGCCGCGACGGCGTAGCCCGTTACCCGGCCCGCTTCCAGCTGATCCTCGCCACGAACCCCTGCCCGTGCGCCCCGCCGAAGGAAATCGACTGCATCTGCACCAGCACGGTCCGCCGCCGCTACCAGGCTCGCCTCTCCGGCCCGCTCCTGGACCGCGTGGACCTCCGAGTCCAAATGCGAGCCACCACAGCCATGACCAACGCCGACGCCGTCCCGCCAGAACCCACCGCAACCGTCAAAGCCCGAGTCCTGGAGGCCAGATCCCGAGCCGCCACCCGCTGGTCCGCCCACGGCCACAACTGGCCGACCAACGCCCAGGTCCCAGGCCCAGCCCTGCGCCGGGAGTTCGCCCTGCCACGCCAGACCACGGCCGTGCTGGACCGAGCCCTCGCCAGCGGCGCCCTGACAGGCAGAGGGGCCGACCGCTGCCTGCGAGTCGCCTGGACCCTCGCCGACCTGGCCGAAGCCGACCGCCCCACCGCCGACCACGTAGCCGCAGCCCTGAACTTCCGAGAACGCCGCTCAACCTGACCTGCTCGCCCACCCACCAAACAGCCGGTCGCGAGCCCACACCCCCGACGCCGCGACCCACCCCAGCCGAGCGGGCCGCCCGCACACCCCAACCAGCTGGCTACCGCATCCGCTCCGCAGCGCCTGAAGGCCGGCTACCCGCTCAAGCCAGTCGAGCGTGAACACCCACTCGCGCCCGGCCCCGACTTCGGTCCCGCCGCGGTCCCTGACTGGTCTCATTTCGGCTCCGCCCAGTTGCCGAACCGTTCCCAGCCACGCCTTGGCTGGCAACTCTCAGTCCCAACCCTCGACCCCGATTCCGGTCCCGACTTGCGCCCCGCCCCAGCTGCGACTCCGCCGATCTTGACTCGGCGCCAGCTTCCAAACCCCAACGCCAGCTTCGTCCTCGCCCGCCCTGTCCTCGCTCCACCCCGTCGTCCCATCCCTGTTTCCATCCCCGCCTCGAAAGCCGCCGGGCGCAGAGCCCTCGAGCACCGGCTCGCGTCCGGTTCCGAGCGGGTCGTCCGTCCCATCCCCAGCGGGCGACCCGCTCACCCCCCCGTCCAGAACAGGAGCCCGACCATGACTCCACTCCTCGCCCCAGCCGTCCCCGCCGCACCTGCGCTCCTCCAACTGTCCTGCACAGTCCGCAGGCGAACATCCGGTGCCAGCCCGCCAAACCCCTGGCGCCCCGCACCCTGGCACCGCTGGCTGCCGTGGTGGTGGTTCCGGTGACCAATCCACCGACCGATGCCGTTCGCCTGGCGAGGGCCTACCTGTCCCGCGTCGCGGAGCCCTACCCGGCTGCGCTGGCAGCACTCGTCGCTCAGGTGGGCCCCGTGGAGGCCGCCGAGCTGGTGCGCGCGGGTGAGGTGACGCCGTCCGTCGCCAGTCAGACTTCGGCCCGCCGGGCCGAGGAACGCGCACACGAAGACCTCGAGCTCGTCGCCAAGAAGGGCGGTCGGCTCCTCGTGCCGGAAGACGACGAGTGGCCGCGGTGGCCGTTCGTGGCGCTTGGTGGTGTGGCGGCGCAGCGGTGCGGCGGCGAGCCCTTGGCGTTGTGGGTGCGTGGGCCGCACGACCTCGCGGAGGTGACGGACAAGGCCGTGGCGATCGTGGGATCGCGGGCCGCCAGCGGGTATGGCGAGCACGTGGCCGCGGAGTTCGCGTACGGGCTCGCGGGGGCAGACGTGACCGTGGTGTCCGGTGCCGCGTACGGGATCGACGGCGCGGCTCACCGAGGTGCGCTCGGGGGCGGCGGACTGACGGTCGCGGTGCTGGCGTGCGGGGTGGACGTCGCTTATCCCGCTGGGCATCAGGGACTGCTCGGGAAGATCGCGCGCGAAGGGTTGATCGTGAGCGAGTACCCGCCTGGGGTCACGCCTGCGCGGCATCGGTTTCTCACGCGCAACCGGCTCATTGCGGCGTTGGGCGGCGGCACGGTCGTCGTGGAGGCCGGGCGGCGCAGCGGGGCCAAGAACACGGCTGCGATCACGTTGGCGTTGGGGCGGCCGTTGATGGCGGTGCCCGGGCCCGTCACGTCGGCGAGTTCGGTCGGGTGTCACGAGTTGTTGCGGGACGGGCAGGCGGTGTCGGTCAGTTCGGTGGCCGAGATCGTGGAGTCGGTGGGGCGGTTCGGCGACGACCTCGCCACCGAGCCCGCGGAGAAGGAAAGCGAGCTCGGAGCACCGCAAGGCGAGGCCATGCGCGTGTACGAGGCCATGGGCAAGCGGTGCGGCGTCAGTGACGAGGTCGTGTCGGTCGAGTCCGGGGTGCCGTTGGAGCGGGTTCGGGCCCTGTTGCCCGAGTTGGAGCTCGCCGGGTTGGCCCTGCGGGCCGATGGCGGCTGGCAGAAGCTGGAGGTGCGGTGATCAGCTGCCGCGGATGGCGTCCGCGAACTTCCTGGCCTGGTCGAGGCTCGTGAACGGGCCCGGCAGCTCGACCGAGTCGCCGGTCAGCGGCTGGGAGATCTCGGGAGCGGAAAGCAGCTCGTCGTTGACGAGGAAGGCGATGCGCTTGCCGACGTTCGCGCGTGTGAGCTCTTCCCAGTGCTGCCGGCCCTCGGCGGTGAACCGCAGGCGGACGGCGTAACCCGACGGAGTCTGTTCGGCTTCGGCGTCCTCGATGTCCACCGTGGACAGGGAAGTCGGTGCCAGCACGAACTTCTCGGTCGCGTCGGCGGCGCAGGTCACCAGAGGCAGATCCGGGTCCGCCTTACCGCGCAACGGGTCTGGCTCCGCGCAGCTGAGCGCGGACAACGCCTCGGCCTGCACAGAACTGTTCGTGCTCTGGCGCTCGCGTGCGGCGGTGCCCAGTGCTTCAGGAGAGGAGGTGTCCAGGACCACGCGGAACTCGGCGCGTGCGCGGTCCAGCGGCGTGGCCGAACGGGTCGTCCACAACGCGGCCAGCGTCACCAGCACCGCCACTGCGGCGAACGCCACCGGCCGGAGCGTTCGGGCGCGGAGGTGGTGCGGGACCACGACGGTGGCCGCGACCACCAGGACCGTCAGGATCGACCAGAAGGTGAAGCCGAAGTCCCTGGCCACCTTGAGGGCGATGTCGGTCTGGGGCGCGGAGGACTGGCAGATCGGCACTGCCTTGCCTTGCTCGGTCGGGCAGGCGAGGTAGACGCCGCGCAGACGGGCCGACCACGTCCACAGGACCGAGAACAACCAACCGCCGACCAGGCAGGCCGACGGGATGGCGAACTTGAGGAACGCAGGTACCCGAGCGGCGCCCGGGTCGGATTGACGCCAGGACGTGCCGAGGACGTCGAGCCACCAGCACAGGCCGAGAACACCGACCACCAACGGAAGGAGGACGGACGGAGCGATCGGAATGCCGACCGGAGCCAGGCCGGAGACCCGTGTGTAGAGCGCCAGGTGGCTGCCGATCACCAGACCCGACAACAGCGCGGCTGCGGTCAGGAACGGGCGCAAGCGGTTGCGGTCCTCCTGCCAGGCGCCGCGCCAGAGAGCGAACGCGGCGAACAGGGTCAGTGGGATGCCGATCACCACTCCGGTGATCACCGGGGTCGACTTGTTCTCGGTGCTGCCGCGGAGAAGGAGGTCCTGCAACGTGACGAACGCGGCGCCGGCTGCTGTGGCGCCGAGGAAGGCCTGGCCGACTGGCGAGGCCAGCAGACGCATCGGGTTCGTCAGGGCCTGGGAGCGTTCGTCGGCACCGGGGTGGCGGCGCAGCCAGGTGCGAACGACGGAACGCGTCTGCGCGGTCACGCGTGTGCGGACCGCGGTCAGGAGACCTTCCACGCCGTACTGAGCGGCGTGCAGGTCGGCGGAGTGTTCGCGGGCGCGCAGGAAAGCACGGGCGATCAACTCGGTCAACAGGGTCAGTGCGGCAACGCGGAACGTGCTCAGCAGGAAGGAGGCGATGCTGCCGCGGTTCAGCAGAACGTCGAACCACAGCGCCAGCAGGGCGAAGAAGCCCGTGAAGAGGTTCGCGAACCGCAGCACGGTGGCCAGCTGGTACCACCACAGGTCACCTGCGTGCACGTGTGCGAGCTCGTGACGCACCACGGCGTCGAACACGGCTTTGCGTTCGCCTGGCATCGAGTGCAGCGCCAGGAGTTCCGGGCCGAGCACGATGATCGGCTTGCGCGGCGCGCCGGTGACGTAGGCGCGGCTGCCCAGGTGCTTGCCGAGGCGGATGTCCACGCGTCGCGGAGGGCTTACCTGGAGAATGAGGTCGTTGACGGCGTTGTTGGCTTCGTCGAGACCCGTGGCGCTGAGCGGGGCGGAGCGGCGGATGCGGATCGCCGTGTAGACGCCGTAGACCGCGATGCCAGGCGTCAGCAGCGTCTGCAGTTTTTGCAGGAAGGTGCCGGCACCGCCGTGCTCGATGCCGGACAGCCAGATCGCGACGAAGATGACGTTGAGCAGCACGGTTGCTGTGAGGAGGAGCAGCAGGAGGACCATTTCCGACGGGAAGGCCCTCGGGTTGACCTGCGGCTTCGCTTCCGTCATCTGGAGGCGTCCCCGGACTCGCGTCCCGTGTCCTGGTCGTTGTCGCGCAGCACGAGCGCGGCGATGACGGCGTCGGCGAGCGCCTCGGCCTTCTGCCGCTCCATGCCGAGTGAGAGGGCGCGCTGGAGGGCGATCTGGCGCACCTCGGCCAGCTGGGAGGCGGTGAGCGGCGTGGGCGGCAGTTCCAGCGGTTTCTGGGGCTTGCCGCGGACCTTGCGCCACGCCTTGCGCACGGCGTTGGTGGTGCCGTCGCGCACGGCTTTGCCGACGCTGTCGGACACCGCGGTGACCACGCTGCCGGACACGAGGGCGATCACGGGCGTCGCCATGGCGACGATGTCGCCGAGGCCGAAGCCCAGTGGGTCGTCGTGGGCCTGGCGCAGCCTGCGTTCGGCCCGCTCGGGGCTCTCCAGGTAGGGCGCGGCGACGATGTCGAAGGAAGGCAGCTCCTCGGGAGCGATCTTCCGCACGACCCGGCGGGCGAGCTCGTCGGCTGTTCGGACGGTGGTGCTGGGTACCATCGCTACTCCGAAAGGTGATCTGTGCGTGCCACCAAGTCCCTGGTCGTCACAGGGAGTTGAAACGTTATCGTGTTGGCGATCATGAGAGCGCTCTCAAATGGCGCGAGGGTGTGGCGATACTTGACCAATCGCCCCGACTGGCGCAGCGTCTTGGCCTATGTCCCCGCCGCCGCATGGTCGGACACGCCGTGTCGATCTGGTTCGCCTGCGCGAAAAACTGCCGGCGTCCGTCGCCGACGTTGTGCGGCAGTACGAACGGCACCTGACCTTGGAACGTGATCTGTCGCCGCACACCGTGCGCGCGTACATCGGCGATTCCGTAGCGCTTATTGGCCATGTCGCGGGGAATAAACCGGAAAAAGCCGACGTCGGCCGCATCGACCTGACGAGCCTGCGGTCATGGCTTGCCGCACAACGAGCGGCAGGTGCCAGCCGCACGACGCTCGCCCGGCGTGCTGCCGCTGCGCGGACGTTCACCGCCTGGGCGCATCGCACGGGCCATCTGGCCGCGGATCCGGGGCCGCGACTTGCCGCTCCGCGGCCGCACCGGACGTTGCCGTCCGTGTTGCGCGCGGATCAGGCGAAGGACGCGATGACGGCCGTATCCTCCGGCGCTTCCGAAGGCGATCCGGTTGCGCTGCGTGATCAGGCCGTGGTGGAGTTGCTGTACGCCACGGGTGTCCGCGTGGCTGAACTCTGTGGTCTTGATCTCGATGACGTGGACTACTCCCTAAGGGTGATTCGGGTTCTGGGCAAAGGTGGACGCGAGCGCAGCACGCCGTTCGGCGTGCCGGCCGAGCGAGCGCTGCGGCGGTGGGTCGACGAGGGGCGAAATGCCCTGGTAGCACCGGATTCCCCACCGGCGCTGTTTCTCGGTGCCCGCGGTGGCCGGCTGAACCAGCGGGCCGTTCGCAGTCTGGTGCACGACGTCGTCGCCGTGGTACCGGATGCGCCGGACATCGGGCCGCACGGGTTGCGCCACTCCGCTGCGACCCATTTGCTGGAAGGAGGAGCGGACCTGCGCACCGTCCAAGAACTGCTTGGTCACGCTACGCTCGCAACGACTCAGCTTTACACACACGTCACTGTCGAACGGCTGAAGGCGATCCATGACCGAACCCACCCCCGTTCCTGACGCCGCAGGGGGAGGATCGCGTACGGCGACCGTGCCCCCTGAACCCGTGCTGCCCGCACCAGCTTCGAAGCAGGCGAGCAACGGGCACCGTCAGAACGGCGCGCCGCGCGCCGAGGCGAGCACCGGGGAGCCCGGTGCCGACGCGCACGTCAACGGCACGCCCGCTGCCGTTCCGACTGCGGTGACGCGCGCGGACGCGAGGTCCGGTGACGACGTCGAGGCCGGCATCGTGGCGTTGTGGCGCAGCTACGGCGAGTCACGCGACCAGAACCAGCGCGACCGCCTCGTGCTGCACTACGCACCGCTGGTCAAGTACGTCGCCGGCCGGGTCGGCACCGGTCTGCCCGCCCACGTGGACGTGGCCGACCTGATCCAGTCGGGCATCTTCGGCCTGGTCGACGCGATCGAGAAGTTCGAGCCGGAACGCGGCCTCAAGTTCGAGACCTACGCCATGCAGCGCATTCGCGGCGCGATCCTCGACGACCTCCGCTCGCAGGACTGGGTGCCGCGCTCGGTCCGCAGCCGCGCCCGCGACGTCGAACGCGCCCTGGAACGCCTCGGCGCCAAGCTGCAGCGCACGCCCACCGACCGCGAGCTCGCCGCAGAGCTCAAGATCGGCCTGGCCGAGCTGCGCGAGCTGTACGGCCAGCTCCAGCTCACCAGCGTCGTGGCCCTGGACGAGCTGATCGCCCCGAACAAGGGCGGCTCCTCCCTTGCCGAGTCGCTGCCCGACGACGCCGCCGAAGACCCAGTCGCCTCGCTCGTCGACCAGGACAGCCGCCGTCAGCTCGCCGACGCGATCGCCCAGCTCGCCGAACGCGACCGAGTGGTCGTGACCCTGTACTACTTCGAGAACCTGACGCTCGCCGAGATCGGCAAGGTCCTCGGCGTCACCGAGTCCAGGGTCTGCCAGCTGCACACCCGTGCGGTCCTGCGCCTGCGCACCAAGCTCAACGAGCAGTCCGAGGCCTGACCGCACCTCCTCCCGCACCCGCGACCCGGCACGCGCCGGGCTCCCGGACGACCGCGCTGTCATGCCGCCGCAACGAGTCGGGATCACCGCGCGCGGGCGCGTTCAGGTGCCGTGCGAGCCGCACAAACATGACTTCAACCCTCTTTCCGCCCCTTGCCAGGGCTAATTCACTCGAACGGGTGGCTCTTGGAGTAGCTCCAAGCACGCCGTGTACGTGCGGACGGCAGCCACCTCGCGGCACCCGTGGCGTGCAGTGAGCGCACATGGCGACAGGGCGGGTCGCCGCGGTCGGGGTGTGGTGTCGTCAGCCGCCGGGAGCGGTGCGGGGTGCCTGGTCTGGTCGCCGTGCGGGCGTGCTGGAGGAGTGCGTGGCGGCAGGGCTGTCGTGGCTGGTCGCGTTGGGGTCGGGCGGCAGGTGGGCCGGGAGGCGGGCGGGAGGGCCGCCGGGGTGCCGCCTCCCGGCACCTGTCGGGTGGCTGCGGTGCGCAACGGGGACGCGCCGCGCTCGGCCGCCGGGGTAAGCGGCGGGAGGCACCCGATCGGATCGCCGCGCGGGACGGACGGAGGCCGCGCGGCGTGAGGGGCTAGCTGCCTCGTGAGGGCGCTGCGGGGGTCAGCGGCAGCAGGCGGACGCGGCCCCACGTCACGAGGCGCAGCGGGTCCAGGTATTCGTCGCCTCGGCGGACGCCCCAGTGCAGGCAGGGGGAGGCGCAGTGGCCCTCTTGCAGGTGTCCGACGACATCGCCTCGCCGCACCTGGTCGCCTGCTGTGACGGTCGGCGTGACCGGCTCGTAGGTCGTTCGGAGGCCGCCGCGGTGTTGCACGGAGACCAAAGTTCTGGCCGCGACCGCTCCCGCGTAGACCACCACGCCGTCGCCGGCGGCCAGGACGGCCGTGCCCGCGGGGGCGGAGAGGTCGGCGCCGCGGTGGCCTGGCCCGAACGGCGTGGTGGGGGACTGGAAAGCGCGTACCACCGGGTGCGGGGGTGGCAGCGGCCAGGAGAAGCGGGCTGGGGACGGGGCCAGGAGGGTCGTGAGCACCAGTGCGGCGGGGAGGAGGGGCATGGGTCAACGGTCGGGGGTGGGGACCTCGTGGACCAGCGGGTATCGGGAAGCTGTGGACAACTCGCCGGTTGTGGACAACTCGCCGGTGGGGGCAGGGGGCGATTCGAAGTTTGTCGGGGGTGGGGCGTAGACTGTTGGGCGCGTCCCGTCTGTGCGCGGGACGACTTCGCGTGCCAACGCAGATTCTGACCAGCTGATCCCAGCCGGATCGAGTCACGACGTCCGACGGTCCTGACGGTGGAGGAACCTCACCGCGGGTGCGGGCGGCGGCATTGGCACCAGGGCTCCGAGCCACCCGGCTCGGAGCGTCAACCGAACCGACGCGCGAGGCGAGACCGAACGCGTCCGACAGACGAGGTGCGAACCGGCCATGGCCGTCGTAACCATGAAGCAGCTGCTCGACAGCGGCGTGCACTTCGGGCACCAGACCCGGCGCTGGAACCCGAAGATGAAGCGCTACATCCTCACCGAGCGCAACGGCATCTACATCATCGACCTGCAGCAGACGCTGACCTACATCGACCGGGCTTTCGAGTTCGTCAAGGAGACGGTCGCGCACGGCGGGTCGATCCTGTTCATCGGCACCAAGAAGCAGGCGCAGGAGGCCATCGCCAACGAGGCGCTCCGCGTCGGCATGCCCTACGTGAACCAGCGCTGGCTGGGCGGCATGCTCACCAACTTCTCGACGGTCCACAAGAGGCTTCAGCGGCTCAAGGAGCTGGAGTCGATGGAGCAGACCGGCGGCTTCCAGGGTTTCACCAAGAAGGAAATCCTGATGATGAACCGCGAGAAGGACAAGCTGGAGCGCACGCTCGGCGGTATCCGCGACATGTCCAAGGTGCCCAGCGCCGTGTGGATCGTGGACACCAAGAAGGAGCACATCGCGGTCGGTGAGGCTCGCAAGCTGAACATCCCGATCGTCGCGGTGCTCGACACCAACTGCGACCCGGACGAGGTCGACTACCCGATCCCGGGCAACGACGACGCCATCCGGTCGGCCGCCCTGCTGACCAAGGTCGTCGCCGAGGCCGCCGCCGCCGGTCTCATGGCCCGCTCCGGTGCCCGCCGCGACGCCGCGGACGGTCAGGACAAGCCCGAGGTCGCGAGCGACGAGCCGCTGGCGGAGTGGGAGCAGGAGCTCCTCACCAACTCGGCCGAGGCCCCGGCCGAGCAGCCCGTCCAGTCCTGATTTCCCCCACGCGGCGCCCGACCACCTCGGGCGCCGCGTGACACAAGCGCGTACATCGCAGAAGGAAAACGATGGCGAACTACACCACCGCGGACGTCAAGAAGCTCCGCGAGCTGACCGCCGCCGGCATGATGGACTGCAAGAAGGCGCTGGACGAGGCTGACGGCGACTTCGAGAAGGCCGTCGAGATCCTGCGCATCAAGGGCGCCAAGGACGTCGGCAAGCGCGCCGAGCGCACCACGTCCAACGGCCTCGTCGCCGTCAAGGACGGCGCGATGGTCGAGCTGCGCTGCGAGACCGACTTCGTGGCCAAGAACGCCGACTTCATCGCCCTCGCCGACGAGATCGTCGCGATCGCCAAGGCCAACGCGGTCGCCGACGTCGAGGCCCTCAAGGCCGTCGAGGTCGACGGCAAGTCGGTCGACGCGCTGGTCCAGGAGTTCTCCGCCAAGATCGGCGAGAAGCTCGAGCTGGCCAAGGCCGTCAACTTCGACGGCACCGTCTCCACCTACCTGCACAAGCGTGCCGCTGACCTGCCGCCGGCCGTCGGCGTGCTGGTCGAGTACACCGGTGGCGACGCCGAGGCCGCCAAGGGTGCCGCGATGCAGATCGCCGCGATGCGCCCGAAGTTCGTCACCCGTGACGAGGTTCCCGAGGAGCTCGTGGCCAACGAGCGCCGCATCGCCGAGGAGACCGCTCGCGAGGAGGGCAAGCCGGAAGGCGCGCTGCCCAAGATCGTCGAGGGTCGCGTCAACGGCTTCTTCAAGGACGTCGTGCTCCTCGAGCAGGCTTCCGTGACCGACAGCAAGAAGACGGTCAAGGCTCTCCTGGACGAGGCCGGCGTGACGGTGACCCGTTTCGCTCGGTTCGAGGTCGGCCAGAGCTGATTCGCATGAGGGCGGGGTTGCGGTACACCAGCGACCCCGCCCTTGGCGTGTCCGAAGCTCTACCGGCGTGTGTTCGCGGATGGCGCGAACCAAGTCGCTGCCCCAAGGGCCACACTTCCGACGGCGCAAGGAGAGGACCTGTGAGCGAAGAAGGTAGCCACGGCTACAACCGGGTGATGCTCAAGCTCGGTGGCGAGATGTTCGGCGGCGGTGGCGTCGGCGTTGATCCCGACGTCGTCCAGACGGTCGCCCGGCAGATCGCGGCCGTCGTCGGGTCCGGCGTTCAGGTCGCCGTCGTGATCGGTGGTGGCAACTTCTTCCGCGGGGCCGAGCTCCAGCAACGCGGCATGGACCGGTCGCGCGCCGACTACATGGGCATGCTCGGCACGGTCATGAACTGCCTGGCGCTGCAGGACTTCCTGGAGCGCGAGCACGGCATCGACACCCGCGTGCAGACCTCCATCCAGATGACGCAGGTCGCCGAGTCCTACATCCCCCGCCGCGCGATGCGCCACCTGGACAAGGGACGCGTCGTGATCTTCGGTGGCGGCGCGGGTCTGCCGTACTTCTCCACGGACACGACCGCGGCCCAGCGCGCGCTGGAGATCGGCTGCGAGATCGTCCTGATGGCCAAGGCCGTCGACGGCGTCTACACCGCCGACCCCAAGATCGACCCCGACGCGTTGATGTTCGACAACATCACCCACCGCGAAGTGCTGGAGCGCGGCCTCAACGTCGCCGATGCCACGGCCTTCAGCCTCTGCATGGACAACAACATGCCGATCCTCGTCTTCAACCTCCTCACCGAGGGGAACATCGCGCGCGCGGTGCGTGGTGAGAAGATCGGCACCCTGGTCAGCACCCCCGGTGGCCGCCCGGCGTTCTAGGCCTGCTGGGATCTGATCAGGAACCGGGAAGAAGCACACGCAGAGCAAGGAGCAGTCGTGATCGACGAGACCCTCCTCGACGCCGAGGAGAAAATGGAAAAGGCGGTCTCGGTGGCGAAGGAGAACCTCGCCTCCGTTCGGACCGGTCGTGCGACTCCCTCGATGTTCAACCGCATCCACGTCGACTACTACGGGTCGCCGACGCCGTTGAACCAGATGGCGAGCATCACGGTTCCCGAGGCCCGCATGGCGGTCGTGAAGCCGTACGACGCGAGCCAGCTGAACGCGATCGAGAAGGCCATCCGGGACTCCGACCTGGGCGTCAACCCCGGCAACGACGGCACCGTGATCCGCGTGGTCATCCCGCAGCTCTCCGAGGAGCGCCGCCGGGACATGGTCAAGGTCGCGAAGCAGAAGGGCGAGGACGCCCGCGTCTCCGTCCGCGGTGTCCGCCGCAAGGCGAAGGAAGAGATCGACAAGCTCGTCAAGGACGGCGAGATCGGTGAGGACGACGGCGCGCGTGGTGAGAAGGAGCTCGACGCTCTGACCCACAAGTACACCGCGCAGGTCGACGAGCTCGTGAAGCACAAGGAAGCCGAGCTTCTCGAAGTCTGATGTTCCTGTTGGTTTCGCCCGGCCGAGTCGGCGCAGGCGCGTAGTAGCTCTGGCCGGGCGGAGGTCGTGATGGGAGCACAGGTGGCAGGCAGTCCCGCGGACGTGCCCGCGTCGAAGCCGTCGCGCGCGGGACGTGACCTGCGAGCGGCGATCCTGGTCGGCGTCGGGCTCGGTGCCGTGATCATCGTGTCGTTGCTGACGGTGCGGCAGACCTTCATCGGCATCGTCGCGGCCGCCGCGGCGGTGTCGACGTGGGAGCTGTCGAACGCGTTCCGCAAGGGTGGCATCAACGTCGCGTTGTGGCCCGCGCTCATCGGCGGCCAGGCGATGATCTGGCTCTCCTGGCCGCTGGAACGCGCCGGCATGATGACCGCGTTCGTGGTCACCGTCCTGGCGTGCATGATCTGGCGGTTCCGCGGCGGTTCGGACGGCTATCTGCGCGATCTCAGCGCGTCCGTCTTCACCGTCGCGTACGTGCCGTTGTTCGCGTCGTTCGCGGCCATGCTCGTCGTACCGGAGGACGGCAAGGGCCGCGTGTTCGCGTTCCTCATCGGTGTCGTGCTGTCCGACGTGGGCGGCTACGCGGCCGGTGTCTTCCTGGGCAAGCACCCGATGGCGCCGTCGATCAGCCCGAAGAAGTCCTGGGAGGGCTTCGCCGGGTCACTGGTCGCGGGCGTGGTCGGTGGCGCGATCACGGTGACGACGCTGCTCGACGGCCAGTGGTGGCACGGCGCGCTGTTCGGCGCCGCTCTCGTCGTCACGGCCACGGCGGGCGACCTGGTCGAGTCGCTGATCAAGCGCGATCTGAAGATCAAGGACATGGGCACGCTGCTGCCCGGCCACGGCGGCCTGATGGACCGGATGGACTCGCTGCTGCCGTCGGCCGTCGCCTCCTGGCTGCTGCTGCACCTCTTCGTCCACTAGTCGTCGTACGGGTCATCCGCCTCGATGCGCGGCTCGGCCTCGATCACGCGGGACTGGTCGATCACCGAGAACGCCATGCCCGCGTGGTCCTCGACGACGGTGATGCGCCCGTACGGGGTGTCGTAGGGCTCGACGGTCACCCGTCCGCCCAGCTCCAGCACCCGGTACGCCACCGAGTCGGTGCCGATCTCGGGCGCGGCGTTGAAGTACACCATCCAGTGCGACCGCTCCCCGTACGGGAACTCGCGCCCCATCTTCTGCCTGCCGATGACCTCGGTGCCCTCGACGGACCAGGTCGCGTAGTCCAGCCGGTGCCCGTCGCCGATCTGCGTGATGTCGTAGTGGCACAGCTCGCCGAAGAACTCGTCGGCCGCCGCGCCGTCCCGGGTGTTGAGCTCGGCCCACGCGTAGGAGCCGTGTCCGCCCATGCCGAACCGCCAGTCCGGCGGCACGTGCCGGAACCCGACCACGGCGCCGGTCGGGTCGGCGATCACGGTGCTCTGCGTGTGGTCGGCGGCGTCCTCGGGGTTGCGCAGCACGGACCCGCCGAGGTGGAACGCCTTCTCCGCGGTGGCCCGCGCGTGCGGCGTGACCAGGTACAACAGCCACGGTTCCGGCTCGCCCCGCGGCAGTCCGGCGACCGGGATGCCGTCGACCATCGCCACGGTGTAGCCGGCGTCGTCGGCGTAGTGCCAGCCGAACAGGCCGGTGTAGAACTCGATGGCGGCCTTGAGGTCGTCGACGGTTCTCTCGACCCAGCACGGGCTTCCGCCGAGCAACGGCGCGAGCTGGGGCGTGTTGGGCGCGATCGACACTGCCGCCTCCTGCAGGAAAGAGATGCGGCCACGCTACGCCGTAATTGGACGAATTCGAACTGTCACCGGCAAATCGAGGCCCTACAGTGTCTTCGTGAGGGGATTCGTGCGGGCGGCGCTGAACGCGGTGCGCCCGGTGGAGGTCGTGCCGAGCCCGAACATCTGGCACTGGCCGGACGTCTACGAGGTGGAGAACCGCGCGCAGGACGTCCACGGCGCGATCTGGTCGGCGTTGAGCGAGGAATGCCCGTTCGACGGTCGCGACGTCGTGGACGTCGGGTGCGGCGACGGCTTCCACCTGCCGCTGTTCGCCTCGTCCGCGCGCTCGGTCGTCGGCGTCGAACCGCACCCGCCGCTCGTCGTGCGCGCCAAGCACCGCACCGCCGGGTTGCCGAACGTCCGCGTGGCCGCAGGGCCCGCGCAACGGCTGCCGCTCGACGACGGCTGCGCTGACCTCGTGCACGCCCGCACCGCCTACTTCTTCGGGCCGGGCTGCGAGCCGGGACTGCGCGAGGCCGACCGGGTGCTGCGACCGGGCGGTGCGCTGGCGATCGTGGACCTGGACGGCCTGGCCGAGCCGTACGGGCCGTGGCTGCGTGCCGACGAACCGCGCTACGACCCGGTGGCGGTCGAGAGGTTCTTCGCGGACAACGGTTTCTCGCTTCGGCGGGTCACCGCGCAGTGGCGCTTCGAGAAGCGGGAGGACCTGGAGTCCGTGCTGCGCATCGAGTTCTCGGCCGAGGTCGCCGAACGGGCGATCGCGTCCGTCGACGGCCTGAGCTTCCCGGTGGGCTACCGGCTGCACGTGCGCCGCAAGCCCAAGGGGTTGATCGTGTGATCCACGAGGCCTGCTAGACCGTTCGGGCGCTGTCGCCCGAACTCGTCTCATGTGTACAGTCCCTCAGCTTCGTCGCTGCGACGTACTACTGGGGGTACGTGATGAGACGTCGGTTCCTGCTGTCCTTGTTGATGGTGCTCGGGGCGCTGGTCGTCCCGCCGGCCTCGTACGCGGCGCCGCCGTCAGCCGACCTGAACGCGATGTTCACCGCCTACGGAAACCAGGGCGGGCACTGGACCGGTGGGGACAGCACGGTTTCGGTGCCGCTGCCGGACGGCCGGACGGCGTGGTTCTTCTCGGACACGTTCCTCGGCACCGTCAACGCCGACTTCAGCCGTCCGAAGACGGCGCCGTTCATCCGCAACTCGGTGGTGGTGCAGCAGGGCGGCCAGCTCGTGCAGACCCTGCACGGCGGCACCTCGCAGAACCCGGCCACGCTGGTGACCGGCGCCAATCCCGACGAGTTCCACTGGATCGGGGCCGCGAAGGTGGAGGGCAACGCGGTCAAGGCGTTGTACGGGCGGTACAAGAGCGCCGGTTCGGGGCCGCTCGACTTCCAGCGGGTCGGCACGACTCTCGTCACCTTCAGCCTGCCCGCGCTGACGGTCGCGAGCGTCACCGACCTGTCGCTGCAGAACAAGATCGGCTGGGGTTCGGCGATCCTCTCCGACAGCGGTTACGACTACGTCTACGGCACCGAGGACGCCGACGGCTTCAAGTTCGCGCACGTCGCGCGGGTGCCGTCGGGCAACCTCGGTGCCGCGTGGCAGTTCTGGAACGGCACGGCGTGGGGCAGCGACGAGACCCAGTCGAAGCGGCTGTTCTCCGGCGGTGGCACCGGGTTCTCGGTGATCCGCAAGGACGGGCAGGTCGTCGTCGTCACGCACGACGGCAACGTCGGTTTCAGCCCGTGGTTCGTCGCGTACACGGCTTCCTCGCCCACAGGTCCGTTCACCGGGCCCGTCTACCTGCACAAAGCGCCCGAGCCGGGGCAGAACCCGTGGCAGTTCGCCTACGACGCGCAGCTGCACCAGGAGCAGGCGGCTGCCGGCACGTTGCTCATGTCGTACAACCTCAACAGCCTGCAGAACGACGACAACTACGCCGACGCCCGGATCTACCGGCCGAGGTTCGTCGACATCACCTGGCCGCGCCCGAGCCCCGGAGCCGGTGTGCCCGCGGCGCCGGCGAACGTCAGCCTGGCGCTCGGTACCGACGGCGGCGGCACGGTCACCTGGAACGCACCGGACGGACTCAGCTTCTGGCTCTACCAAAGGGATGTGACCGCCGGCCAGACGCACTTCTCGCACGGCCCCAACAGCGTCACGACCAAGTCGCAGCAACTCGGCGGGCTCAAGGACGGGCACACCTACGAGTTCAAGGTCTCCGCGGTCGACGCGGTCGGCGAAGGTGCTTTCTCCGCAACGGTTTCCGCCACCGCGCACGTCATCCCGCCGACTGCGCCGACGAACCTGCGCGCGACCCCCGGCACCAACGTCGACGTCGCGCTCGCGTGGGACGCGGTGCCGGGCAGCAACGTGCTGTACGCGGTGCAGAAGCGCGATGTGACGGCCGGTGAGACCGACTTCGCCGACGTCTGGTTCCCCAGCCCGGCGAACACCACCCACACCGTCACGAACCTGCTGCACAACCACGCCTACGAGTTCCGCGTCATCGCGCGAAACGGTGGTGGCGAGAGCCCGCCGTCGAACGTCGTGAGCGCCACCGCGATCTCCGCGCCACCACCCGTACCGGCCGGCCTGACCGCCGTCGCGCAGAACGACGGCAGCGCCGAGCTGAGCTGGAGCTCCGCGGGTGACGGGCTCTGGTACTGGATCTACCAGCGCGACGTCACCGCGGGAGCGGCGTTCCAGCGCCTCGAATATCCCGTCACCAACGGCACCTCGGCCCAGCCGGGGCTGCTGACCAACGGGCACGTGTACGAGTTCGCGGTCAGCTCGGTCAACAGGTTCAGCCAGGAGTCGGCCAAGTCGGCCGCGGTCAGCGTGACGGCCAGGTGGGACAAACCCGCCGCGCCCGCGAACCTCACGGCGACGGCTCAGGGCGACGGCGCCGTCAAGCTCACCTGGAGTTCCACCGGCGAGAACCACTGGTACTGGATCTACCAGCGGGACGTGACCGTGGGCGAGACCGAGTTCACCAAGCTCGACTACCCCGTCACGGACGGGACGACGTTCACCGCAGGCCTGCTTCTCAAAGACCACGTCTACGCGTTCAAGGTCAGCGCGATCAACGCCGGTGGCGACGGGCCGTTGTCGGCCGAAGTCCAGGCGACCGCCCGTTACGACGCACCGGCCGCACCGGCGAACCTCACCGCGACGCCCGGCGACGGAACCGTTGCGCTGAACTGGACAGCGCCCGCCTCCGGCGCCTGGTACTGGATCTACCAGCGGGACGTGACCGCAGGCGACACGAACTTCACGAAGCTCGAGTACCCGATCACCGACGGGACCGCGTTCACCGCCGGGCTGCTCACCAACGGGCACACCTACGAGTTCAAGGTCTCCGCGATCACCGCCGGAGGCGAGGGCGCCGCGAGCGCCGCGGTGTCCGCGAAGCCGATGCCGCCGTTGCCCGCCAAGGTGACCGGGCTTTCCTCTGCGCCACAGGCATCCGGTGAGATCAAGCTGTCGTGGAACGCTCAGCCGAGCGTCTACTACTGGATCTACCAACGCGACGTGACCGCCGGGCAGCAGTTCACCAAGCTGCCGTTCCCCGCCTCCGACGCCTCGTTCACCGCGGGCGGGCTGACCCACGGGCACGTCTACGAGTTCAAGATCGCCGCGACCGACCTCGCGGGTGACGGGCCCGCGTCGGACGTGGTGCGCGCGACCGCGCAGTTCGCCGTGCCGGCGGCGCCGGGCAACCTGCGGGGCAGCGCCGCCGGTGACGGAAGTGTCGACCTGGTCTGGGACTCCGCCGGGCCGAACCTCTTCTACTGGGTGTACCGGCGGGACGTGACGGCGGGCGAGACCGGGTTCACGCGGGCCGCGTTCCCGACCGACAAGACCGGCCTGTCGTGGGAGCAGCTGCAGAACGCGCACGTCTACGAGTTCTACGTCCGCGCGGAGAACGCGGGCGGGCTCGGAGCCGCGTCGAACACGGTGTCGGCCAAGTCGCTCGGCGGGCTGCCGCAGCCGCCGTCGGGCCTCACCGCCTCGCCCGGCAACGGTCGCGTCGTGATCTCGTGGACGGCCAGCAGCACACCCGACGTCCTCTACTGGGTCTACTACCGCGATGCTTCCCTCGGGGAGAACTTCCGCAAGCTGGACGTGCCGTTCGGCTCGCCGACCGCGACCCTGGAGCCGCTGACCAACGGTCACACCTACGAGTTCAAGGTCGCCGCGACGAACTGGGCCGGTGACAGCCGGACGACCCCGGTGGTCAGCGCACGGCCGTTGCCGCCGGTGCCCGCAGCGGCGTCGCTGACCGCCATCGCGGGCAACGGTGAGGTCGGCCTCGGGTGGAACGCCGTCGACCAGGCGACCTACTTCTGGGTCGAGTACCGCGACATCACCGCTGGTCAGGGTGCGTTCCAGCGGTTGCCGCTGCCGGTGTCGAACTGGGCTTTGACGGTCAAGCCGTTGGCCAACGGCCACGAGTACGAGTTCCGCGTGATCTCCGGCAACGTGGCGGGGGAGAGCGGCCCGTCGAACACCGTGCGCGCCACGCCCGTGCCGCCGCCTCCTGCCGCCCCGTCCAACCTGCGTGCGGTGGCGGGCAACGGCAAGGTGTCGCTGTCGTGGAACGCGAGCCCGTCCGGCCCGGTGTACTACTGGGTGTACTTCCGGCCGCAGGGGCACCGCGACTGGTACTACTTCCAGTACCCGGCGAGCGGAACCTCGTTCGTGGCAACGGGTCTGCTGAACGGGTTCACCTACGAGTTCAAGGTGACCGCGGCCAACCCGGGCGGCCAGTCGCCACCGTCCAACGTGGTCAGTGCGCGCCCGTTCCTGCCGCTGCCCGCCGCGCCGCCGAACCTGCGGGCCACCGCGGGCGACGGCCAGGCGACGCTCACCTGGGACCCGAGTCCGTCCGGGCCGGTGTTCTACTGGGTGTACTTCAAGCCGCAGGGCCAGAACGACTGGTTCTACTACCAGTTCCCGGCGAGCGGAACTTCGTTCGTGGCAACGAACCTGCTGAACGGCTTCAACTACTCGTTCCGCGTGACGGCGGCCAACCAGGCGGGTCAGAGCCCGCCGTCGAACGAGGTGACGGTCAAACCGATGCCACCGCTGCCGGCCAAACCGACAGGGCTCAGGGCACCTTCCTACGCGCACAGTTCGCGGTTCACGGTGAGCTGGGACGCGAACCCGGTGGCAGGCGTGACCTACTCGCTGGAGGTGCGCGACTACACCCACAACGGCGGTTGGTACCCCTGGGAGTCCACCCGGCAGACCAGTTCGCTGTTCGATCCGCCGGCGTACGGCCTCGTCTGGGAGTTCCGGGTGATCGCGCGGAACATGACCGGCAGTTCGGAGAGCAGCGACACGGTCAGCCAGGTCTCGTTGCCATGGCTGCCATATGGCTCCCCACCGACGTACGGGTACAACCCCGCCAACGGCGCGGACGGTTCCGCCGCGCTCCTGGCGTTCGGAGCGGAGTGCGCGGACAGCTTCCGGCAGAGGGTCTGCTTCAACCGGACGGTGACCGGGAACCAGCCGTCGACCATCGGCGACTACCTCTTCTACGCGGGCGACAAGGCGGACTTGAACAAGCGTCTGCGCTGCGAGGCCTACCAGAACGCCGCGCTGTTCCGCAGGAGTGGCGCGGGCGCGGTGAACTCGGTCGGCCAGGACCTGCTGCGGCACGAGGCCGTCCACTCCATGCAGGAGGGCGGGTACATCCCGCCTGTGGGGTTCTGGGCGTTCCTGGCGTTGTACGGCTCGGAGTCCCTGCACTCGCTGGTTGCTACAGGGACCCCGTGGAAGGACAACGCGTTCGAGATCCAGGCAGGTCTGGAGCGAGGCGGCTATCAGGCGTTCGACGACGCCCAGGCGCTGTGCAGCAGTTGGAGCGTCCGGCAGAACTACTAGCGCGGACTAAGCTCCGGTTCGTGGAGAAGCGAAACGCAGGCAGGTTGAACCGCCAGGTCGGCGTCGTGGGGCTGGGCTGCTGGCAGCTCGGCGCCGACTGGGGCGAGGTGGACGAGAGCGAGGCGCTCGCGCTGCTGCACGCCGCCGCCGACACGGGTGTCGACTTCTTCGACACCGCGGACGTGTACGGCGACGGCCGCAGCGAGACCCTCGTCGGGCGGTTCCTGAAGGAACGCAAGGACGACGGTGTCTTCGTCGCCACGAAGATGGGGCGGCGGCTGCCGGCGCAGACCACGGAGGGGTACAACCGGGAGAACTTCCTCGCGTGGAACGACCGGAGCCGCCGCAATCTGGGTGTCGACACGCTGGACCTCGTGCAGCTGCACTGTCCGCCCACGCCGGTGTACAGCCGGGACGAGGTGTTCGACACCTTGGACGAAATGGTTGAGCAGCAACGGATTGCCGCTTATGGCGTGTCGGTGGAGAAGGTCGAGGAGGCGCTGGCCGCGATCCGGCGGCCGCACGTGGCCAGCGTGCAGATCATCCTGAACGCGTTCCGGCTCAAGCCCCTCGAAGAGGTGCTGCCCGCGGCGCGGGAGGCCGGCGTCGCGATCATCGCGCGGGTGCCGCTCGCGTCCGGGTTGTTGTCCGGGAAGTACGACAGGGCAACGACTTTCGCCGCCGACGACCACCGCAACTACAACCGCAACGGTGCGGCGTTCGACGTCGGCGAGACCTTCTCCGGGGTGCCGTACGAGGTCGGTCTGGAGGCGGTGGAACGCCTCCGGCCGCTCGTTCCGGAAGGTGCCACGATGGCCCAGTTCGCGCTGCGGTGGATCGTCGACCAGCCCGGTGTCACGGTCGTGATCCCCGGTGCGCGCAACGTGGAGCAGGCGCGGGCGAACTCGCGGGCGGCTGACCTGCAGCCGGTGGACGAGAAGGCCGTCGCGGCGGTGTACGACGAGCTGATCCGGCCGCACGTGCACGACCGGTGGTAGGTCACTCCTCGGCGAGGATGGCGTACAGCTTGCGGCGCAGCTCGTTGTAGAGCTCCACGGCGCGGGCCTTCTGCTCCGGCGTGCCCGCGTGGGAGATCTGCTCCATCGCGCTGCCGAGCAGGCGGATCGCCGTGCGCAGCTCGCCGTCGACCGGGTCGAGCTGGATGTCGATGTCGCGCCAGGGCGGGGCCGTGTGCTCCGTCCTGCCGTGGTCGGTGAGCGTGAACAACTTCTTGCCTCCTTCTTCCTCCGCGGAGATGAGGCCTTCGTCGGCGAGCATCTGCAGCGTCGGGTAGACCGAGCCGGGGCTCGGGCTCCACGCGCCGCCGGTGCGCCTGGCGATCTCCTGGATGATCTCGTAACCGTGCATCGGCCGTTCTGCCAGCAAGGACAGAACCGCCGCCCGGACGTTGCCGCGCCTCTGGCGGCCGCCCCTGCCACCGCCCCCGAAGGGGCCGTGGCGATGCCTGTGGTGGTGCTCTCTGTGGTGTGGTCTCATCATCATGTCGTTAACGATATATCGGAACCTATCGCGATGCAACGGTCTTGTTGTCCTGGAGTTCGTGGGACACTGGATGTGCTATGACCTCGCTTCCCCTTGTCTTCGACGCGCCCAAGCGCGGCCTCCCGCCGCGCCACCTGGTCGACCTCTCACCCGCTCAGCGCGCGGAAGCCGTTGCCGCCCTTGGTGAGAAGCCGTTCCGTGCCAAGCAGCTGTCGAACCACTACTTCAGCCGCCTGACCGTCGACCCCGCCGAGATGACCGACATCCCGGCCGCCTCGCGCGACAAGCTCGTCGCCGACCTGATGCCGCCGCTTTTCACGGTCGTGCGCAAGGTCACGTGTGACGAGGGGACCACCTCCAAGACCCTGCTGCGGGCGCACGACGGCACGCTCATCGAGTCCGTGCTCATGCGCTACCCGGACCGCGCGACGCTGTGCATCTCGTCGCAGGCGGGCTGCGGCATGGCGTGCCCGTTCTGCGCGACCGGCCAGGGCGGATTGCAGCGCAACCTGTCGACCGCGGAGATCGTGGACCAGGTGCGCTTGGGCGCCGCGGCGATGCGCGACGGCGAGCTGCCGGGCGGCCCCGGCCGCCTGTCGAACATCGTCTTCATGGGCATGGGCGAACCGCTCGCGAACTACAAGCGCGTGATCGAGGCCGTGCACCGCATCACCGCTCCCGCGCCGGACGGCCTGGGCATCTCGCAGCGCACGGTCACCGTCTCGACGGTCGGTCTGGTGCCGGCGATCCGGAAGCTGACCGAGGAGAAGCTGCAGGTGCGGCTGGCGGTGTCGCTGCACACGCCGGACGACGAGCTGCGCGACACGCTGGTGCCGGTCAACACGCGGTGGAAGGTCTCCGAGGTGCTGGAGGCGGCGCGGGCGTACGCGGACCAGACCGGGCGTCGGGTCAGCATCGAGTACGCGTTGATCCGCGACATCAACGACCAGGGCTGGCGGGCGGACCTGCTGGGCAAGAAGCTGCGCAAGCACCTCGGGCAGCTGGTGCACGTGAACCTGATCCCGTTGAACCCGACGCCGGGCAGCAAGTGGGATGCCAGCCCGAAACCGGTGGAGCGGGAGTTCGTGCGGCGGGTGCGGGAGCAGGGTGTGGAGTGCACCGTGCGGGACACGCGCGGGCAGGAGATCGCGGCGGCCTGCGGTCAGCTCGCCGCAGAGGGCTGACCTGGGCGTCCGCTTGGCATGACGGCCATTACCGACCATTGGGTGCTAGCATTGACTGCAATGACAGCATCGGAGGTGGGATCATGGCAGTCCTGACGATCCGCGACTTCGACGAGAGTCTGAAGGCGAAACTGAGAGTTCGCGCAGCTGAACACGGCCGGTCGATGGAAGCTGAGGTGCGTGCGATCCTCGCCGCCGTGTTGACCAAGTCCGACCCGGGGCCTGGCATGGGAACGAGGATTCAGCAACGTTTCGCCGACGTCGATGACGTCTCGCTCGAACTGCCCCAGCGCACAGAGCCAGCGCGAGCAGCGGAGTTTCCCGAGTGATCGTTCTTGACACCAACGTCGTTTCCGAGCTCATGAGGTGGGCTCCGAACAACGAGGTGGTTCGCTGGGTCGACCGGTACCCGGCCGATGAAGTCTTCCTCACCGCTGTCACAGCTGCCGAGCTGGCGTACGGCGTCGAGCGGATGCCGGACGGCCAACGCAAGACCACGCTCGCGGTCAAGGTCTCCGAACTGCTGACCGAGGACTTCCAGGGGCAAATCCTGCCGTTCGACGGTGCTGCGGCCGTTTACTACGGCGAGATCGCGGCGGCACGCGAGGCACAGGGTTCCCCGATCAGCACGGCCGATGCGCAGATTGCCGCGACCTGCCGCCGGTTCGCGGCGTGCTTGGCCACCCGCAACACGAAGGACTTCGCGGACACCGGCATCACGTTGCTGAATCCGTGGGGCGCCGGCGAGTTGTGAGTTCGCCGCGATGAAGCTCGAGGGGGAACGCTGGCGCACGCTCGTCAGCACCGTGCGGCTGGGCCGTGACGAGTACCGAGTGGTGCAGCCGGCCCGGCCGTTGTCGCACGCTCCGTTGTACCAGGGGTACCTGGGCGTGGAGACGTGTGTGGACAAGGCGTCCGCACGCGAGATCGCCATGGCGTGGGCGTTTGCGATGCGGTCGCCGCGCACGTTGGTGTACCTGCCGTTGCGGCAAAGCGATTCGCCGTGCCGCTGGAGTGATGGGCCCTTGCTGGATCTGGTGCTGGTGCACCACAGCCTCGGGTTTCGGGTGTCGCAGTGGAAGGACGTGCGCGCAAGGCTGCGGGGCGGGCGGCCGCACACCATGGTGTGCCGAGGGTTTGGTGAGGAGCCGGACTACGAGCGGTTGCGGTTTCGGGAGAACCGGGACGTGCTGCGCGGTGAGATCGTGGCCGACACCGTGTTCGTCGTGGGGAGCAGGGTCGCGTTCCAGGTCGGAGGGCAGGCGTTGCGGGAGCTGGTCGAGGACTGTCCGCGGCACATGCACGAGAGCCCCGGCACGCACTGCTGTGCGGAGATCGCCGAGGATCGGCAGCACCCGAAGTGGCTGCACGTGGTCTACTGCGACGCGCATCGCGTGCACACCTGAGGGGGACAGGCCGTGGGGGTCAGGTACGACTACTTCGCTGCACCGTCGGACGAGGCGGCTGCTGCGGTGATCATGGACGGGCCTGGGCGGTTCCCCGTCGTCGAGACGAAGTGGCTCGATGCCGCGGTGGTGATGGGGCAGCTTGAGGAGCTGCTCACCGGGCGCCCGTACGACGAGGTGGTCGAGGACTCGCGGTGGGCGGAAGACCTGGCGGTCGCGCACGGCGGGGAGTTGCTGGTCCTCACCGTGACCGACGGGCTGCGGGACGCGCTTGCCTCAGTGGCGCAACCGGCCGCGGCGGACTGGGCGCGGATCGAGGAGCTGCGCGGGATCGACGTGAGCTTGCTGGAGGACGTGTTGGGTCAGCTCAAGGCCCTTGCGGCAGCGGCGGTGCGGACCGGTGAACGGCTCTACTGCTGGGTTTGCGTCTGAAGGCGGATAGCATGCCGCCTCGGGGGGACCGTTCCAAAGGGACACGACTGCGGCCACCATGCACGCGATCATGTACGAGGAACCGGTCATCCGGCGCGCGCGTGGGCCGCTGGCGGACGTGATCACGGGGCTGCTGCGCCAGAACCCGGCTCAGCGCCTCACCGCCGCGCAGACCAGGGCACGGCTCGGGTCGCCTTCCGAACGCACCGTCGTCATCGAGCCCGTCACGACCTACGTGACGCCGCAGCCGACGCGTGAGGCGTTCGAGGAGCCCCGGAAGCGGCGCACCGGTTTGATCGCGCGCGGTGGTCGCGGGTGTCGTGGCGGTCGCGCTGGTCACGTTCCTCGTCGTGCGAGCAGGTGACCAGCCTGCCACCCTCGCCGTCCAGCAGAACCCCACGACCACGACGACTGCGACAGCGTCCAGCACAACGTCGAGCAGCACGCCACCGTCCCAGACGTCGTCGAGCACACCCAAGTCGACCCAGGCGCGGGCCAGCCAAAACCGGTCCCGCCGCCGAAGCGGAAGACGAAGGCGCTCAGCCGCTGGAACGACGGCAGCTTCTACTTCACGACCTCGGTCGACTTCTCCTGCGACAAGCACGAGAAGCTCGGCGTGCTCGGGTACATCTTCGTCAACCCACCCGCGGAAGGGCACGTCGTCCCGCTCTACCGGTGCAGCTGGGACAACGGCGCCAGGCACTTCGGCGCGCTCGACAGCACCTGCGAGAAGGCGCACGTCGACGGGCGGCTCGGGTGGGTGCTCAGCGGGCCGTAGCGGGTTCGAGGCCGAGCGGTTCGGCGGCGTCGAACGTCTCACGGGCTTCGGCGACCGACTCGTAGTTCTGCTGCGCCCACGACCGCAACGCGGCCAGCGGCTCGGTGACGCTGCGCCCGAGCGCGGTCAGCTCGTACTCGACGCGCAACGGCACCGAGGGGTACACCGTGCGCGTGACGAGGCCGTCGCGTTCCAACGTGCGCAACGTCTGCGTGAGCATCTTCTGGCTGATGCCTTCCAACCGGCGTTTGAGCTCGCCGAACCGCTTGGGTCCGTCTTCCAGGGCTCCGATCGCCAGCGCCGTCCACTTCGACGCGACCATGTCCAGCAGGTCGCGGCACGGGCACATCTTGAGATAAACGTCCCTGATCACACCATAGTTTCTACCAGGTACCTAGTGCACCAGATAGTGCCTAATTGCCAGCGGAGACCAGATCTCCGAAGCTGGTGTGCATGCGAGCGATCATCCAGAACGAGTTCGGCGGCCCTCTGACCCTGACCGACCTGCCCAAGCCCACACCGCTGCCGACTGAGGTGCTGGTCAGGGTGCACGCGGCCGGCGTCAACCCGGTCGACTGGAAGACCCGCGCGGGCGGTGGCATGGCCGGCCTGCAGACGTTCCCGCTGGTTCTCGGGTGGGACGTCTCAGGTGTCGTCGAGGAGGTGGGCTTCGGGGTGACGACGCTCAAGCCCGGCGACGAGGTCTACGGCATGCCGCGCTTCCCGCACGCCGCAGGCGCCTACGCCGAGTACGTCACCGCGCCGTCCCGGCACTTCGCGAAGAAGCCGGAGGGGCTGACCCACGTCGAGGCGGGTGCGTTGCCGCTGGCCGCGCTCACCGCGTGGCAGATCCTCGTCGACACCGCTGACGTGCAGCTGGGGCAGAAAGTGCTGGTCACGGCCGCGGCGGGCGGGGTGGGACACCTCGCGGTCCAGATCGCGAAGGCGCGTGGCGCGTACGTGGTCGGCACCGCGCGTGCGCCCAAGCACGCGTTCCTGAAGGACCTCGGCGCGGACGAGGTGATCGACTACACGCAGGCCGAGTACGACCGGAACGACATCGACGTGTTCGTGGACCTCGTCGGTGGGGCGTCGCCGGATCCGGTGCGCGGCGGCGGGCTGTTCGTCGGCGTGCCGTCCGGTGTGGACGTCGTGCGGCGCGACGACATCAGGATCAGCCCGATCCTGGTCGAACCGGACCGCGCGGGACTGGAGGCGATCACCGCGCTGGTCGACGGCGGTGCGCTCAGGGTGCACGTCGACGCCGTGTTCGGGCTGGAAGACGCCGGAAAAGCACATGCCCTGGGCGAGACCGGCCGCACCCAGGGCAAGATCGTGCTGACGGCTGTCTAGCGGCGCCAGGACGTGCGCTTGCGCGCGGCGTCCCACACCAGGCCCGCGACGATGACCACGATCGTGACGATCAAGTAGATGTTCTCGGTGTTGCCGTGGTGGTTGCGGAACACCAGCATCAGGAACAGGAAGATCGCGGAGAGGATTCCGCCCCAGCGCACGGCGCCGGGCAGCGTGCCGTGCCAGCCCCACTCGTGCGACGGCTCCTCGTGAGGGTCGACGGCAGGACGCTTGTCCAGTTCCGAGGACGAAGCCACGGTTTCCTCCACTGCTCATCCGGATTACCCGGTCATCGTCGCACATGTGAGTGAGCACGGATGTGTGAGGTCGCGCGCGTACGGCTTACCGGTGAAGTCGTACGCCGTCTACGCTCGACGCGGCCCACTCATCCGATCTCTGAAGGCGCCTCGACTTGACCGGCTTCTCTCCCGCCGAGGCCTCCACCCCGGACACGTTCGCTCCCGTCGAGATCGGTCTGCACGGGGTGCGCAAGCGGTTCTCCGACCAGGTGGCGGTCGACGGCATCTCGCTGAACGTCCACGAAGGCGAGTTCTTCTCGGTTCTCGGCCCGTCGGGCTGCGGCAAGACGACGGTCCTGCGCATGATCACCGGCTTCGTCGACCCCGACGAGGGCCGCATCGAGCTCGACGGCAACGACATGGTGGGCGTCCCTCCGTACCGGCGGGACGTCAACACGGTCTTCCAGTCCTACGCGCTGTTCCCGCACATGTCGGTGTGGGACAACGTCGCCTACGGCCTGAAGCGCAAGAAGATCCGCGGTGAGGAGCTGAAGAAGCGCGTCGGTGAGCACCTCGAACTGGTGCGGCTGTCCCAGTTCGCCAAGCGCAGGCCGGCGCAGCTGTCCGGTGGTCAGCAGCAGCGCGTCGCCATCGCCCGCGCGCTCGCCGCCGGACCGCGGCTGCTCCTGCTGGACGAGCCGCTCGGCGCGCTCGACGCCAAGCTCCGCAAGGAGCTGCAGATCGAGCTGATGCGCATCCAGCGCGAGGTCGGCACGACGTTCCTCTACGTCACGCACGACCAGGAAGAGGCGCTGGTCCTCTCGCACCGCATCGCCGTGATGAACGCGGGCCGGATCGAGCAGGTCGGCTACCCCGAGGACGTCTACGAACGCCCCGCGACCCGGTTCGTCGCCGGCTTCATCGGCACGTCCAACATCCTGGACGCCGAGGTGTCCGGGGTGGACGGTGAGTTCGCCGCGCTCGCCGCCGCGGGCGCCACGAACCTCCGCGCGAAGTTCTCCGGCGGCGTCAGGCACGGCCAGAAGGTCGCCGCGACCGTGCGGCCGGAGAAGGTGCACCTGTTCAACACCTCCGCCGAGCCGCCGACCGGCTGGTGCGTGCTGCAGGGTGTGGTCCAGGACGTCGTCTACACCGGTGTGTCGACCCAGTTCGTCGTCGACACGCCCGGCGGCGAGCTGGTGGCGTTCGTGCAGAACGCCCAGCGCATCGACGACGCGGGCGCGCCGGGCCAGCCGGTGCGGGTGGCGTGGGACCCCGAGTTCACCGTGCTGCTGGACCCCTCCGATGGCTGAGCAGCTCCGGATCGCCCGGCTGTGGGACCTGAACAGCCCGCGCGTGACCAGGCGCGCGATGCTGGGCTCGATGGCGTACTTCGCGCTGGCGGCCTGCGCCGTCGGCCCGGCACCGACCACCGGCGGTGGCACGAGCGCGGCCAGGGCCACGAACCTCAGGGACGAGCCGAAGCTCAACTTCTACAACTGGACCGACTACATCGCGCCGGACACGCTGCCGGGCTTCCAGAAGATCTCCGGCATCGAGGTCACGTACGACAACTTCTCCACCAACGACGAGATGGAAGCCAAGATCGCGTCCGGCCAGGCGGGCTACGACCTGGTGGTGCCGAGCGACAACTTCCTGCGCCGGTTCCTGCGGTCCGGCCTGCTGCAGCCGCTGGACCACGACGCGATCCCGAACCTCGCGAACCTGGAGCGGCGGTTCGTCGAGGCCGACTACGACCCCGGCAACAGGTTTTCCGTGCCGTGGGCCTGGGGCACCACGGGCCTCGCGTACTCGAAGTCGCAGATCGGCGGCGAGGTCACCGGTTTCGACGCCTACGACCTGCCGAACGCCCAGGGCCGCAGTTCGATCCTCGACGAGGCCCGCGACGGCCTGGCGCTCGGCCTGCTCAAGCTCGGCCACGACCCGAACACCACCGACGCGAAGCAGATCGACGACGCGGCGGACTTCCTGCTGTCGTTGAAGAAGAAGCTCGGCCAGATCACCTCCGACGTGATCGAACCGCTGACCTCCGGCCAGGTGCGGCTGGCGCAGTCGTACTCCGGTGACGCGTTCCAGGCGAAGGCGGCCAACCACGACATCGGCTACGCCATCCCGGCCGAGGGCGGACTGTCCTACGTGGACCTCCTGGTCATCCCGAAGGACGCGCCGCACGCCGGGAACGCTCACCGGTTCATCGACTACGTCCTCGGCGCGGAAGCGGGTGCGGCGCTGTCCAACGCCGTCCGCTACGGCAGCCCCAACGCCGCCGCCAAACCGTTGATCGACAAGGACCTGCTGAACGACCCGGTGGTCTACCCGCCGGAGGAACAGCTGAAGAAGCTGCCGTTCACCAAGGATCTCGGCGGCGAGGCGGAAGCCCGGTACGCCGACGCCTGGACGAAGGTCAAGACCGGCTGACTGGGAAGGTCGCGAACCCCCTGATCGTCGTCGACTCGCGGAACGTGGCCGCCGCGGTCTGGTTGATGCGCGGCCACCTCCTGGCGAGGGCGCGGAAGACGACGTCGCCCTCCATCCTGGCGAGCGACGCGCCGAGGCAGTAGTGGATGCCGCTTCCGAACGCCAGGTGCTCCGGCTGCCGTGCGCGGGTGATGACGAAGCGGTTCGGCTCCGGGTAGACCTCCGGGTCGCGGTTGGCGGCGGCCAGGATCAGGAAGATGCCGTCGTCACGCCGCATCCGCCGGTGCAGGTCCGGCACGGCCTCGTGCGCCACGCGGCCGGTGTAGTGGACAGGCGGCGCCCACCGCAGCACCTCTTCGACCGCGGCGGGAGCCAGGCCGGGATCGCTCTTCAGCAACTCCCACTGCTCCGGGTGGTCCAGGAACGCCATGGCGCCGTTGCCGATCAGGTTCACCGTCGTCTCGAACCCGGCCAGGAGCAGCAACAACAACATGCCCAGCAACTCGTCCGGGGTGAGCTTCTGCTCGCCCTCGGCCGCGACCAGCGAGCTGATCACGTCGTCGCCCGGCCGCCTCCGGCGTTCGTGGATCAGCCGCTCGAACAACGCCGTGATCCGCTCGTACGTCCCGCCGAGCGGGCTGCCACTCGCCGCACGCATGCCGAACTCGGCGAACGACCTGGTGTCGGACTCCTCGATCCCGAGCAGGTCGCTGATCACCATGACCGGCAGCGGCGTGGCGAAGTCCTGGATCAGGTCCATGGAGTCGTTGTCCAGCAACGACTCCGCGATCTTCTCGACCCGCGGTCGATAGGAGTCGATCATCTTCGGGCCGAACGCGGGCGCGGCCAGCCTCCGCAGCCGGGTGTGGTCCGGCGGGTCCGCCTCCAGGAACGAGGTCGGCCGCAGGCCCAGTGACGTCATCGCGGGCAGCGAGCTGTTCAGGAACCGCACGCCGAACCTGCGGTCGCGCAGGATCTTGTTGCACACCGCGTGGGACGTCGTGACGTACAGGCCGCCGTCCTCCGAGATCGGCCCCCTCGCGCGGATCGCCTCGTAGACCGGGTACGGGTCCTCATGTCCGGTCAGCCGCTCCAACACCACTGCCCACCCCCTCGAACAACGTGGTGAGCACGAACCGGGGAGCGTCGAGCGGCGCCAGCCGTCCGGCGACGATCGCCTCCCACGCCTGGTACAGCCCGCTCTGGAGGGTCCGCAGGATCCACCACGCCGGCAGGTCGCGGCGCAGGCGTGAACCCTGCAGCCGGGTGATCAGGTCGAGCAGCGGCGGGTCCAGCGCGAGGATCCGGACGTCGTCCTTCTCCAGCCCGGGGAACCGCGTCAGGAACGACACGCGGGGTTCGAGGACGAGCAGCCGGGTGACGAGGTCCTCGATCGCGTCGTCCGCCTCGAAGTCCACTTGGGACAAAGCCGACTCGACGAGGTCCAGTGCGTCGTTCGCCAACGCGCGGATGAGCGCCGACCGGGTGGGAAAGCGCTTGTGGAGTGTGGTTCTGCCGACACCGGCCGCCTTCGCGACGTCGCCCAGCGAGGCCGTCGGGTCTCTGAGCAGCACTGATGTGGCCGTCTGCAGGAGGTGAACACTCATGTTCACAACGGTACACTGATGTTCGCATGGCATGATCTGCAGTTGTGTCGCGACGCTGGCTGAAGGCCAACGCCCTGCTCACGCCCACCGGGCTGTGGCTGGGGATTTTCCTGATCGCGCCGCTGGTGATCGTCGTCGAGTTCAGCTTCGCCACGCGGGACACCGGGGTGGCCCGCGCGGTGCTGCCGTGGACGGCGCAGGCCTACCTGACGGCGCTCGACCCGGCGTTCCTGCCGATCTTCGGCCGGACCCTGGTCTACGCGGTGGCGACGACGCTGATCTGCCTGCTGCTGGGCTTCCCGCTCGCGTGGTTCATCGCCCGCCACGGCGGCCGGTACCGGACCGCGCTGCTCGCGGCGGTGCTCATCCCGTTCTGGTCGAGCTATCTCGCGCGGATCTACGCGTGGAAGGCGCTGCTGGACGGCGAGGGCCTGGTCAACACCGTGCTGGGGTGGGTGGGGCTGGGCCGTGACGGCGGGTTCCTGCTCACGCACGGCGCGGTGATCCTCGGGCTCACGTACGGGTTCCTGCCGTTCATGGTGCTGCCGCTGTACGTGGCGTGCGAGCGGTTCGACTTCCGGCTGGTGGAGGCGTCCTACGACCTCGGCCACGGACGCACCTCGACGTTCTTCCGGGTGGTGCTGCCGGGGGTGTTCACCGGGGTGCTGGCCGGGTCGTTGCTGGTGCTGGTGCCCGCGGCCGGTGACTTCGTGACGCCGAAGCTGCTCGGCGGCGTCGACCAGTCGACGTTCGGGTCGGTGATCGACGACCAGTTCCGGGGTGGCAACAACTGGCCGTTGGGCTCGGCGATGGCGGTGCTGCTGCTCGTGCTCGTGGTCCTCGTGCTCCTGTTGCGCGGACGGCGTGGGGAGGACGTGCTGTGAACCGCCGGCCGTGGGCGCTCGCGCTCGTCGTCGCCGTCGTCTTCCTGTTCCTGTACGCGCCGATAGTGTGGCTGGCGCTGGCGTCGTTCAACTCTTCGCGGTCGCTGAGCAGGATCAGCGGCTTGTCGACGCGGTGGTACGCCGAGCTGTTCGACGACACGCGCGTGCTGGCGTCGTTGCAGCTGACCCTGCAGCTCGCGCTGGCGTCCGCGGTGATCTCCACGGTGATCGGGACGCTGGCGGCGTTCGGGCTGCGGCGGGCTTTTCCCGGTCGCGGGCTGTGGACCGTGCTGCTGTCGTTGCCGCTCGTGGTGCCCGAGGTCGTGATGGGCGTGGCGCTGCTCGGGTTCTTCGTGAAGCTCGCCGGGATTCCACTCGGGTTCGGGGCGCTGCTGTTCGCGCACGTGGCGTTCTCGCTGAGCTTCGTGGTCGTCGTGGTGCGGTCGCGGGTGTCCGGAATGGACGTTCGGCTGGAGGAGGCGGCGGCCGATCTCGGGGCTTCGCCGTGGACGGCGTTCCGGACCGTGACGCTGCCGTTGGTGGCGCCCGCGGTGGTGGCCGGCGGGGCGTTCGCGTTCCTGCTGTCGTTCGACGACGTGGTGATCTCGTCGTACCTCACGGGTGTCGGGTCGACGACGCTGCCGGTGTTCGTCTACGCGCAGGCCTCCAAGCGCGGTGTCTCGCCGGAGATCGTGGCGCTGTCGACGTTGATGGTGACGGCGACCGCGCTGCTGCTGGTCATCGGTGTGGTGATCGCGTCGTGGCGGGCCCGCAGGGCAGGGTCCACCGCGCAGCTGGTCTGACTTCACCGCGGGGATGTATCTGGTTCCGCGCCCGCTCGACTTCTCCGGTGACACCGGCAAGTTCTTGGGGGAGACGTGCCGAAGTTGCGCATCCACTTCACCGATCGGGACATCGCGCGCACGCGGTTGAAGCTGGAACCCGACGTGATGCGGGAGATCGTCGGCAGCGCCCAGGTGCTGCGGCACCGGGAAGGCGATCTGGCCTTCGACCCGTGGCGCAGACGCGTGCGTGAGCTCGCCGCTCGTGACGCGGACCTGCGGACGGCGCTGCGCACGGTCCTGTCGACGCGGCCGCAGCGCCTGCACGCCGAGGCAGAGGCCCTGCGCGTCTACTTCAGGTCGGTGATCGAGCCGCACCTGCCCGCGAAGCTCGTCGGTGTCGCCCCCGCCACGGTCAGCCATCACACCGCGGTGCTGCGCGAAGCCGGCCTCATCACCACCGAGCGCGACGAGAACTTCGCGCGGCACCTGATCACACCGCTGGGGCTCAGGGTGCTCGCCGCGGGACGGTGAGCACCCCCGGCAGGTCACCAGCAGGTGGTTCCGGTGACCCACTTGTGGGAACGGATCCGCACGCCCGGCCAGTTCGTGAGCTGCTGGCCGCGGTAGACGTAGTAGGCGACGTCACCGGTGTAGTTCGCACCGGGGTACAGGCGACCCTGGTGTAGGACGTGCTCTGGCCGTTGTTGTACGCGGCCTGCACGGCGCGACCGCGCCGTCAACTTTCGTCGCGCGAATTCGATACTCCAGCGTGCCGCGCGAACATGGGACGTCTCGTAGCTTGGGAGCGTGATTACCGCTGTGCGGGCCAGGGCGGAGGCGTTCCGCGCCGACACGCTGGCCCGGCTCAAGGCACTGACCCCGGTGCGCGTCGCCGGCGACGTGATCGTGATGGTCGCCGCGATCCTGCTCGACCTGTGGCCGGGTCCGTGGGCGCAGGAGCAGGCGAAGTCGTCCGGCTGGCTGATCGTCGCGTTCATCGCCTGTTACGTGGTGCTGCTGTTGTCGCGGCACCTGCTGCCGGCGACGACCATGATCGTGGCCGCGGCGATACCGTTCCTCGGGCCCGCGCTGATGGTCGTGCTGAGCTACACGGCGGGGCGGCGGGTCGAGTCGTGGGTCAAGGCCGTCGCGGCGACCTCGATCACGTTCGTCGTCGTGATGTTCTCCTGGGACCGCGGACCGATCGACATCGGTCCCGTCTACGGGATGCTGATCCTGATCACGATCTTCGGTGTCGGGGTGGCACTGCCGTTCCTCGTGGGCCGCTACCTCGCACAACGCGAGGCGCTGGTGCAGGCGATGCAGGACCGCGAGGCGCGGATGCGGGTCGAGCACCGGATGCTGTCGCGGCAGGTCCGTCTGCGCGAACGCAGCCGCATCGCCCAGGACATGCACGACAGCCTCGGCCACCGGCTGTCGCTGATCTCCGTGCACGCCGGCGCGCTGGCGCTGGACCCGTCGCTGGGGGACAAGCAGCGCGAGGCGATCGGGGTGCTGCGCTCGGCGGCGCTGACCGGCATGGAGGAACTGCGGGCGATCATCGGCGTGCTGCGCGCCGAGGACGGTCCCGACGACGACCCCGCGACACGCACCGTGGAGTCCATCGACTCGTTGGTGGGCGACGCGCGCAAGGCCGGCGTCTTGGTGTCGCTGGTGCGTGGCGGGCAGGCGCACCCGTTGCCGTCACGGGTGTCGCACGCGGCATATCGCGTGGCGCAGGAAGGCCTGACCAACGCGGCCAAGCACGCGCCGGGCGCCGCCGTGCAGGTCACCGTGAAGTACGAGCCGGATGCGCTGGTCGTGGAGGTGCGGAACAACCCGTCGCGCAGCGGTTCGGCGGCCAGCGAGCCCGGCGTCGGACTCATCGGTCTGAGCGAACGCGTGCGCGTGGCGGGCGGCATCCTGCACGTGGGCGCGCTGCCGTCGGGAGGCTTCCGGATCGCCGCGGTGCTGCCGTACGAGGACACCGGACTGCCGGAAGAGCCGGAGGAAGACACGCAGGACGAGGAGCCGCCGACGCACCAGATCCGCAAGTGGGCGGGCGTCGGCTCGATCGCCGGCGCGTCCGTCGTGCTGGCGGTCATCATCGGCGGCTTCACCTACCTCGGCAGCCAGCCGATCACCAAGGTCGTGTCGGCCGACGACCTCGCCAGGATCCAGGAGGGTCAGTCGGAAGCCGATGTGATGGCCCTGCTGCCGCACGGCGACGACCCGCTCCTGGCGGGCCGCGAGCGCAGCTCGCAGGCCTCCCCGGAACCACCGGGCGCGCACTGCCTCTACCACCTCACCGACGAGCAGTCCTACCTCGACAAGGGCACCCGAGTGGTGCGCTTCTGCTTCCGCGACGGCAAGCTGGTCGAAAAGAAGATCCACGTGCAGAAGGAATCTGAATGATCGTGTCAAGCCGCTGCGGCAGCGGGTTGTGGCGCGGTCGGTGTGAACTTCCGGCCGTCGCGCAGCAGCGCCCAGAGCA
>NZ_JBEXJN010000024.1:0-150405 GCF_040609115.1 Lentzea sp. NPDC004782
CGGGCGCCCAGGCCGAACCGGGCGGCGATCGGCAGCAGCAGCCGGTAGCCGCGGAAGGTCTTGCGGATGCGCTCGCGGCCGGCCTCGCCGGTCAGTGCGCCTTGTGCACCCACTCCGCGGCTTCCGGCACGTCGCCCGGCCCGGTGGTGACGAACATCGACGTGAGGGCGTACACGACCGCGCGGATCTCGTCGGGCACCTCACCGGGGGGTGTGGATGGCCGCGGTGATCAGCTCCATGCCCTCGGCCTTGCGGTCCACGAGCCACCAGTACCAGCCGCAGGCAGCGGCGAGCCGCATGGGTCTGCCGGGCCAGGTCCGTCTCGCCCGCCTCCGCGAGACGTTCGGCGACGTACTCCTTGATCGTGCCGAGCATCCGGTACCGCGGTGCGCCGTCGTGCGAAGCCACGAGCAGCGACTTCTCGGTCAACGCGGTCAGCAGGTCCAGAACCTCGTGCTCGGTGTCTCTCCCACCCCCTGCCCTTCGGGCCCGCCCCCTCGACGAGATCGCCCGCGCAGGCCCGTTCGGCCGCCTCCAGGCTCGCCCCGCCCGCGAACACGGACAGCCTGCGCAGCACGGACCCGTTCGGTGTCGGCCAGCAGCTCCCAGCTCCAGTCGACCCTCGCGCGCAACGTCCGGCGCCGGGGCAGCGCGGTCCGACTGCCACCAGTGAGCAACCTGAACCGGTCGTCCAGCCGGTCGGCGAGCTGGTCGATCGACATCGTGCACAACCTGGCCGCGGCCAGCTCGATCGCCAGGGGCATGCCGTCCAGTGCCCGGCAAACCCGCTCCAGCGTCGTGGCGTCGGCGGCGAAGTCCTTGCGCACCACGGCCGCACGGTCCGTCAGGAACTGGATCGCCTCCGCCGGGGCGAGCGGCTCGACTGGCCACAGCGCCTCGCCGGTGATGCCGAGCGGTTCCCGGCTCGTCGCGAGGATCCGCAGCCGCGGGCACTCCCCCAGCAGGCGATGGGCGAGCGCGGCGGCGGCCTCAATGACGTGCTCGCAGTTGTCCAGTACCAGCAACGTGTCCCGGTCGCGGATCGCGCTCACGAGGCGGTCCACGGGCTTTGTGTTCGCCGGTTCACCGAGGAGTGCGTCCCGCAGGCCGAACGCGGAGAGCGTCGCCTGGGCCACGTCCCCGTCCGTGCCGATCGCCGCCAGCTCCACCAGCCACGCGCCGTGCGGCAGGTCCGCGAGCACCGTGCGGGCGGTTTCCGTTGCCAGCCTCGTCTTTCCCGAGCCACCGGGCCCGGTCAACGTGGTGAGCCGGTGGCCGGTGACGAGGTCGCGGACCGCGGCGACGTCGTCCTCCTTGCCGACGTAACTGGTCAGCTCGGCGCGCAGGTTGGTCTTGCGGGTCTCCTCGCGACGCCCGACCTCGTCCCGCAACAACGCCACGTGCAACGCGGACAACTCCGGCGACGGATCGACGCCCAGCTCGTCCGCGAGGGCCTCCCGCGTGCGCTGGTACGCCTGCAACGCCTCACTGTTGCGGCCCGCGGCGGCAAGTGCGCGCATCAGTGCGGCGACCAGCTTCTCCCGCAACGGATGCGCGGCCACCAGGTCGGCCAGTTCGGTGACGAGATCGGCTCCGTGCCCGAGCTCGATCTCCGCGTCGAACCGGTCCTTCGTCGCCGTCAGGCGCAGCGCTTCGAGCCGGGTGGCCGCCGCGTCGCGCCTCGCTGTCCGGCAGGCCGACGTCCTGCATCACCGGGCCGCGCCACAACTCCAGCGCCTCGCGCAGCCGCTGTGGTCCCCGGTCGTCCGCTGCTACGTCGCCCGCTTCGAGGCGTCGTAGGACCGTCCCGGACGGTCAGGCGCGCTCGACGGCATCGGCCTGCGGGCCCCGGTCGCTCTGCCGGATGCGGAAACGCACCCGCTCGCCGGCCACCAGGGGCTCGCCGGAGACCACCGAGACGTGCACGAAGAGGTCGGGCCCGCCCGCGTCGGGGGTGATGAAACCGAAACCGCGGTCCGCGTCATAGCGGGCCACCGTGCCGTCGCCGGCACGGGCTGCCGGCCGGGTGGCCGAACGGGCCTGGCTGGGGGCCGCGGCGGCCTCCACCGGCTCGCCGGTGGCCACGAACCGCACCTCGCGCGCCTGACGACCCTGGTCCACGGTGACCGTGGTGAACGAGACCCGGTCACCCTCGACCGGCAGATACCCCTCGTCGACCAGGGCGCGCACGTGCAGGAAGACGTCACCCGCCCCGTCATCGGCGGCCACGAAGCCGAACGACTTCTCCTCGTCAAACCACAGGACGGAGCCGTCGGCGCCGTCGCCGGGCGCGACCAGAGGGCCCCTGCGGACCCCGGCGTCGAAGCTCAGCGGCACCAGGTGCTGGGCCTGCGGCCCCTTCTCCCCCGCGGTAACGACGAAGGCCACCCGCTGCCCGGCCGCCAGAACGCCCCCGGTGACGATGGCGGAGGAGTGCACGAACACCTCCGCACCCCCGCCGTCCGGCACGGCGAACCCGTAGCCCTTGGCCGGCTCATACCAGGAAACGGTAGCGAGCACGCCCAGGGTCGCATCGGGCGAGGCGTCCCCGGTGACGGCGACGCGCAGCGCCTGCGGACCGCGGGGTCCCTCACCGGCCTCGAACTCCACCGTCTGACCCTCACGCAGCGCCCGGGCCGCGCCCTCGCCCCGCACCTGCGAGACGTGCACGAAGATGTCGGCGCTGCCGTCGTCGGGGGCGAGGAAGCCGAAGCCGCGCTCGAGGTCGTACCAGCGGACGGTTCCCTGCTGCACGGTGCACTCCTGGTCTCGCGGGTGGTCGGGGGTCCAGTGTCCCAGGCGCCGGACCCCCGCCGCGCCACCGTGCACCGCTAGCCCGGTCTTTCGCCCATGGCGATGAGTGAGATGGTCCCCAGAATCGGGGATTTATTGATCATGGTGGTTGAGTCGGGTCGACGGCAAGAAGGTCGAGCAGTCTGGCCTGGACAGGGCCGGGTTGCGGGATGGTCGCGGGTTGCCCATCGATAGCCGGGATCAGCCGTAGCCCGGCCAGTGCCTGGAAGATGAGCGTGCCGGTGGGCTTGGCTTTCTGGCCGGGCTACAGCCCGGTCATGGTGGTGTCCCGGCGAGGGCTCGGCGCACCGAACGCTCGACGAGGCAGAAGATCAGCAATGCCAGGCAGATCACGGTGATCAGGGCTTCGATGCGCCGATTGGTCTTGAGGAACATCGGCGCGACCGCGAGCGGGCCCTTGAACGCGCTGTAACGGCGTTCCACCACTTCCTGGCCTTTGTAGCGGATCAGCACTGTCGTGGCGTCGATGGTGGCAGGCAGGTTGGTGAGCAGGGCGTACCAGCCGTCGGTAGCTGCTTCCGTGTCCAGGGCATCCTGGTCGAACCATCAGCTCAGGGTGGGTTTGCCGGTGGCTGGGTCGGTGCCGGTCTCGCTGCGCAGATAGGCCTTGACCCGGCGGTCGCGGGCGATGGCGGTGATCCGGTCGGTCACGGTCTGCTCGGTCGGGTAGTACGGTGACCCGAGTCCGCGGGCCAGCCGTTCCAGGTCATCGCGGGCGCGGTCGAGCTTCTTGGCCCGGGCCGTGGCCGCCGCCGCGGCCCGAGCACTGGAGTGCACGAACACCCGCCGCAACCGCAGCGCGGGATCGGTCTTCTTCTTGCCGAGCACGACGAGTTCGTCTTCGAGCACCCGCCAGGCGCCGGTGCGATCGGCGGGCTTGCCCGCGTCACGGTCCGCGGTGTAGTCCGCGGCCGCGCCGGTGTCGAGCCCGGCCAGCTCGGCGGCACCGACGTAGAGCTTGGACGCCGGGGCGATGAACCGCACCCGGCTGTGATCATCGCGTGCAGGTTGCCGTAGGAGACGAGTTTGGAGTCGCCGACGAGCACGAAACTCCTCGGCCCGGCAACGTCTTTCAACGCGGTCATCGCGCCCACGACCTGGGCCACCTCGCCGGCGTTGCCGTCGTAGGCGCGGTGCCACAGCGGGATCCCGCCATCCCCGGTCGCCGCCAGCCCGGCCTGGACCTGCTTCAGATCCGGGCGGCGGTCCTTCGGATGACCGAACTTCGGAGTCGTGAACTGGTCATCGGCATGCTCGTAGGCGCCAACATCGACATCGAGGTCATGTCCCAGTGCAGCCGGGACACATCCGCCCGAACGCGGCGATCGCTTGCGCCCCAACCGATCCGACGATCCTGTCGAGTTCCGGCGCGATCGCGTCCAAGGCGCGGGCGATCCGGTCATCGCCCAGCGTGGCCGGGGCGATGCCGAGCGTCTCCCCGACCGCCCAAGTCCACGCCCAGTCCTGAACCCGGTACAACGGTGACGGCGAGGTCAGCCGGTTCGCCACCAGCGCCTCGATCACCTGCCCGTGCGTCAGGATCGCCACAGCCTCCCGGATCGGACACGCCCGGTCGACGATCCCCGCGAGGTCCAGCCGGTGGCAGTACTCGGCCACCACCGGCAACGCACCCAGCACCTTCTCCACACTCGGCCCGCCATAGGCCATCGGCTGCCGAGACCGTCGTTCCCTCATCCCGCCACGATAAGATGATCAAGGCGAATCGCTGTTGCGGCCCCAACCGACCTCATGTGCGAAAGACGGGGCTAGCAGTTGCCAGCCTGCGTCAGACCTGGTTCATGCCGCCGTCGACGAACAGCTCGACGCCCGTGACGAAGGAGCTCCGTTCGGAGGCGAGGAACAAGACCACCTCGGCGACCTCGTCCGGTGATCCCAGCCGGCCGATCGGCACCCCGGCTACGAGCGTGTTCTTCAGCTCCTCGCTCTCCCCGTCTGCGGCCAGTCCCTCGAGCCCAGGCGTGCCGATGGGGCCGGGGCTGATCGTGTTCACCCGCACGCCCCTGGCGGCGAGCTCGTTCGCCCAAGTCCTTCCCAGGGAACGAATCGCGGCCTTGGTCGCTGCGTAGATCCCGAACGCGGCATCTCCGCGGGAGCCGGCCGTCGAACCGGTCAGCACCACCGAGGCCCCTTCGTTGAGGTGGGGCAATGCCTTCTGGACGGTGAACACCGTCCCCTTGACGTTCGTGCCGAAGGTCTCGTCGAAGTGCTGTTCGGTCACCTGCTCCAGCGTCGCGAACTCGCCGCCTCCCGCGTTGACGTGCAGCACGTCGATTCCGCGCCCCTGCTCCCCGATCGCCGCGTAGAGCCGGTCCAGGTCGCTGAGGTCGGCGCTGTCGACCTGGAAACCGGTCGCACCGCCTCCGATCTGCTCGACCGCCTCGTCGAGAACCTCCTTGCGACGGCCCGTGACGACGACGTGAGCACCCTCGCTCGCGAACCGCTTCGCCACCGCCAGCCCGATGCCGCTGGTGCCGCCCGTGACGACCGCCATCTTGCCTTCGAACATGCCCATGACTGTCTATCTCCGCTCAGTGCAATTAAGTGATATGTCACGTAACCGGCGCGGGCACGGTTTCATTCCACTGATCGTGAGGATGCTCGCCGCAGGGCTCAGCGCTCTCGGTCGACGTCCGGCCGCGGCAGGGTGCCGTTTGCGAGGATGTTCTCGTAGATGGTCTCGAGCGCCTTGCTGAGCTGCGGCAGCGATTCCTTGGACAGGCCGTCGAAGAACAGGCGCCGAACGAGCGCCACGTGGCCCGGCGCCGCGCCGGCCAGCGTGTGCCGCCCTTGCACCGTGAGGCTCACCTCGGTGACCCGCCGGTCGGACGGCGCGAGGTCGCTGGTGACCAGGCCTCGGCGGCTCATCCGTTTGACGTGGTGCGACAGGCGGCTGCGCTCCCAGCCGATCGTCGCGGCCAGTGAGGTGATCTGCATGCAGCCCCCAGGAGCACTGCTCAGCGCGTTGAGCACGTCGTAGTCGGACAGCGACAACCCGCTGTCCGCCTGCAACTGGCGGTTCATCTCGTAGGCGAGACGCAGCTGCACACGCATGTACGCGAGCCAGGCGCGCGCTTGCTCGTCGTCGAGCCACTGCTGGTCCCGGGCTTTTCCTGCCATCGGCGTCACTATAACGCCGTCTTCCGGGAACATCCTGAGCAACCCCGGCGTTCGCATGACATATCACGTAATTTCTGAACCTCGAGGAGCAGTCATGCCCAAGGCCGTGGTGATGACCGGAGCCGGCGCACCAGATGTTCTCAAGTGGACGGACGTCCCGCCGACGGAGCCTGCCGCCGGTCAGGTCAGGATCAAGGTGCGGGCAGCCGGGATCAGCCCGACGGACCTCGCCCTGCGCTCGGGCCGGTTGAAGGCGTTTCCGCTGCCCGAGAACGCCGTCCTGGGGTTCCAGGTGGCCGGGACGGTCGACGCGGTCGACCCCTCCACCACGGGTGCGAACGTCGGAGACGAGGTCGTGGCGTTCCTCCTTCAGCTTGGCGGCTATGCCGAGTACGCGATCGCCTCGATCTGGACGCCGAAGCCCGCCACGGTGTCGTGGACGGACGCCGCCGCCTTGCCCAGTGCCGCGGAAGCCGCAGTGCGGGTGCTGCGCGAACTGGATGTCCGTGATGGAGAACGCCTCGTGCTGTTCGGTGGCGCGGGCGCGGTGGGCACGATCGCCACGCAGCTCGCCGTGCGGCAGGGAGTCACCGTGATCAGCGCTGTGGGGAACCGCGACCTGGACTTCGCACGCGAACTCGGCGCGATCCCGGTGCGGTACGGCGACGGCGTCGTGGAACGAATCCGCGCACTCGGCGGGGTCGACGCGGTGTTCGACGCGGCAGGTGCGGGCGTGCTTGGCGACGCGATCACCCTGGCCGGGCAGCCCGACCGGGTCATCACGCTGTCCGATCCAGCCGCCGCCCAGTTCGGCGTACGCCTGTCCGGTCCCGATGCCCAACGCGCCACAACCGCGTTGGCCGAAGTCATCGCACTGCTCGCGGACCAGCAACTACGGCTGCGGCCGTACACCGTCGCGCCGATGTCCGACGCCGACCAGGTGCACCGGCAGTTGGAGTCCGGCGAGCTGCACGGGCAAATCGTCCTCACGGTGGACTGATGTCCGCAGCGCGCGGGATGCCAAACACGGCCAATACGCTTGAGCTGCACATAAAGCCGTTGCAGGTCATGCTTGTTGATCAGGCCGCCGAGTACTCACCGGCCACGTGTGGACCTACAGCAGAACTGCGAACTGCGATCCGGTCGTGGTGGGGTTGTGCCGCGCTCGGTGCGGCAACGCGTTGGCGAGGTGCGCGGCGCTGCCCAGCGTGGCGGCCGCCGCCGTGAGCCACAGCGGCGCCCGTTCGCGGCCCGGTCCGCCGAGCGTGACGAACGCGGGCAGCAGTCCGAACGAAACGCCTACGGCACAACGGAATCACCGTCGCCTTGGGGCCAACGTCAGATGCTCAGGCGGAAACAGCACCACCACGTGCACGGCTCGGCCACCGTCCTGACGCGGCCGTTCCGCTCAGCGAGCTGGACGCGTCGGGGTGTGCCCCCTCCTCCACGCTGATGCCGAGCCGTTCGACCAGCTTGCCACCCAGCCAGCCGCCAGGCCCGCCTCCGAGCACACCCTGTGCGTGCGGAAACCGCATCCGTGGAGGTCAGGCAGCATGGGAGTCGTCGTGGATGAACGCGCCGAGATGGCCCTGCGATCTACCGTGAGATGTTTGATCTGGACGGCTTCAAGCACGTTGGGCGAGATCCACGGGGGTGCTGCGGCGGCCGAAAACGGCCACTACACTCCCTGCGGCGAAGCTTGCGCAACAAAAGATTGAATCGTGTCGGCTGACCCTCTACACAAGAGTCGAGCTATCCAATAGCGCGTGAACACACAAACCGCGCAAGCTTGCCACCGATGAGTGTCGAAATCCCCCTCGGACACGAGCGTTATTCACCCCCACGGGGTTGATGGAGACATCAGCTTCGTGGGGGTTTTGCTTGTACCGGACTTGCAGGTCAATCGCTTCGTATAGCTCTTCCAACCTCGTTGCGCGCTGCCTCTCAGTGCCGCGCTGACGTCTCCTATCGAGTCAATCGCCGCGTAGATCTCGGCAACGTCCACCTCCACCAGTGCTGGGACGTTGTCCAGGGCTGCCCGTGACGCGAGCCTCTCGGCTTGTGCCTCGTTGATCGCCTCGACCAGCGCCGCAGGGTCCACGCCGGCCATGATCGCGTTCTGGAATCTGGTCAGCTTGGCCTCTGCCGTTGTTGCGGCCGGGTTCTGCTAATGCCAGGTGGCGAGCGAGGAAGTCGGATATCGCTGGGCTTGATCCACGGCTGTGGCGGTGGCAGGGCCAGTGGCCCCTGCCACCTCCGCAACGTGTGGTCAGGCGGCCCAGAACTCCCATCCCTGATCGCCAGGAGCCTTCGGGTACGCCGCCGGCCACTGCACGATCGTCGCCGCCTTCGCTGTCGAACCTCCGAGGACACCCATCACCTGCGAGTCATAGTTCTGCACATACCAGAGAGGGTTGCCGTCCCCGCCGTAGTAGCCCGTGTAGGGCTGGCTCCACGCCTGGTCGTTGATGCCACCAGCGCAGGGCCACTGCACCAGGTGCGCGCCTGGTGTGGTGCTTCCGCCGAGCACGCCGAGACACATGCCGGAGTTGTGGTTCCTGACGCTGAAGAAACCTTGGCCCAGGCTCTGCAGGTGCCAAATCTTGTCCGCACCACCGTCACAGTCCCAGGTCGTGACCGAAGCGCCTGCCGTTCGGCTGTTCCCCCACACGCCGAGACACCAGCCCGAATTGTAGTTGTAGAGAACAACCGGTATGTCGCCCTGGGCTGCCGCAAGAGGGCTGATGGGCTTCAAGCCCGCCGGCTTCGTCGTACCGGATCCCGATCGCGACGGGGTCGGCGAGTAAGCCCGGACCTGTGGAACGGGTTGCGCGCTCTGATGGATACCCGACTGAGCCCCGCCGGTACCCGGCGCGGCGTTGGCCGGTAACGCGAAAGCGGCTAACACCACCACGAGTGCGGCCACGACCTTGGCGAAGTGAATGGTTGGCTGTCGCATGTTTTCTCCCGCAGTTCTGTTCGGCTGGTTGTGATGAGGCGGCCCGCCCCCCTTGCGATCTCGCTCGGGCCGCCTCGGGGTGTCAGAGTGGGCGGCCGTTCGTGTGAACCGCTTGCCAACTTTCTGCATTGCCCTGGTGACTGGGCTATCCCTGTGGCTCGGAGATGTCGCGCCGGGGAGGCGGACATGGCAGTGGAGATCGCGCTGCTGGGCGAGGTAACCGCACAGGTCGACAGGCAGCAGGTGGACCTCGGGCCTGCGCGGCAGCGGTGTGTGCTGGCGGCGCTGGCGGTGGACGCCGGCCGGCTGGTGCCGGCGGACCGACTGGTCGAGCGGGTGTGGGGCACTGACACGCCCCGGCGGGGACGGGCGACGCTGCACAGCCACATCTCACGGCTACGCAAGGCCTTCGCCGGCGCGCTGACCATCGTGCACCGCTCCGACGGCTACATGCTGGTGGCCGATCAAGCGGATCAGACCGTGGATCTGGTGCGGTTTCGCGCTTTGCGTGACCGTGCCCGCCGCGCGGACGACGACATGCGCCGGGTGGGACCGTTGACCGAGGCGTTGGCGTTGTGGTGCGGCGAGCCGCTCACAGGTGTGAGCAGCGAGTGGGTGGAGAGCGAGCGGGACCAGTGGCGGCAGGAGCGGGATGCGGCCGAGCAGGACCTGACCGAGGTGCTGCTGCGCCTGGGCCGGGGCGAGGAACTGGTGGCACGGCTGTCGGCGCGGGCCGCGCGGCATCCGCTGGACGAACGGGTGGCAGGCCAGCACATGCTGGCGCTGCACCAGGCCGGGCGCACCGCGGACGCCCTGGCCTGCTACCGGCAGCTGCGGGACCGGCTGGTCGAGGAGCTGGGCACCGACCCCGGCACCGCGCTGCAGGAGTTGCATCAGCGCATCCTCGACACCGACCCCGCCCTCACCCCATCCCCGGTACCGCTTCCCGACGAGGTGGCAGGGGCGCCGGTGCCCCGGCAGCTGCCCGCGCCGCCGCGGTGGTTCACCGGCCGCGACACCGAACTGGCCCGCCTCGACGAGGCACTGACCGCCGAACCCGACGGCGACCCGCAGCAGTCGGGGATCCGTGCCGCCGCGGTGGTGATCTCGGCGATCGGCGGCGCCGGCGGGATCGGCAAGACCTGGCTGGCCCTGGCCTGGGCGCACCAGCACGCCGAGCAGTTCCCCGACGGGCAGCTGTTCGTCGATCTGCACGGATTCAGCCCCGCGGAAGAACCAATGGCCCCAGAGGTCGCGGTGCGCAGGTTCCTCGACGCCCTGCGGGTCGATCCCAGCCGGATCCCGACCGACCTGGACGCCCAAGCCGCGCTGTACCGCAGCCTGGGCGCCGGGAAGCGGATGCTGATCATGCTGGACAACGCCGCCACCGCCGACCAAGTCGTCCCGCTGCTGCCCGGCAGCCCGGCCTGCACCGTGCTGATCACCAGCCGCATCAGGCTCGCCTCGTTGATCGACCGGCACGGCGCCCGCCACCTGCAACTGGACGTTCTGATCCGTGACGAGGCGCGCGCCTTGCTGGCCGCACGCCTGGGCACAGACCGCGTCGCCGCTGAACCCGACGCCGTCGACGAGCTGATCGAACTGTGCGGGGGCTACCCGCTGGCCCTGTCGATCATCGCCCGCGACGCCGCCACCCGCCCCGGCCTCCCGCTCGCCGAGGTGGCCGCCGAGCTGCGCGAGCTGGGATTGGAGATGCTCGATCACGACAGCGACCCCGCCGCCAGCCTGCCCGCCGTCCTGTCCTGGTCCCTGCGCCGGCTCACCGACGAACACGGCACCGTGTTCGGGTTGCTGGGCATCGCCCCCGGACCCGACACCACCCTGCCCGCCGTGACCGCCCTCACCGCCCTGCCCCCGGCCCGCGCCCGCAAAGCGCTCTCGGCACTGGAGGACGCGTCCCTGCTCGAACGGCGACCTGGCGGCCGGTACGCGATGCACGACCTGGTCCGCGCCTACGCCGCCACCACCGCCCACCAACTGCCCGACGATCTGCGGGAGACAGCCCTGGCGCGAGTGATGGACTTCCACCTGCACACCGCTTTCGCCGCAGACCGCCTCCTGGACCCCACCCGCCAACTCCTGCAACCCGACCCGCCCGCGCCCGGCGTGCATCCGCTCCCGCTGCCCGACGCCGCGGCCGCGCTGGCCTGGCTGGAAGCCGAGCACGCCACCCTGCCGGCCACCCAGCGTGCCGCCGTCTCCTTTGGCCGCCACCATGTCGTCTGGCACCTCGCCCAGGCACTGGACACCTTCCACATCCGAGGGGGGCATCGGCACGACAGGCTCACCGCGTGGCGGGCCGCGCTGAACGCCGCCGCACACCTGCCCGACCCCACCACCCGCAGCCGCGCCCACCGGCTCCTCGGCGGCGCCTGCTCCCAGCTGGGTTTACACGAGGAGGCCAACGGGCACCTGGACCGGGCGCTTGACCTAGCCGTACGCCACCACGACCCCACCGAACAGGCACACACCCACCGGATGCTCGCGCAGGCCTGGGAAAAACGGGGGGACGGCCACCGGGCGCTAGGTCACGCCCGACACGTCCTCGACCTCTACCGCACCCTCGACCAGCCAGTGTGGGAAGCCGTCGCACTCAACACGGTGGGCTGGTACGCCGCGCATCTGGGCGACTTCGACACCGCCCGCGACCACTGCCACGCCGCCCTCACTCTGCACCGACACCACCACAACCCCGAGGGCGAGGCGAACACCCTGGACAGCCTAGGGTTCATCGCCCACCGCACCGGCGACCACCAGCAGGCCCTCGACCACTACCACCAGGCCCTCACCCTGTACCGCACCCTCGGCTATGCCTACGTGGTTGCGGACACCCTCGACCACGTGGGCCACCCCCACGCCGCGCTCGGACAACACGATCAGGCCCGCCAGGTGTGGCAGGAGGCGCTGGAGCTGTACCGGCAGCAAGGCCGCGAAGACGACGCCACCCGCGTACAGCGACAACTCGACGGCCTCAACCCGCACCACGACGCTGACCAGCCACCTCGGGATGCCGAATCCGCCAACCAACCGAAATGATCTTCAAACGGTTCCTGAGCGTCCTGCCGCCCGTCGATGAGTGAGCGCGTCTTCCACCACGGCCCGCGTGCGTTTCACTCGTCAAGGCCAGACGGCTCTGGCCAGACACCACCGCCAACAGCGGCAACCCCGATCCGAGTGCGCACTGCATTCGTCGGGATCGCGTGTCCGCGCAGTGGCCCAGACCAGCTCGCACGGTAGGCCAGCCAGCGAGGCTAGGGGTTGGTTCCCGTCGGCAGCGGTTCGATTCGTCCTCCTGCGACCGACGTTGCCTGGTACCGCCCTGCGAGGTGGCTGAACGGGATGAGCCTCCCGTCGACGACGGCCTGTTGTTCGAGGACGCGCCGGGACGCCCGTGGCCGACGGTGGTGGTCAACCAGCAGCTGCGAGAGCTGCCGACGTCGGGGCGCCGTCGCCCCGGCACAGGGGTGCAGTGGCGACTGGGGAGTGTCGTCGTACCCGTAGCCCATCAATGAGACAACGAGAGTGACTTCGCCGCGGGCCGATGCTGTGCGTGCCGAAAATTACGTCCGCACAAGTCAAGCGGCATGCCGATACTCGTGGAGGACTCCACCGAGACGGTCCCGTCGGAGTACCACGAGGCGTTCGATCCGGTCAGGCCCAAGAGGTTGGAGTCGGGCTCGCCAGGGTGCTGCGGCGGCGAGGGAGCGTTCCATGATCGCGTTCATGCGGGGCACCCGGACGCCGGTCAGGATCGTCGCGATCCCGGCGCCGCCGAGGATCTCGTCGATCAGTCCGGGATACTTGCCGTCACGATCACGGATGAGAAACCTGACTCGTGCGAGGCTGCCGGCGTCCTCGAGGTTCATCAGGAGATTCCGAACCGCCGGATCGCCTCAGCCTGCGAGCGCAGGAAATCGGCCCACGCAACGGTTGTCCGGCGCGGAGCCGGTTGCGCAGCCGGTGTGCGGTGAAGGCCGCACCATCGCCCGCTCGGCGGTCTTCCGAAGAAAACGACCAGGGGCAAGGCCACCGAAGGCCGTGCCCCTGGTGGTGATCGTCAGCCTGCGCCTCGCGCCCATGCCGTGAACGGGTCCAGCGCTTCCTCGACCCGGTACGGCTCGATCGTGCGGCCGCTGCGGTCCAAGCCGCGGTAGGAGGCGCGGTAGTCGAAGCCGTAGCTCGCGGCCTCGTCCGCGCTGACGGCGTAGTACACGGTCGTGATGCCGTGGTCGAACGCGGCCCGGTAGCACATGCCGCAGGGCTCGCCCGAGGCCAGCAGCACGGACTCGGCGACCAGCGCCGGTCCGGCCTTCCGCGTGGCGGCACGCAGCGCCACGATCTCGGCGTGCGCGGTGGGATCGCGCTCGGCCAGCACGCGGTTGACGCCGGTTCCGAGGACCCCTGCGGTGGGGTGCAGGACCACCCCCGCGAACGGGATGCCGCCGCGCTCGACCTCGGCCAGCGCGATCGCGACGGCCTCCCGCATGTGGCCGGTGATCCGGTCGGTGTGCAGCGCGGTCATCACGCTTGGTCCGAGGCGTACTTCGGGCTGGAGGCCAGCTTCAGCCACACCACTCCGCCGATGATCACCGCCAGCCAGAAGACGCGCACCGGCGTGAGGGCCTGGTCCAGCAGGAACGCGCTGACCACGGCCGCGCCGGAGGCGCCGATGCCGGTCCAGACCGCGTAGCCGATGCCGACGTCGATGTTCTTCAGTGCCAGGCTGAGGGCAAAAACGGTGAGGAAGAAGAACACCGCCGCGGAGATCGACCAGCCCAGGTCGGTGAACCCCTTGCTGCCGCCGACGCTCACCGCGTAGCCGATCTCGACCAAGCCCGCGATCAACAGGGTGATCCAGGCGCGGCGGCTCGCGCCAGCGGCGGCGGTGGTGTCCTCGTGTCGAATCGTTTCGGGTTGGTTCGTGGTGGTCATCTCGTGTGCTTCCTTTGCGATGGTCTCCGTGTCAGGTCTTTCGGTGGCGCGTCGGGTCAGACGGCCGCGCCGGACAGTTCCAGGCCCACCACGCCGATGATGACGACGGCGATGCCGACGACCTTGCGCCAGTTCAGGCGCTCCTTGAACAGCAGGGCACCCAGCAGCACGATGCCGACCGAGCCCAGGCCGGTCCAGATCGCGTAGCCCACGCCGACGTCCAGGGTGATGAGCGCCAGGCTCAGGAAGAACGTGCCGAGCGCGCCGATGACGAGCGTGAGGATGGACGGCCACAGCCGGGTGAAGCCCTTGGCGGCGTTCGCGCACAGCGCGAAGGCGATCTCGAAGACGGTGGCGATCGCCAGGTAAACCCAGTGCATCTCGCTTTCCTTTCCGTGCTAGCTCAACGCTTTGCGCAAGTCCTCGGGGTTCGGCACGCCCTCGAAGCGGTGCGAGCCGATGTCGATGGTCGGGACGGCCCGCACGTCCGCCGCCCTGGCCTGCGCCAAGCCGGCCTGGTGCCGCTCGGCGTACCGGCGCTCGGCCAGCGCGGCAGCGAACTCCTCCGCGGGAAGCCCCACCTCGGCGGCGATCTCCTTCAGCACCTCGGGCTGCCCGATGTCGCGGTCCTGCTGGAAGAACGCCCGCAGCACCGCACCGTGGTACTCCTTGGCCCGACCGTGCTCCTCGGCCAACAACGATCCCTCGAACGGCAGATGCGTGTAGGGCTGCGGTGACACGGTGGGCAACTTGATCGGCACCCCGAGCCGCTCGGCCATCGGGTAGACCGAGCTCCGCCAGACCCGGGGCAGGTACTCGTCCTCCGGGCGCAGGGTGGGGTTCGGGTGGGGCCGCAGCTCGTAGGGCCGCCACGTGACCGTGGCCCCCGCCTCGGCCGCTGCCTTCTCGATGATGTCTTCAGCGAGCAGGCAGTAGGGACACACGTAGTCGAAGTAGACGACGACTTCGCGTGGGTTCATGTCTCCTCTCCCGATCCTCACGAGGGATGCTGCACCTACTATTTGCATGCATGTACAAGCTCTTGTCAAGCCCTCTCGGCGCTGTCACCAGAGGGCAGACCGGCAAGGTCTATGCTCGTACATGGAGAATTTCCGAGGATGTCAACGCCCGCGCCAGCCGGAACAGCGCCACCGAGCCGGTTCGACCGGCGCCGCGTCGCCCGATTGGGGGCAGGCACCAGCAGGATTACCGCTGAGTTACCCGACGATGGCGGCTAGAATGTTGCACAAGCATGTACTTGACTGGCCGATCAGAGAACCGCAGGTGACGAGATGAGCGCAGCACCCAGTCGAACCACCGAAGCCGCCGCCTCCAACCTGGGCGCCTCCGACCAGGCCGCCTGGAATCGGGTGCTGACCTTGCACGTCTTCGTGGAACGCCAGCTCGCACAGGTCCTGCAGCGGCGCCACGGCGTCGGGCTGTCGGAGTACCGGGCACTCGCCGAACTGTCGCAGTCGGCAGCCGGCGAGTGGCGGATGCAGGAACTGGCCGACCGGATCGGCCTGGGCCAGAGCTCGGTGACCCGCCTGGTCGCGCGGTTGGACGCGCTCGGCCTCGCCCGCCGCGACCTGTGCCCCGACGACAAGCGGGGCGTCTACGCCGTCATCACCGACGAGGGCAGGCAGTTGCACATCGCCGCCAGCGCCACCTACGCCGAGGCGCTCAGCTCCGCGTTGAACACCGCGGGCGCCGACCAGGGGCTGGCCCGCCTCGTCCAGGCCATCCGCAGCGCCACCTGACGTCGGCGTACTCCTCTCGCAGCAGTGCGAGCGAACACCGAAGTAAGAAAGCGGTCCGCCATTCGCCGCAACCGGGCGCGGTGATCTGTGATCCGCGTCGGGCACGAAGTTATTTGCTTGACCGTGCATGCTTCTTTCGTTAACTTTGTAGACGCACAGCGACAGGACGGTCGGGACCGCTGAGAGATCAGCCGGGGCGAACCCTGCCGCTTCAGCGGGCACCTCGACCTTTCGGCGCCACACGGCGCCGGTCCTTCGCTCAGCGAAGCCCCCACCTTTTTGGCAGCACTGCTTGCTCCCGAGGAGGAACCGTGCCTTCGTCACGTTTGCTCGGTCACCTCGCCGAACACGCGGTGAACCGTTCCCGGTCGGTCGCCCTCGTCTGCGGGGACCGGGAAGTGACCTACGGCGAGTTGTCCGGGCTCGCCGAGCGGTACGCGGCCGAACTGACCGCGCTCGGCGTGACCCCTGACCGACCGGTGTGCGTTCCCGCGCACAAGTCGATCGACACCATCGCACTGCTGATCGCCTGCTTCTCCGCGGGCACCAGCGCTCTCGTGCCATCGTCCGAACTGGGCCCGTCGGCGCTGCGCACCATCTGCGAACAGGCGAGGTGCTCGCACGTCCTCACCGCAGGCGCGAATGGACGGCCGAAGTGGACGGTCGTTGACGGCGCCGCGCCCGAGGGCTTCGAGCCCGTCGACCCGAGCCGTACCAAGGTGATGTTCACCACGTCCGGCTCCACCGGGACACCGAAGATCGTCCCCGTCCCGGAGTCCGCGTTCGACAACTTCGCGGAGTGGGCGACGAAGCAGTTCGCCCTCACCGCCGACGACGTCTCGCTCAGCTACGCGCCGTTCAACTTCGACCTGTCGCTGCTGGACGTGTGGGTCATCCTGCGTCTGGGCGGCCGGGTCGTCCTGGTGGAACCGGCAGCGAGCGCGGACGGTGGCCGGCTGCGTCGCCTGGTCGCCGACCACGGCGTCACGTTCGTCCAAGGTGTACCGCTGCTCTACCGACTGCTCACCGAGGACGAGACCGCGACCTTCCGCACCAGGACGGTCGTCTTCACCGGCGAGGCGCTCCCCCACCGGCTCCTGCCGCGCCTGGTTCGCGCGTTCCCGGAAGCCCGGCTGTACAACGTCTTCGGGTGCACCGAGACCAACGACAGCTTCATCCACGAGGTCGACCCGGCGACCGCGGGAGCGCGCATCCCCATCGGCCGGCCGGTCGACGGTGTTGAGGCTGTGCTCATCGGCGACGACGGCGCCGTCATCGAGGGGCCGGGAACCGGTGAACTGCTGGTCCGCACACCGTTCCAAACGAGCGGGTACGTGCAGAGCGCGCTCAACGACAAGGTGTTCCGTCCGGCTCCGGACGGCGTCGGCGGACCGTTCTACCGGACCGGCGACATGGCGACCCGGAGCGCCGACGGCACGTTCGTCCTGGAAGGACGCCGCGACTTCCAGGTGAAGGTGCGCGGCATCCGCACGAACGTGCTGGAGGTCGAGGCCGTGCTGGCCTCCCACCCGGAGGTCGAGGCGGCCGCGGTCGTCGCCGTCCCCGACGACGCGGCGGGGCACCGCCTGCACGCGGAGGTCGAGCGGAAGCCGGGATCGGGCCTGACCTCGCTCAAACTGCGTGGCCACGGCGCGCGCACCCTGCCCCGCCACGCCATCCCGTCCACGATCCGGATCGGCGACGCGCCCCTGCCCCGCACCTCCACCGGCAAACCGGATCGCAAGTTGATCAAAGAAACCGTCATGAAGGGCTGACTGATGGACCTGGAAACCCAGATCCGCGACTACATCGTCTCCGAGTTCCTGTCCGGCGAGGACGTTCCCGACCTCACCGACGACTTCGACCTCATCGAGAACGGCGTCGTCGACAGTCTCGGGCTCGTCCGATTGATCTCGCACATCAGCACGACCTACGCCATCCCGGTCGACGACCTCCCGCTCGAACCGTCGAACTTCCGCGACATCGAGCGCATCTGCGCCTTGATCCGGCAGTCGCCCGTCGCCGCGTCGGGCTGACCGCGAAACCCGCAACCATCGAAAACCCATTCACCCAGGAGAGAAACGTGATCGTCCGCAGCTATGACGAGATCGCCCCTGTCGAGTGGGGCAACGGCACGAGTCACCGCCTGCTCACCGAGTCCGACGGCATGGGCTTCACCGTCTGCGAGACGCTGGTGCGCCGAGGCACCACCAGCGCCCTGCAGTACCGCCGTCATCTGGAGGCGTGCTACTGCATCGGCGGTTCCGGTGAGGTCGTCACCGCCGACGGGGAACATCACAAGATCATGGAGGGCACCCTCTACGCCCTCGACAAGCACGACGCGCACTACCTCGTCGCCTCCGACGACGAGGACCTCCGGCTCATCTCGGTGTTCAATCCGCCGCTGCGCGGCGACGAGAAGCACGACTTGTCCGAGGACGGGTTCTCCCAGTACTGATCCGTTCACGCTGGGGCCGCCCGCCGGTCGGGCGGCCCCAGCCACGGCACCAGCGAGGGACTGAAAACACCATGACTGCGACCATCGACACCTTCGACACCGTCGCCGCCTGGGCAGAGGACCTCAACCGTGACAACGCGACGTTGGATGACCGCGGCGAGTTCCCTTGGGAGAAGTGGAAAACCATCCAGCACAGCGGCATCCTGGCCGTTCCGTTCGAACGGCGGTACGGCGGCGAGGGTCGACCGCTCACCGAAACCATGCGGGCGCTGGAAGGGCTCGGCTACACCAGTCGGGACGCGGGGCTCAACTTCTCCACCTCCACGCAGATCGTCAGCGTCGGCCTGGTCCTGCAGGCGTTCGGCAACGAGGAACTGAGAACAACCTACCTGCCGAAGATCATCTCCGGTGAGCTGATCACCGCGCACGCGATCACCGAGCCGACGAACGGCTCTGACGCCACCGGTATCACCACGACAGCCCGCCGGGACGGCGACGACTACGTCCTCGACGGCGAGAAGATGTTCATCACCAACGCGCCGATCGCGGACCTGTTCCTGCTCTACGTCCGCACCGGGTCCCCAGGTCCGTTCGGGCTGAGCTGCTTCCTGGTCGAGCGCGACACGCCGGGCCTGCGCATCGGCGAACCGCTGGACAAGATGGGCCTGCGCACCTCGCCTCTCGGCGCGGTCACCCTCGACGGCGTGCGGGTACCCGCATCCCGCCGAGTCGGCCAGGAGGGCGCGGGCTTCCTCATCCTGGACCACATCATGAAGCGGGAGATCCTGCTGTCGTTCTCGATCACCCTCGGCGAGATGACGCACCGGCTGGAGCGGTGCGTGCGACAGGCCAGGACGCGCACGCAGTTCGGTCAGCCGATCGGCGCGTACCAGGCCGTCAGCCACAAGATCGCCGACATGAAGATCGCGGTGGAGACGGCCCGCAAGTGGCTGTACGACACCGGGGCCAAGGTCGAGGCGGGCGAGGACGCGTCGATCGACGTGGCCGCCACCAAGACCGTGGTGAGCGAGGCCAACGTGCGCACCGCGCTGGACGCGGTCCAGATCTTCGGCGGCTCCGGCTACCTCACCGCGACTGGCGTGGAGGCGGACGTGCGCAACGCGGTCGGCGGCACGATCTACTCCGGGACCAACGAGGTGCAGCGCAACCGGATCGCGTCGCTGCTCGGCCTCGGTTCCTCAGCCGGCCAGGGGGTGCGCCATGGCTGATCTCACACGGCTGACCGAGCCCACGGAGTTCCTCGACCACGAGTCCGTGCCCGTCCAGGAGTTCATCGACGGCGTGGTGCCCGACCGCGGCGCCGACAAGCGGCAACTGGCGACAGCGCTGTACTACGCGGTCCGCGACGACGTCTTCTACGAGGTCTACGACGCGGACCTGTCCCGTGACGGGCTCAAGGCCAGCCACGTCGCGACCCGCAGGCAGGGCTTCTGTCTGCACAAGTCGGTGCTCTACGCGGCGTGCTGCCGGGCGGTGGGCATCCCCGCGCGGCTGCACTACGGGAAGGTCCGCAACCACCTGGCGTCCGACCGGCTGCGCAAGCACATCGGTGGCGACGTCTTCTTCCACGGGCTGACCGCCGTCCACCTCGACGGGAAGTGGGTGAAGGCGACACCGGTGTTCAACGGCCTGCTGTGCAAGCTGTACGGGCTCACGCCGTTGGAGTTCGACGGCACCAGCGACAGCCTGTACCACCCGTTCGACGCCGACGGGCGCAAGAACATGGAGTTCCTGGTCGACTACGGCGGGTTCGACGACCTGCCGTACGAGTTCGTGATGGACCAGATGAGGACCAACCACCCCGACTTCCTGAACTCGGACGGCACGGGCACCGTGTCCGGTGGTTCCCTTGCCGCCGAGGCCGCCAGGTGACCGCACGGAAGGAGGACATCGCCATGACCGAACCCACCCCTGCCCCGGACGGCTGGGGCGCCCGCGCCCGGATCGGCGTGGTCGTGCCCCACGCCGACGTCGGGCCGGAATCGGAACTGCAGGCCCTCGCACCGCGCGACGTTGTCGTGCACGGCTCCCGCGTCCACTTCGGCGCGATGCGCGCCGGGGGCGAGATGGATCCGAAGATCCCGCACGCGCCGATCCGGGCGTTCATCGAGCCACCGCACGTCGACACCGCCGTCGAACTGCTCGCGGCCGCGCCCCTCGACGCGATCGCACTCGGCTTCACCAGCTCGGCGTACGTGCTCGGCCCGGCCGGTGAGAAGGAGCTGTACAACCGGTTGAGGGGCTACACCCGCGGGTTGCCGATCACGGGCACCACCAAGGCGGCGGTGGCGGGCTTCGACGCTCTCGGCGCCCGCCGCGTCGCCATCGTCAACCCGCCGTGGTTCGACGACGAGCTGTCCGGCCTGGGAGCCGACTACTTCACCGAGTTCGGTTTCGAGGTCGTCCAGCACGGCCCGTGCGGGTTGCCGAGCAACCAGAAGCTGATCACACCGGAGGCGCTGACCGACTGGATCCGCACCACGGTGGCCGAGGCCGAGCCGGACGCGGTCCTCGTGGCGGGCAACGGCATCAGGGCGGTAGGCGTGATCGACGAGCTGGAGCGCGACTGCGGTTTCGCGGTCCTGACCGCCAACCAGGTGCTGCTCTGGCACGCACTGCACCTCGCCGACGCGGCACACCTGGCCTCGGAGATCACCTCCTACGGCCGGCTGTTCACCGTCTCGCCGAGCTGAGCGGCAGGCTGACGGGAGGCACGTTCGGCCGAACCGCAGTGGGCCGAAAGTGCCTCCCGGCTTCTTCGCGTTGCTGCAGAACGATGTTCTCGACCGACGTGTCTGGTCCGCCCGCGACGAACTCAGGATCGCGATCGTCACTCGGATCGAGCGCACCTGCACCGTCGTCGACGCCAGGCAGCTCTCGGCCGGTTGACCCCATCGACTACGAAGCAATCATGGCCAGCCAGCCAGGCTGCGTGACTACAACTGTCACCTGCTCGTGCAGCAGACCCTTCTTCCGAAGTCCGGGCTCAATTCTGGTTGTTTGGTTGAGCTGGGTTTTGCGCGGTGAGGCTTGCTTCGATTGCTTGGCGTTCTTCGGGAGTGGCGGGGCGTCCTTGAGGGGCGCTGAGTTGCTCCTGGGCTTTCTTGATCTGGGCGATCGCGGTGTCGAGGTCGGAGTGGGTGACGGCTTGGCGGTCTCCGACGGCTGCGCGTTCGGCGGCAACGAGGATGGCGAGCTTGATCTCGCGGCCGCTGAATCCGTCGGTCGCGGCACAGAGCCGGGCGACGTCCACGTCAGGGTCGAGAGGGAGGTCGGGGACGAGGAGTTTCCGCCAGATGGCGATGCGTGCTTCCGCGTCGGGCAGGGTGAAGTGGAAGTGGCGGACGCGTGACTCGAAAGCCCGGTCGTAGTTGGTGACGAGGTTGGTGGAGAAGACCACGACGCCGGTGAACTGGTCGAGGCACAGCACGATCTGACTGCGCATGGAGTTGATGGCCTGCTCCGATCCCTGGGTGACGTCGGTGAGGCGCCGGGAGAGCAGAGAGTCGGCTTCGTCGATGAAGAGCACGGCTCCCTGGCTCTCGGCGGCCTGGAAGGCAGCCTTGACGTTCTTGGGGCCGTCGCCGTGGAACTTGCTTTCGATCTCGGCGTAGCCGGCCATGATGATCGGCATGCCCAACTGGGCTGCGATTGCGTGGGCGGCGAGGGTCTTTCCGGTGCCGGGCGGGCCGTGCAGGTTGAGCGCGACGCTCGGCGAAGGTTCGATCTCCCGCAGCCCCCACTGCCCGTAGATCCGAGAGCGGAGCCTGATGGCGGCCACCGCGGTCATCAGTTCGTCGGCCTGGGCAGCGGGAATGACGAGCTGGTCGAACCGGTACCGCGACGGCTCCGCGACGTACTGCCTGGCCCGTTTCTCCGCCGTCTCGGTGTCGGGGTGGTCTCCGTTGTTCGCGGGGACGTGCAGTCGGGGCGGGTTCCTGCCGACTCGCAGGACCAGTTGCTCGGTGCGGGTGTGCTGGGCGAGGTCGTCGAAGGCGCGGGCGAGCCGGGTCCTGGCGACCGCCGCGACCGGTTCGGGCACGTCGCCGGGGATGCCGTCGAAGAACATGTGCGGTGACATAGGTTTCTCCTGTGAGACGTCAGGGGTAGATCACGAGGCGCCTGCCTCGGTGGTGGGCGGCGAGTTCGTCGTCGACGTCCTGGGACGTGATCTGGCGGGCGTCGCTCTCGACCTGGTTTGTGGCGGTGTTGAAAACGCCTTGAACGGTCCGGTACTGGTTGTTGGCGATGAGGTCCTGCAGCGTGAACCCGACCCGGTTCCGGTCGGCGGTGTTCAGGTAGCTGCCGTACAGGCGGCTGCGACGCTCGCGGAACCATTCGACGATCTGGCGGAACTTCAGGATCAGTTCCACCACCAGGTCCACGGCGGTGAGTGCGGCCACTGCCATGAGCAGGATGGTTTCGATGACCATGCTCGGGTCCTCCGGCTCAGCTGACTATCAGGAGTGGGGTGCCGCCGAAGGCGTCGGTGAGTTCCTCGTCGAGCTCGTCCACGAAGAACTTGGTTGCGCACGGCGTGCCGTCCTCGGTGCAGACCAGCTCACCGGCGGAGCTCAGGAACATCAGCGTGATCTCCGTGCCGCCTTGGGAGCGGGGTGTGCGCAGGATGGCGCCCTGGCTCGCGGTGTTCCCCTGGGGCCGGTGGGCGACGAACCAGGCGATGGCCTCGGCGTACCCCAGGCGCCGATGCGGGTGAGGAGGCAGGGAGCCGCGGAGGAGGCTCTGGAAGGCAGCCAGCCGCTGGACGAGTCTCTGGATTCTCGGATCGGTTTTCGGCGGGGAGACCGTTTCGGCGGGTGTGTCGCGCCGGTCGCTTCGGCTCACGGGCACCTTCTTCTGGTCGGGGGTGGTGGGCTGTCGTGCTCACAAGTCGTGGATCACGACCTGGTTGGTGCGGTGCAGCTGGGTGAGGTCCCAGTCGAGGCGACTGGAGTCAACGGTGCGGTACTCGACCCAGTAGTTCGTCCGGGTGTTGAAGACGCCCTGCACGGTCCGGTAGGAACCGGACGCCAACAGGTCGACCATCGTGGCGGCGACCAGATTGCGGTCGACGAACACGGCGCGACGGACCCGGAACCAGGCCAGCACCGCCGGCAGGGTGAGCACCGCGACGTGGACCGCGCCGGCCGCGGCCGCTCCACCCAGAATGCCTCCGAGCGCAGCTAGGATGATCATGGTGATGGGTTCCACGAGCCCTGCTCCCCTGTACCGAGTCGGGATCGTCGGTCAGTAGTCGTCGAGTCGCCGCTGTGCGATCACTTTCGCGACGCGTCCGCTGACGGTGTTCTGGAAGTAGAGCTTCAGGCTGCCGTCCAGCGGCACTCCGGCGGTGATGAAGTCCGCGCCCGCCGGGATGGTGGCGAAGGAGACGGGCTGGGCGAACGCGCTGAGGATCCCGTCCCGGAGCTGGGACAGCAGTTGCCCGTTCCCAACGCCGGAGGTGTGGACCCGCCAGTGGGTCAGCGCGGCGACGATGGCGGTTGTGCCGTTCGGTCCGGCCGCCTTCTGCAACCTGAGGTCGAGCTCGACGTAGAACGTGGGATCGGTGACGACCGGGACGCTCACGAACCCATGGGTGCCGAACCGCAGGACCCTGTTGTGCGGTCCGGCGAACCCGTCGCTGGTGTCGCTGACGACCGTGAGCGTTTCGCGGCCGCCGTAGATGCCGACACGCGAGTCCTTCTCGCGGACCTTCCTGGTGAACATCGTGGAGATGGCGCCCTTGAGCGGCGTAGCCCCCAGCACCGCGGCGGGGGCGGTCGCGTCGAGCCACGCCTCCTGCACCCTCCCGGCCGCCCAGGTGTTGTCGTCCCACGCCTGGGCGCGGCGCTCCGGCACGACGCAGACGTGGTCGCCGCGGAAGGCCTCACGCCACACGTAGGGCCTGACGCAGGTGTCGGGGCCGTAGGGGCCGCGCGGATCGACGCGGAACCTCGCCTGGGCGTTGTCGTCGCGGGCCTGCTGGCGCCGCACCGGGTAGACGCACACGTGATCGCCGGGCCCGGCCTCGCGCCACACGTAACCTTGCGGGCAGGTGTCGAATCCGCCTGGTGCGGCCTGGGCCGGCAGGCCGACCATCACGATCGCCGCGGCGAGCACCGCCACGAACAGAAAAGAGCGGGACCGCATAGCTTGTCTCCTCAACACGGTCAGCGCACGAGGGCCGTGCATTCGTTTTATGTCAGTTCATGGTGTGCGTCCGAACCGGAAGCGCCCAGCGGGCTAGCACGCATGTGTTCCGACGCTTGAGGCGCCACACTGGGTGCTGTTCCAGTCGACGGAGAATTCGCGAGGTAGAGCGGAGCACGACATCAGTGGGTCAGAGCTGAGGGTGCTGATCGTCGATGACGACCAGTTCTTCCGGGAGATGGCCGCGGCGCTGCTGGATGGCCCAGGGGTGATCGTCGTCGGCCAGGCCGCGGACGGTGCGACGGGTGTGGAGCAGGCACGTCGGCTGCGGCCGGACGTGGTGCTGCTGGACATCCAGCTGCCCGATCTCAGCGGGCTGGAGGTGTGCCGGATCCTGGTCGACGCCGGCTTTCAGGTCGTGCTGTGCTCGGCGCGCGAGGCGTCCGTATACGGGCCCTTGGTAGCGCAATCGGGTGCTCGCGGTTTCATCTCCAAAACAGTGCTGTCCCCGCAAGAACTGACCCGCATAATCGAGTTCTGACGTCCTGCGAGAATTCGGGAGAATCGTGACCAGCAGGGTCGGTTCGCTGTGGGTGGTGCTCCTCGCCGCAGCAGTCGCGGCATTGGGTGTGGTCACCACGGGCATCGCAGCCGGCGCGCCGAACGCCGACCCGGTCCGGTTGACCTTGCACGCGGCCTCCGGAGCGCTGTATCTGGCTGCAGGACTCATCACTCATTCGAGGCGGCCCACCAGCGCGATCGGACTGCTCATGATCGCGGTGAGCGCGGGGTTCTTCGCCGAAGACCTCCAGTTGTCACCGGTGCCGTGGATCCACACGATCGGCGAGCTGACGATCGCGGGTTCCAGCGGGTTCCTCGTGCACCTGGCGCTCGCGTTCCCGACCGGGCGGATCAGCTCGACGGTCGGCCGGGTGCTGATGTGGGTGGCCTACACCACGATGGTGGTCCGAGGTGTGCTCAACGCGCTGTTCACCGACTGGCAGCGGCATGCCGCGGAGAACGCGGCCGGCCTGCTGCTGATCGTGCACAGCGACACGATCAGCACGATCTCCAAAAACGGCGCCCACGCCGTGACCGTGCTGGTCGCCGGTGCGATGCTGCTGGTCCTGCTGCACCGGTGGCGGCACGCCCGGCCGCTGCTGCGGTCGCTGCTGATGCCCGTGATCATCCTGATGCTCGCGGTCGCATTCGTGTCGGTCCTGGGAACGACCCTCAACGTCGACATGGCGCTGCACGACTCGTTGCTGCGCGTGTACGACGTGGTGTTCCTTCTGCTGCCGATCGGGTTCCTGACCGGGATGGTGCGGCTCCACCTCGGACGAAGTGCCGTCATGCGGTTGCTGCAGCAGGTGCCCGAGGCCGAGACACCCAAGCAGCTGCAGAACCTGCTCATCCGCACCATGCACGATCCGTCGCTGCAGATCGCCGTCCGGACCGGCGACGGCCTGGTGGACGTGAACGACCTGCCGCTCGATCCCGACTCACGGTCGATCACACCGCTGAAGACTCCAGCCGACTTCGACCCGGCCGTACTCGTGCACGATCCGCTCCTGCACGTGAACCAGGAGGTGCTCGACGCCGTCGCCACCGCCGCCGATCTACATCTCAGGAACCAGGAGATGGCCACCCGCCTCGCCAGGCAGCTCAAGGAAGTGGAGTCGTCCCGCACCCGGATCGTCGAGGCCGCCGACGCCGAGCGCAAGCACATCGAGAAGAATCTGCACGACGGGGCCCAGCAGTACTTCCTCGGTGCGATCACGGGCATCCGCGTGGCCCAGCGCAGACTGCCCGTCGACCCGCAGGCGGCGAATGACGTTCTCGACGAGGTCGCCGCGAAACTGACCGAAGCGCACGAGAAGGTCAGGGAACTGGCCAAAGGCCTTCATCCGGCGATCATCACCAACGCCGGCCTGGTCGCCGCGCTCGAGGCACTGGTCGCGGAGCAGCGACTCGCCGCCGACCAGGACACCCTCCTCGTGCTGAACGCGCCGCAGCTGGACCGGCTCGACGAACACATCGCGGTGACCGCCTATTACGTGACCGCCGAAGCCGTGACGAACGCGCTCAAACACGCCGCCGCCAAGACCATCACGATTGACGCGGCCAGGGAACGGGACCTGTTGACCGTCCGGATCATCGACGACGGTCGCGGCGGAGCGGATCCAGCGCGCAAAGGCATGATCGGGATCGCGGACCGGGTCGCCGCGATCGGCGGCACTCTGCGGGTACACAGCCCAGTCGGTTCCGGCACCGTCATCGAAGCGATCCTACCCATCCCATCTGACCGAGAGGAGAACATCTCCCATGCTCAGAGTCGTAGTGGCTGACGATCATGCGTTCTTCCGCGAGATGCTCGCCAGATCGTTGCGCGAGGAGGGCATCGACGTCGTCGCAGAGGCTGGCGACGTTCCCTCCCTGAACGACGCTGTCGCCCGCCACGAACCCGACGTCGCTGTGATAGATGTGCGGATGCCTCCCAACGGCACCACCGACGGCCTCGAAGCCGCCGTGGAACTGCGAGCACGAAGACCGCACCTCGCGACCTTGGTGCTCTCCGCCCACAAGGAGACCGCGCACCTCGCCGCGCTGCTCGACAGAGGACGAGCCCGAAGCGTCGGCTACCTGCTCAAGGACCGCGTCTCCAAGGTCGCGGAGTTCGCCGCCGCGGTCCGCGACGTCGCCGCAGGCCGGTACGTCGTGGACCGCGACGTCGTGTCGGCCATGGTCGCCAACCGCAGTTCGCGCATCACACACCTCACCCCACGAGAAGTCGAAGTGCTTGCCGTCATGGCCGAAGGCCTCTCCAACGCCGCGATCGGCAAGCGACTGCAGCTCGAACAACGCGGCGTCGAAGCCCACATCCGCAATATCTTCGTCAAACTCGACCTCCCCGAAGCCCCTGACTACAACCGGCGCGTCCAAGCCGTCCTCCGATACCTCCAATCACCTCCCCGGCGATGAAGATCACCAACCTCAGATGATCAGGGACACGCCACCTCTCGTCACAACCACGAACCTCGACTTCAAGGTTGTTCCGTCGGCAGTCGAGGATGTCGCACAACGCAGTGGGCAGCCGGTTCCAGCCGATCCCGGTACGTGCCGCGTGCAGGATCCCCTCCAACGCGGCCCGGTCGTCGGCACGTCCGCGCCCCGGATAGCGAAAACGCCTCGGAGACACCGGAATCAACGGTTCCAGCCGAGCCCACAGCTCGTCGGTCAGGACCTCCTCACGCACACCGCGATCTTGGAATGTCCTGTCCCGCAGGCAAAGCCGACACGCCAGCTCATTTTGAACTGGTCACTTGCACCGTCACAACCTCTTCTGCAGATGGTGTCGCGGAGACGGTGGTCAACTACTGGAGCACTGGTTGTCGTCAGTCCTCCACCTCACGGCGCCCTTCCACCACTCGTCCAGCAACTCCAGCTCGGGCACCACGTCGTCACCGTCCACTTTGAACACCATGCGGGCGATGATGTCCGCCATCGACCGCGGCGCCTCGTACCAGGCGCCCACCTCACCGGTGGCCGTGTACCAGCACACTGAAGGGAACGGTGCTGACGTCGGGATCTCCTCCAGTGTCCCGCGTTGCCGGGGCAGCCAGCCCCAGCCGTGCCGCCGCGGTTCGGCGCGGATGCCGATCTCGGCATAGCGCCCGGCTTGACCCTTCAGGGCCGCTTCGTAGAGGTTGAAGCCGAAGGCGTGCTCGAACATCGCGACGATCTCGCCTCCGCCCGGGCGGCACGCGATCTCGCACAGCACGATCTCGTCTTCCGGGGTGTGGAAGAACTCGGCGTGGAACGGGAGCTCTTCCGGCGCGGGCGGCAACGCGGTGATCACCTGTGCGGTGTGGTGGCGCAGCCGTTCGAACAGCGGGTCGGACCTGGCCAGCATGCCGCCGAGTTCGTTCGCCGACCGGCTGGCCGACGCCCACTGGGTGTGCAGGTAACGGGATGGCCAGCTCAGCAGGACTTCCCCGGCACGCATGATGCCGTCCACGTGGAACAGGTCACCCTCGATCCACCGCTCGGCGAGCATCGGCTCGGGCGGGCCGTCCTGCCAGGTGGAGACGAGCCCGGCGAGGGCGGCGTGGTCTTCCACCACGCGCATGCCCAGGGAGGCGGCGCCGGCGGTTCGCTTGACCACCACGGGAAAGCCCTGCTCAGCTGCGAAGGCGGCCAGGTCGCCGGGGTGGCCGATCGGGCGCATGGCCGCCACGGTCAGGCCTGCCGCCGCCGCGTGGCTCTTCATGACGTGCTTGTCGCGGTAGGCCTTGGCGCTGGCCGGACGTTGACCGGGCAGGTCCAGCTCTTCTCGCAGTCGTGCTGCGCGCAACACGTCGATCTCCGCCGTCAGCAGCACGGCTTCGACCTGGAACTCCTTGGCCAGCTCACGGATGCGCTCGTCCGCGGCGACGCCTTCGTAGTCGTCGACGACTTCGAGGTGACGTACACGCGGGTGCAGCGCCTCGATCTCGCCGGGACGCGCCGCGCCGCGCGCGGTGAACACGACCAGTTCGTCCGCGCTGTCCGGGAACCAGGTGGGCAGGTCCGCGAGGATGCGCCTGCGGTTGAGCAGCAGACAGGTCATGAGTCGCGGTCCAGCGTCGCCTCGGCGATGAAGTCCACCCACTCCTCCGCCGGTGCCCACGGGCGCATGAACGCCGCCGCCCGGATGTCCCGGTACATCCGGCCCAGCGGGTGGCCGTTGCCGTAGCTGCGTCCGCCGCAGAGCTGCATCGCGAGGTCGACCGCCTCGACACCGGAACGTTCGACGATCATGCCGGCGCTCACGCACTCCTTCAGCAGAGTGCGACCGAGGTGCACGTTCATCGCTCGCGGCTTGGTGTCGGTGATGTGGTCGTCCAGCACGACCAGCGCGGTGTGCAGTGCGCCTCGGGCGGCGGCGACTCGCAGTTCGAGCTCGGCGACGAGCGACTTGGCGCCGGCCGACGTCACGCGCGTGCGCCCGGAGGCCGAGCCCGTCACCGCGGCGAGCGCGGTGTCCCGTGCGGCTTCAGCGATGCCGAGGTAGACCGCCACGGTCGGCGCGGTGTTCGCGGCACGGCCGTCGTAGCCCGGCGCGAGCGGTTTGCCCCACGGGCCGCGCGGCACCACCGCGCCCTCCGGCACCACGACGTCGCGGAACAGCACCTCGCCGCTGCCGGATCCGCGCAGGCCGAGGCCGTTCCAGTTGTCCTTGACCTCAACTCCCCGCGCCGACAACGGGATCATCGCCGACGCCTGCAGCGGGCCGTCCGCGGTCTCCCCCTTCACCCGGCTGTAGAAGTGGGTGGCCGCCGGGCAGATCGACGCGAGCACCTTGCGTCCGTTGATCACCCAGCCGTCGGTCGTCCTGGTGGCCGTCGTGGCCAGCTCCCACGGTTTGGCGCCCGGCTCGGCCACCGACGAGCAGACGATCATCTCGCGCGCGCCGACCGCGCGCAGCCACTCCGGCATCGGCAGTTCGAGCTGCTCCGGCGGAGTGCTGCGCACCGTCCGGGCGTAGTACCAGGTGAGCGCGAGGTGCATCGTGGCGGCGACGGCGACCGACGCGTCGGCCCTGGCCAGCCGGTTGACGATCACCGCGAGGTCGTGGAGGGACCGCACGCCGAAACCGCCGTCCTCCACCGGTACACAGGCGGCGAGCACACCCGCCTCCGCCAGTGCTGCCACGCTCTCGGCCGCGAACCGGCCGGCGGAGTCGTTGTGCTGAGCCTGCTCGGCGAGGAAACCGGCGAGCTCGTCGACGATCACGCAGACCTTCTCGCCTTCGCCGGTGATCGGGTGCAACCCCGTTGAGAGAGCGGAAATCACGGGAACCTCCGGAAGTCGGTCAGTGGCACGGGGGTGTCGAAGGCGGCCAGCCTCCGGGCACCGGTGGCGGTGGCGAACGCGGCCACGACAGGAGCCACCGCGCCGTCCTCACGCGGCGGGCCGGCGTCGAGCACGTGCGCGCGGCCGCCACGAACGCGGTAGCGGACGGTGCCCTGCCACACGCCTTCGCCGTCCGCCACGTCCTCCAGCGGCACGACGACCGAGAGCGAGGGGTGGTCGGCGACGATCTGCCGGAAGATCGACTCGATGTCGGCGGACGGCAGGCCGGCGATGCCGGGCACCGACTCCTGGACCGCGCGCTGCACGAGGTAGAGCGGGAAGTCCGGCCATCCCTGGCGCAGGCCCAGCCCCGACGCGTGCCGCGGGTTCAGCTCCGTGGCGCGGAAACCGTCCGCACCGAGCACGCCGTCGACGCTGAACAGGCCGCGGTAGCCGAGCTCCTGGCCGATGTGCCTGCCGACCCGGCGCACGTGCTCGCGGATCTCGTCGCGCACGGCCGCGTCCGGCCGCCACCACGTGGAGGACCCGCAGAACACGAGGTCCGCCGTCCGCGGATCGCGCAGGGTCACGATCTCGATCGGGTCGAAGACGGCTACGCCGTCCCCGAGCACCATCGCGAGCACGCTGCACGGCACGCCGGGCACGAACTCGGCGATTCGCACCCGGTCCGCCTTGCCCTCGGCCCAGCGCAAGGCACCGGCGAGCTCCTCGCCGGCCCGGACCCAGCGCAACCCCTTGGCGTCGCCCCGGTTTCCGGTGGTCGCGTCCAGCGCGACCACGACACCGGCACCCCGGTCGAGCTCGCGGACCCGCTCGGCGGCGGTGGTGTCGCCGACGGGCAGCACGACGTGCGCCGGTGCCGGAACGCCGACGTGCTGCCACAGCCGGTCGATCGCGGTCTTGTCCTCCAGCCGCACCCACTCGGGCCGCCGCCAGCCGTGCACCGGCCGCCCGCACACCGATCCGACCGCGGTGAAGTTGCCGCCGGCGATCACCGCGCGGCGTTCCGGGTCGATGCGGTCGAGCCACGCCGACAACCGCGCGGGAGGGTCGGCGAGCCAGGTGTCCGCGTCGCTTCCGTCGTCCGGGAACCACACCGGCGCGATGGCCGGAGCACCTGGCCCCGGCGGCACCGCGCTCAGCACGCCGACGACGTGGGCATCCACTTGGGACAGTTCGGCCGCCAGCCTGGCCACTCCCCCGTCGACGAACTGGGTGAGCACGAACACCGGGCGGCCGGCCCAGTGGCCGCGCAGCCCGTGGTCGACGAGGCCGGCCAGCCCGGTGGCGTCGAGCGCGATCCGTTGCGGCACAGAGGTTTCAGTCAATGACATCGTGTCCTTGGTCATGGCTGCTGAGCAGCGCGGCGGAGCGAGTCGTCACTGCCGGCAGTGTTTTGTCCCATTGCAGGCTCCTCGCTGGGCGCCCGCCGCGCCGCCGCAACCCGGCCACGTCCAGCGGACGTGCCGAGATCAGGGGACGTGCGGTCAGTTCAGGCCGTGCACCAGCAACGAGGCGCGTTCCCGGTCCACACCGGGAGCGACCTTGCTGACCTGGTGCCACGAGGTGTCCGACCGCAGGATCAACGCGGTGGCACCGAGTTCGGGCACGACCTCGGCGACCACGTCTTGCGGGTCGTCGCTGCCGAGCACCTGCAGGCAGCCGCCCCAGTCGGCGCGCCAGCCCGGGTTGAGGTAGAAGACGTGGCTGAAGAGCTTGTCAGCGCGGTCGGTGTGCGGACCGAGCCAGTCACCCGGTGCGTGCCGCGCGAGCCTGATCTCCAGCTCCGCCGGCGGCGCCACGCCGAGGACGTCGGCCACGGTCTTGCGATAGCCGGGATCGAGCAGATCGCTGAGCAGATCGGCCCAGATCTCCGGCAGGCCGGACGCCGTGTCCACGCCCGGCCCGTGCAACACCCGCGAATAGTTGCGGTAGGACTTGTCCGAGGTCCGCGAGTCGGCGGTGCGCCGCTCGAAGGACTCGGTCGGGAAATTGTCGGCCAACGCCGATTCGGTGGCCTGGTCGAACAGCTCGCCAACGCCCGTGGTGAGCCAGGTGAAGGGCTCGTGGTGCACTTCCACCTGCGGCCAGGCGTCAGGAAGCAAAGACATTTTCCGGACGCTCCGATGACAACGCTTGTATTCGGACTGGTGCTGGTCGAGGGCAGGCCCGGGCCCCGACGAGGGAATCGGTTCCCAAACCTGCCGTGAACGTCAACGGTCAAGAGTGAGGTATTCACTCGAATGTGTGAATGTCCGCAGAGTGCGGTCAGCCGATCGTCGCCGGCAGTCTGTCCATCGCTCAACCCCCAGGTCGCGGGACAGAGGAAAGCCCTGGTCAGAAGCTTGAATAGGGCACGACGACACGGATGCGCCAACGTGCGAATCCGGCAGGCCCCCAGCCTCAACGGGCTGTTCCCCCAGTTCCGGGCGTCCCCGTCGATCGCCCGACAAGACCGAACGTACATGCACCCTCAAGACCCGGCAAGCACTTGTCACAAATGGCTTGTCGCGTTTGGCTGACAGTTGACGACCCCTGGTGCCCATGCCACGATGGCGCCGCCTGGGGGTCTGCGCATTTGTTGTCGCACAGCGGATCCAGTGCCGATCGAGCACTTCCGCCGCAGCAGCACACGAATGCGGTCCTCCCACGCCGGACTCGCCCGTCGACGACCGAGGGGGTCACTTTTCAATGATTGATACCAATGTCCGGTTCGACCGGTTCGACGAGCCGTTCACGCACTACACGACCGGCCCGGTCATCCCGAGCCAGGACCTGAAGCGGTTGAACGCCGAACTGCCCGCGGAGGACCTCTACCGCCGGCAGGTCAAGGAGGGCCGGGAGTTCGACAAGAACTACCAGATGTGGCTCTTCGACCTCGCCGAGGACAGCTTGCGCCTGCCGGCCACCGAACGCCTGCCGCAGGCGTGGTCCGAGCTCGTGGACAGCCTGCTGTCGAAGGAGTTCACCGAGTGGGCCAGTGACGGGCTGGGGATCGACCTGGCGGCGTGCCCGCTCACGCTCGGCCTCTACCGCTACGGCGACCGCGACTACACCACGGTGTCCACCGCGAAGCTGACCAAGGCCATGCACTGGGCCCTGTACCTCAACGAGGACTGGGCGCCCGAGTTCGGCGGCAGGCTCAACCTGTGGTCCGCCAGGGACGCCGCGGAACCGGCGGTCGAGATCACGCCGGCGGGTGGCACCTGCGCCATGTTCGCGCCGACCGAGCACACGTGGCACAACATCGGCAAGGTCACCACGGGCGGCCAGGTCGAACGCCTGACGATCATGCTCGAGTACTGGAAGCCGGAGTGACGGTCGACAGCGGCGCGCGGGAGCGGTCCGCGGGGGTGAGCCGGGCGACGCGGAACCAGCTGCTGGCGGGGTTTCTCCTCGACTCGCTGGGCAGCGGCTTCTGGATGCCGTTCGGCCTCATCTTCTTCACCACCGCGCAGGGACTGCCCGTCGCCGAGGTCGGGATCGCACTGACCACCGGGGCAGTTCTCGGACTCGTGTCCGGGCCGTTCGCGGGCAACCTGGTCGACAGCAGGGGTCCCGGCGTCGTGTTGCTCGCGAGCAACGTCGTGCGCGCGGTGACGTTCAGCCTCTACCCGTTGACCGGCCAGATGTGGCACGTCGCGGTGCTCGCGGCCGCCACCAGCGCGGCCGACCGGATGTTCTGGACCTCCAACGCTCCCCTGCTGGGGCTCGTCGCGCAGGGGCGCGAGCTCGACGACCTGCTGGGCACGCAGAGCGTGGTGCGGATCGTCGGACTCGGCGCCGGCGCCGCGCTGGCCACACCGCTCAGCGGCAGCGTCACGGGCCTGCACTTCTTCGCGTACTTCAACGCGGCGACGTTCGCGCTCACCGCGGTCATCCTGTTCCCGGTGATCCGCAGGCTCGGCAGGCTGCGGGGCGAGCGGCGCAAGGCGGCCGACGCGGCGGGCACCGGGTGGGCGACGGTGCTGCGTGACCGGCCGTACGTCGTGCTGTGCCTGATCCAGGCGATCCTGTCGTTGATGACGTCCAGCCTCGTGGTGATCCTTCCGCTGGTCTCGGTGACCGAACTGCACGGGCCGCAGTGGCTCGCGGGCACCTCGGTCGTGGCGGGAAACGTGGTGCTCGCCCTGATCCAGAAACCGGTGCTGCGCCTCGCCAGGCGAACCAGCCGCAGCCGGGTGGTGGCCTGCGCGGGCGTGGTGTTCTGCGCCGGATTCCTGGTCATGCTGGCCGGCCCTCCGCTGGGCCCGGCACACGCGGTCGGCATCGTGCTCGCCACGTCGGTGATCGGCGTGATCGGCGAGACCATGTCCGTGCCGCTGGTGGTGGCCGCGGCGAACCAGTCGGCGCCGGAGACCGCCAAGGGCAGGTACAGCGCGTTGCTCCAGACGATCTGGGGCGCCGCGGGCGCCTGCTCCCCGGCGATCATGTCCGGACTGCTCACCGCGGGCTACGCCGTGCTGTGGTCGACGCTGGCCGGGCTCGCGCTGCTGACCGTCCCGCTGGTGCTGCTGGTCCGGGGCAAACTGCCCGCGTTCGGAGCCGCCGTGGCCTGACTTCTCCGCGCGCACGAAAAAGCCGACCGAGGAATGCACTCACCTCGGCCGGCTTTGCGCGTGCTATTTGTTCTTGGCGCGCCATTCCAGGAATTGCTCCGGCGAACGCACACCGTGGTCGAGAACCGAACTGTAGATGTCGTAGCTCGACACCGAGGAGCCGTAGGCCGGATTGTCCGCCCACGCTTCCTTGATCGCGAGAATCGCGGCCCTGGTCTCGTCGTCGAGCCTCGGCGGCAGCGACCTGATGTGCGCGAGGTCGGGCTGGCGGTCCGGCTCGTCGACGAACCAGATGTCGAGCGTCCAGTCGGCGCCAGCCAGGGTGCGGTACTTCACCCCCAGGTAGAGGCCGTCCGGGTAGGCCGGATCGACGTTCCAGTGGCCGGTGTCGTCGCGCATGGTCACGACCCGCACGCGCGGGTGCAGGAACAGCCGCTGCCCCACCCGCCCGACGGCCTCGGCGGTCTGCTCGTCCAGCGACTTGCAGACCACCGTGACGTCCACATCGCGTTTGACCATCAACCCCAGAGCGGAACTGCCCACGCGGACCGGATCACCCAGTTCGGCCAATTCCGCCAGCAGCAGATCATCGGCCACCGCATCGGCCTCGGTTTGCAGAGCAGCCTGGCGCCTGAACAGCTCATCGGTGTTCGTCACGCCGACAGAGTAGGACATCGGCCGTTTCCGAGAAAACGCTATCCGCGAAATTCGAGCGCAGTGATACCCCAGCTGAATCCCATCGCGCTGGTCGCGAGCAGGACGAGGTCGCCGGCCTTCAGGTCACCCGCCTCGACGAGGTCGCGGATGGCGATCAGTGTGTCCGCCCCGCCCATGTGGCCGAAGCGGTGGTAGTTGAACACGCTCCTGGACTCCGGCAGCTCCAGCTCGCGGAGCAACCGCTCGTGCATGCGCCGGTCGCCGTGGTTGATCAGCAGGTACGCGACGTCGTCGAGGTTCTTGCCGACCGCCGCCAGCGTCTCCTTGGTCAGCCGCAGGAAGTTGTCGACGTAGGCGCTGGTCAGGCCTTCCCGATGACCGTTGCGCTGGATCAGGATCCGGCCGTCGCGGTACGCGCCGGTGTAGTAGTCCGACCAGTGCGGCTCGGTGCGCATCGCCGAGTGCAGGTGCCGGAACCGCACGTCCGACGAGGAGACCAGGATCGCGGCCGAGCTGTCACCGAAGTTGAACAGGTCCTTGCTGTGCGGATCGGTGTAGTCGAGCATCCGGCTCAACCGGTCGCCGATGAGCACCAGCACGTGGTCGGCCCTGCCGAGCGCGATCTTGTCGCAGGCCACCTGCACCGCGGTCATCGAGGCGTTGCAGAAGTTCGTGACCTCGAAGCAGTGCGCGTTCTCGATGCCGAGCTCGTGGGCGACCTTCGCGGCCGGCGACCAGAACGGCGTGTCCCACGCGCCGGAGCCGCAGTACAGCACGTGGCTCACGCGATCGGGCGACGTGCCGGTGCGCTCGAGCACCGCGGCACCCGCGCGCACCGCCAGCTCCCACGCGTGTTCGTCCTCACCCAGCGCGGGGAAGCTCTCGCAGTGGGTGATCTTCAGGATCTCCTCGCGCGGCAGGCCGGACGCCTCGGACATCTCCTGCACCGAGACGCTGCCGCGGGGGAACGCGAAGTCGAAGTCGACTATGCCGGTCATGCGTGTGCTCCGATCTTTCCGTCGAAGGCGAGGCTGACGAACGCGGCGGGCAGCCGCGACCAGTCCCGCTCGGTGTAGAAGTGGCCGCCGGGCAGGCGGGTCGCCGTGAAGCCGCCGGAGGTGGCCGCCCGCCACCGGGCCACCACCTCGTCGTCGACGTCCGGGTCGTCCACGCCGTGGACGAACTCGACCGGCGTGCGCAGCGGCGGACCTGCCGCGTACCGGTAGGTGGCCGCCGCGCACAGGTCGGCACGCAGCAGTTCCAGTGCCAGCTCGAGCAGTTCGGGCTCCTCGCGCAGGACCGGGTCGAGCTTGCCGCTGCTGGTGATCCACTGCTCCAGCTCGGCGTCGGTGTCGCCGGCCGTCGGCGGCACGGTGAGGTGGTGCGCCCAGTTGCTGGGGGCTTCGCACGAGGACACGATCAAGGCGTCCGGGGTGCGCGAACCCGTTCGCTCGAAATGAGCCGTCAGCTCGTACGCGACGAGCGCGCCCATGCTGTGGCCGAACAGGTCGTACGGCTTGTCCAGCACGGTGGACACCGCGGCGAGCGCGTCGCCGAACAGACCGGCCCAGTCCTCGGCGGCGGGTTCGGGGAACCGGTCCTCCCTGCCGGGCAGGCACAGCAGCACCAGCTCGACGTCGGCGGACACCACATCGGCCCAGTCCCGGAACGGCACGGTGCCACCGCCGCTGAAGCCGCAACAGATCAACCGCCGCCGCGCATCCGGGCGCGGCGGCCAGCGGACGATGCCGGGATGCGTCATGCCCGCACGACCCCGGCGAGCGCGCGCACCAGCGCGTCGACGTCGGATTCGCCGGTATAACAGGCGATTCCGGCCCGCACGGCGTCCCCTTCGGCCACCGAGCGCATCGCCGCGGACGCGTAGAACGTGCCGTGCCACACCGAGATCCGCTGCTCGGTGAGGTGTTTGGCGACGACCTCGGCGGGCATGCCGTCGACCTGGAAGGTCACCAGCGGCACCCGTTCGTGCTCGGGGCCCGCGCTCAGGACGCGGACACCGGGCAGTTCGGCGACGCCGGCTCGCAGCGCGTCACCGAGCCGCTGCTCCCGTTCGGCCACCACGGCGCGGTCCCACCGCGACAGCACCGCCGCGGCGACGCCCGCGCCGAGCACGGCCTCGAAGTTCGTCGTGCCGAGCTGGAGGTGGCCCGGTCCGTCCGGCTCAGCCGACGGCACCTGCTCGGCCAGCCTGGCACCGGCCGGCACACCGGGCGCCAGCCACAGCACCCCCGCGTGGGGGCCGTACCACTTGTAGGAGGCGGTGACGAACGCGTCGCACCCGAGCTCGCTCATCTCGGTCCGGCGGTGCGCGACAGCCTGCACGCCGTCCACGAACACCTTGGCGCCCACGGCATGCGCGGCAGCGGCGATCGCGCGCACGTCCGGCACGAACCCGAGCGCGTTCGACGCGGCGGTGACGGCCACCCACCTGGTCCTGGCACCGATGAGCTCCGTCACGGCCTGGACCGGCAACGCGCCGGACGGTTCGAGCACCGCCTCCCGGATCACGACCCCGCGGTCGGTGAGCGCCAGCCAGGGCGCGCGGTTGGCCTCGTGGTCGAGCTTCGTCACCACGATCTCGTCACCTGGCCGCAGCCCCGGCGCGACGGACCTGACGAACGTCGTGGTGAGCCCGGTCATGTTGGGACCGAACACGAAGTCACCGTCCGGCGCGCCCAGCAGCTCGCGCAGCCGTGCCGCGCTCCAGCTCACGATCGCGTCGGAGAAGTCGCTCGCCGGGAAACCGCCGTGGTCGTTCGCCACCAGGCCGCTGCCGAGATGGCGCGCGACCGCCGCCACGACCGCACCGTGCACGAGCGTGCCGCCGGGGCCGTCGAACCGGTGGTCGTCGTCGCGCCTGCCGGGGAACTGTCCCGGCAGCGGTCCCGCCGTGCACTCGTCGAGCAGGGGGCCGAGGAAGTCGTCGACGTTCACGAGCGCACCTCCAGAGCCGGCTGCGGGCCGACGAGCAGCTGACCGAACCCGTGCTCCGCCGACTCCGCCTCCGGGCGGGGACGATCCAGGCGCACCATGGTCCGCTTCAGCCACCGGTCGGTGCCGTCGTAGCGCGGCTCGAAGGCCGCCCGCCCGTGCACGGCGATGTCGTTGTCGATCAGCAGCACGTCCCCCGCCACCACGGGCACGACCTCGCGGCACGCGGTCAGCCGCTGCTCGAGCGTGCCGTGCAGGGTGCGCAGTTCCTCGTCCTCACCGAGGAAAGTGGTGTAGGACGGGTCGTACCGCAGGCACGGCCCGTCCTCGGCGATCCAGACCGTCGGGATCCCGTTGTCCCGCACACCGTCCGGAGTGGACTGTTCGGGGTACGAGTCGTCCGGCGCGATCCGCAGTCCCGGCCGGCTCAGCACGTCGACCTCGTGATCGGTGAGCCCGATCCGGCGGACGCTCGACACCTGGCTGCCGATCCGGTCGTCGTTGCGCACGCAGGCGAGCATGATCAGCTCCGCGCGCTGCGGGTGGAACGCGTCCTCGGTGTGCCAGGCGAGCGGCGTGGTGCTGCTCGCACCGACCTGCAGGTGCTCGTAGCCCTTGCTGGGCACGATGTTGTGCACCAGCCTGCCGTCCTGCTGCCCCTCCCAGCCGAACACCCTGCCGATCGCGCCCGCGAGCAGCACCAGTGCGACGTCGAGCGGTTCGGTCAGGCGCGAGGACGCCTTGCGCCAGTGCTCCGGGGTCGGACCGGGCGCGCCGAACTCGTTGAGCAGCCCGGAGAGCACCCGCCAGCCGCTGGTGCGGTCGGGCAGTTCGACCACCGCGTCCAACGCGTCGCGCAGTGCCGCCGGCACGTCGTGCAGCCAGTCGGTGAACAGGTCGTCCGCGGTGGCACCGGCCGCGGTGAACTCGGTGGCCACCTGGTGCAGCAGGACGGCGGCGTGGCGCATCCGTTCGTCCGATGATGTCGGTGTCATCGCACCGCTCCTCCTGTCGTCTTTTCCCGCGCACGTGACGCGAGCAGCCGGTCCAGCGCCGCGGAGTGGGCGTCACCGGGACCGGGGATCTCGGTCAGCACCGTGCGGCACACCGCCGCGCTGCACTCGGTGATCCGCAGGCGGCGGTCGTGCCACCGGGGCGGCAACAGCTGACGGCCCCTGGCCAGCGCCCGGTTGCTGTAGGCGAAATCGGCCACCACGTCGTCCTGCCCGACGCCCGCCCAGCTCAGCAGGATCGCGATCAGCAGGCCGGTGCGGTCCTTGCCGAGGCTGCACCCGACCACGACGGGCCGGTCGCCGAGCAGTTCGGCGACCTGTGCCGCGAGATCCAGATAGCGGGGCAACGCCCGGCGGTACCGGCGCAGCGCGTCCTCCGGCCCGTCGCCTTCACCGGGTTCGCGGTCCTGCACCGGCATCCGCACCCACGTCCATCCGTCCCGCACGAGCTCGGTGGGCTCGCCGTCGTGCCGGATGTCCGCGTCCGTGCGCAGATCGACGTAGACAGCGGGAGGCAAGGCGGCGCGCAACCCTGCTCTCGCGTCCTCGCTCAGCGACACGAGCGCGGACGTCCGCAGCAACACCCCGGCCGCGAGCACCCGTCCGTCCACAGTGGACAGTCCACCTACGTCCCGCAGGTTCGGCAGCAGCCCTGGCAGCAACCGCCGGTGTTCGGGCGTCACGACAGCTCCGCCGGCTGCCGCTGCGCCAGCGGGATGTTCCGCATGACCTCGGTCCGGTACTGGTGCCCGCCGAAGATGAACCGCAGGAACTCGGTCGGCGCGTGCCCGGACTGGAGCACCTCTTCCGAACCGGTGAACACCTGGCGGTTGAACGCGCTCACCTCGCGTTCCGACATGGCGCCGTGCATGTGCTGGTAGGGCGTGTAAAGCGTGGGCCGGACACGTGCGCCCGCCGCGGTCAGGAGGTCGACGGTGCGCTGGGTGCCGGCGGGCGTGGTGCCGGGCAGGCCCACGATCACGAAGCAGTTCAGCTCGATGCCCGCCTTCTCGCACCAGGCGATCACGTCGTGCAGCCGCTGGTTCGCCCGCTCCTTGAGCTTGGGCAGCTGGCCGGACGCGTCCTCGTCGAGCGTCTCGACGCCGACGCTGATCCGGATGCAGCCCGCCTCTCCCATGCGCCGGACCATGTCCTCGTCGAGGTGGAACAACGTCGTGGCGCACTTCCAGCGGTACGTGCGGGGCTCGGCCGCCAGCCCGTCGCAGAGCTGCCTGATCCAACGCTTGTCCAGCGTGAACGTCGGCGCGTAGAACGCGACGTACTCGAACGGGTGGCGAGCGAAGCACTCCCGGATGTAGCCGATGGTCCGCTCCACCGTGATCCGCCGTTCCCGCAGGCCCTGCATCGGCGGCACGTCGCAGAAGTCGCAGCCGACCGGGCAGCCGCGCGCCACCTGCACGACCAGCTCACGCCGGCTCGGGATGCCGCAGAACCGGTTGTCGTCGTTCTTGTACAGGCTCTCGTAAGCGGGGTAAGGGATTTCGTCGACGTCGGGCAGCACCCACTCGGCCGCGGGCAGCCACGTGCCCGGTCCGCTCGGCGCGCGCCAGCCGCCCACCGTGCGCAGCCACACGCCCGGCAGTGACTCGTTCGGCTGCCTGCCGCGCGCGGCCCAGCCCAGCGCCGCCGCGACGCCCGCCTCGTAGTCACCGCTGCTCACCACCGCGTCGACCGCCATCGACTGCATGAACTCGGGGTTCTGATAGCTCAGGCGGCCCACGGTCACGATCAACGCGCCCGGTGCGAGCTGGCGGGTGTAGTCGGCGGCCCGCCGGACACCCTCGACGACGTCGTACTCGTTGACCAGGACGACCGCGTCGTACCCGCCGCGGAAGACCGTGTCGCCGAACTCCTTCCAGGTGCAGTTGAGCGCGCCCGCGTCGATCGCGGTGACCTCGTGGCCCCGGCCGCGCAGGTACGCGGCGATGGTGAAGGTCGGCAGGTGATGACCGGCGTTGAAGTAGCTGGGCACGTGGGGTGGCCAGACGACCAGAGTCCTCATCACGCGATCCCCTCTCAGAAACGGTGGTGGGAAACCCCTCGGCACAGTGCGGTGACGAGTGGTTCGAGTTCGGTCAGCGGCAGGTGCCGGGGCACCGGGCCCGGGTCGCGCCGCCGAGGCGGGCGGCCGGAGGCGGAGACGACCAGGACGGTCGCGCCGCCTGCGGCCGCCCTGTCGATCACGTCCCAGAAGTCGCGGCCGCGGAAGAAGAAGACCTTCTTCAGCAGAGCGCGGAAGTCCTTGGTCGCCCGGACCCGGAGGCCGGCCGCGGCCTGCTCGCGGATCCGGGCGGGCAGGCCGTCCAGCGCACCGCGGCGGATCCGCCACGCGCGGCGCACCACCCGCACGAGGCACGTCGCCGTCGGCGCGTCGATGACGACCGCGAGCTGAGCGCGGGCCGCCCGGACCGGGATCGTCGGCGCGTAGTTGCCCTCGACGATCCACGCGTCCCCGGCCACCAGCTCCGCCTGGCGCGCCCGCCAGTCGGCGTCACTCGGGCGAGTCCACGACGGCCCCCAGTGCTCGTCGTCGAGGTGGTGCAACGGCAGGCCGGTGCACGCGGCGAGCATTCGGGCCAGCCGGGTCTTGCCCGTACCGGGACAACCGAGCACGAGAATTCTCGACACCGGCGAAACGCTCGCCGTCATCGCACTGCCGCACAGGTCTCGCGGCCGTGCACGCATTTTTCGGCGAACGAGCTGAAGGTTGCCCTTTTCGTTCTCCGCGCACGTGCACACGCCGCCAGTTGAGACGTTTCCGCAATCAGTTCACAACTCGGTTGCACAGGCATCCCCAGGTACGTTCCGCAACTCGTCGGCGACATTCAGAAGAACATCGAGGAACGCGTCCGTCGTCGCGTCGTCGCCGACCGTGAAACGAATGCAGTTCGCGAGGCCGGCCAGCTCGCCGAGATCTTTCACGCGATATCCCGCGCGGGAGAGCTCCTCGACGAGCCGGGCGCTCGCGAGACCGTGCGGCGGCGCGGCGGCGACGAAGTTGGCGTCCGAGTCCAGCACCTCCCACCCCGCGGCACGCGTGCGCTCGATCGCGCGCTCCCGGCACCGGCGCACCTCTGCCCAAATGGACACGAACTCGTCGTGGTGGTCGATCGCGTTCAGCAGCGCCCGCAGCGCCACCTCGGACACCGCGTGCTCGAGCGGGGCCGTGCCCAGTGCCGCGATCGCGGACGCGGACGCGGCCGTGACCGCGACCCGCGCGCCGGCCAGACCGTGCGACTTGGACATCGACTGCACGACGAACACCGCGTCGCCCCGGCGGGCGAAGTGCGCGCCGAGCGGCCCGGCGAAGGCCTGATAGCACGAGTCGATGATCAGCAGGTGCTCGCGCTCGTAGGCCAGATCGGCGAGTTTGCCCAGGTAGGAGTCATCCATGGAGCCGCCGGAGAGACCGTTCGGCACGCTCACCGCGATCAGCGCGCCCGTGGTGCGCGCGGCCAGGTCGACCAGCGCGGCGCCCTGCGCGGCGGGATCGGCCCGCGGTGCGGTCACCCGCTCCACGGTGAGGCCGAGCGCGGCGGCGGACTGGGCGACCGCGACGTAGTTCGGGTCCTGGAGCAGCACCGCCGCACCGCCGCGGCGAGCGTGGTGCTGACAGATCAGCCGCAGGGCGGAGTCGGATCCCGGCGTCAGCGCCATCTCGTCCGGCGGCAGCCCCAGGTACTGCGCCACGCGCACGGCACGACTCGCCGTCACGGGGTACCGCACGAGCGATTCCGGCACCAGGTCGCACATGACGACCCGGTGGACGTCCGCCACGCGGGAACTGATCAGCTCATTGCTGCTGAGATTGATCCGGCCGTCCTGTCGTCGACGGCTGGAATGTACGTTTTGCACTGCCTCGAACCCCCAGACAAAGCCCGGCGACGGGCTCATCGGCAAGGGAGGCACACAGGGCTGTCAGGCCGCGCTAAACGGCCGGACGCACCTGGTCGAAGTGGACTGTGCCCCCTGGCGAAGTCCGCTGAAAGCAACGATCGAGCCCCCCTCAAGGCCGATCGCCGCCGACCGTAGCAGCGTCTCGGAGATCGTGGCAAGCATTCCCCGGGTTAGCCCGTTCGAGTGACGGCAACCGACCGGGTTGACGCCTCCCGGCGATCGTGTAAGAGTCCGAATGGATGTCGGTTGGGGGCCGGGCCAACGAGGTTCCGGATTTTCTGGACATTCACAAATAACCTCATCGGCGTTTCGCCGCGACACTTCCTGCTGCGTGCGAAGTCTTTTCTTTGGGGGAATTCGATGACTCTCACGAGCGCTGCGGTCGTGCCCGCGGCACGTCTCGCGCAGTGCCCCGACGGCCACCCCGACCTGCTCGTCAGAGGCGGCGGCCGGCGCCTGCGGGGCGAGGTGACGGTGCCGGGGTTCAAGCACTCAATGGTCACCGTGCTCGCGGCCGCGGCGTCGGCGGACGCGCTGGTGCGCATCACGAACGTGCCGGACATCGTCGAGACCGGGGTGCTGACCTCGTTGCTGCGGGACGCGGGCGCCCGCGTCACCGTCGACGGTGACGTGCTGGAACTCGACGCGAGCGGGATCAGCGACGCCACGCTCGACGCGGGACTCGCCGCGCGCATCCACGGCGTGGTCTACCTGATCCCCGCGCTGCTGCACCGCACCGGCCACGTCGTCGTGCCCGCCAACGGCGGCTGCCAGATCGGGGACGGCCCCGGCCTGGCGCGGCCCGTCAGCCAGTACCTGAGCGTGCTGCGGTCCTTCGGGGCCACCGCGGTCACCGCACGGAACGGTGATCTCCAGGTGAGCGCGACCAGGCTGCGCGGCTGCGAGATCGACCTGCTCGACCACACCACAGACCGGCAGCTCAAGACCGGCCCGCACTACTCGGGCGCGTCGAAGATGGCGCTGTTGCTGGCGGCGGTGTCCACGGGAACCAGCACGCTGCGCAACCTCTACCCCAAGCCGGACGTCACCGATCTGGTCGGCGTCCTGCAGCAGCTCGGCGCCGAGATCGAACGCCCCGCGGAAGGCACGGTCGTGGTGCACGGCCGCGGCGGCGCGGACCTGCGCACGCCGGTGTCCCACGCGCTGGTGCCCGATCTCATCGAGGTCGTCACCTGGATCTGCGCGGGCGCGACCGCTGCGGCCGAACCTCTCGTGGTGCGCGCCGACCACCTGGGGCGCGCGCTCACCGCGCTCACCCCAGAGCTGGACGCGCTGCGCGTCATGGGAGTCGACTTCGAGACCGGTGACAGGACCGTCGTCGTGCACCCCGCCGAGCGGCTGCGGCCGATCGAGCTGACGATAGCCTCGCACGGCGTCTACAGCGACAGCCAGCCGTTCCTGGTGCTGCTCGCCGGCCTCGCCGAAGGCCGGTCCCGCTTCACCGAAACCGTGTGGGCCAACAGGTTCTCCTACCTCGCGCTGCTCGAGGAGCTCGGCATGCGGGTGGGCAGGACCGGCCGCTCCGCCGTGGTCGACGGGCGGTGCCCGCCGTCGGCGCCCGGCCGTGAGCTCGTCGCCCCGGACCTGCGCGGCGCCGCCGTGGCGCTGCTCGCCGCGCTCACGGTGCCGGGCCCGACCGTGCTGAGCGGGACCCACCACCTCGCCCGCGGATACGCGGACCTGCCCGGTGCCCTGACCGCACTGGGCGCCGACATCGTCGCCGTGCCGAGCCGGAGGTGACCGGAGTTGTTCGCAGAAGCAGTGCTCAAGCACCGGCCGTCCGACTTCATCGTGCGTGAGGCGATGGCTTTGCCGGTGCAGGACGAACCCGGCCCCGCACACCGCTACCTGGTGCTGCGCAAGTGCGGCTACACCACCACCGAGGCGATCGGCTGGATCGCCGCGAAGCTCGGCCTGCGCACAGCCGACATCACCTTCGGCGGGCTGAAGGACGAGGACGGCGTCACCGAGCAGCTGATCGCGTTGCCGGCCACCGCACTGTCCGATGAGGACACCGGTTGCGTGCTGAGCCTCACCGAGGCCGACGACCGCAGGCTGTCGCTGTGGCATCACGGTTACGGCGCCGATCCCATCGCGATCGGCGAGCTGGAGGGCAACGCGTTCCGCGTCGTCGTGCGCGACCTCGGCGGCTCACCCGCGGAACGGTTCTCCGCACTGCGCAAGGTGAACCTGTTGTTCCTCAACTACTACGACACCCAGCGCTTCGGCGTGCCGGGAGGGCCGAAGCGGAGTCACCTGGTCGGCGAGGCGATGCTGGCCGGCGACTGGTCGCTCGCCCTGCGCGAACTGGCGGGGCTCGGCGCGCCGGAGAGCGACGCGGCCGGTGCGTGGACGGGACAGGCCAAGCGGTTCTTCGATTCTCTCGACCCGCGGGCGGCGTCGTTCTTCCTCGCGGCGCACAGCTCGCACGAGTGGAACACGGCGCTGGCCGCACGCGCGGGCGAGGTGTTCGGGGACGCGGCGCTCGACGTCGAGATCGACACGATCCCCTACCGCTACGCGCGGTGCGGCGCCGCGGCGGCGGAGCTGCTCGGCAACTGCCGGGAGATCCCGTTCGTCAAGCGGAGCCTCCACAACGGACTGATCACCGCGAAGACGTCCACGCGGGCGTCGGTGGTGCAGACCGTCGTGTCGGTCAGCGGGTTCGGTCCCGACACGGAGTTCCCCGGCAGGTTCCAGGCGACCCTCGGGTTCTTCCTCCCCTCGGGCTGCTACGCGACAGCGGCCGTCCGGCAGCTGGTCAGCTACATCGTCCACGGAGCGCCGTGATGTCACCGACGACGCAACTGCTCGACCCCGCGACCGGGCTGCCGTTCGCCGAGGTGCCGCTGGCCAGGGAGACCGAGGTCGACGCCGCCGTGCGAGCCGCCGCGACCGCGTTCGGGACGTGGCGCCGCACGACTCCGGCCGAACGCGGTCTCGCGCTGCTGCGGATCGCGCAGGCGCTGGAGGACAGGGCGGACGAGTTCGCCGACCTCGAATGCGCGAACACCGGCAAACCCCGGCGCAGCGCCGTCGCCGACGAGATCGAGCCCGCCGTGGACCAGCTCAGGTTCTTCGCGGGAGCGGCGCGACTGCCGGAGGGCAAGGCCGCGGGCGAGTACCTGGCCGGGCACACCTCCTCGGTGCGCAGGGAACCCATCGGGGTCTGCGCGCAGCTGCTGCCGTGGAACTACCCGCTGCAGATGGCGGTGTGGAAGTTCGCCCCGGCGATCGCGGCCGGCAACACGGTGGTGCTCAAGCCGGCCGAGACCACGCCGCTGACCGCGGTGCGACTGGCCGAGATCGCGGCACCCTTCCTGCCACCCGGCGTGCTCACCGTGCTGTGCGGAGACCGGGAGACCGGGAGACTGCTCGCCGCGCACCCGGACGTCGCGCACATCTCGCTGACCGGGAGCACTCGCGCCGGCCGCGAGCTCGCCACGGCCGCGGGTGCCTCGCTCAAGCGCCTGCACCTGGAACTCGGCGGCAACGCGCCGGTTCTGGTCTTTCCCGACACCGACGTGACGGCGGCCGCCGCCGGAATCGCCGAGGCCGCGTTCTTCAACGCGGGCCAGGACTGCGTCGCGGCGGCCCGCGTGCTGGCGCACGAGGACATCGCCGACGAGCTCGTCGAGGCACTCGTCAAACAGGCGCACCTCACGCGGACCGGACCGCCCGACGACGAGAACGCCTTCTACGGCCCGCTCAACAACGCCGACCAGCTCGCCCGGCTGACCGGGCTGGTGGACCGGCTGCCCGCGCACGCCGTCGTGCGCACCGGCGGCACGCGCGTCGGTGATCGCGGCTACTTCTTCGCACCGACGGTGATCACCGGAGTGCGCCAGGACGACGAGATCGTGCAGGAGGAGCTCTTCGGACCGGTGCTCACCGTCCAGTCGTTCACGACGGAGGAGGAGGCGGTGCGGCTCGCCAACGGCGTGCCGCAGGGCTTGGCCGCCAGCGTGTGGACGCGCGACCACGCCAGGGCGAACTCGATCACCGCCGAACTCGACTTCGGGTGCGTGTGGATCAACACGCACCTGCGTTTCGCCGCCGAGATGCCGCACGGCGGGTTCAAGGCCTCCGGCTACGGCAAGGACCTGTCCGCATACGCGGTCGAGGAATACACCCGCATCAAGCACGTCATGTCCGCTCACTGATCATTGGGGGCACGTTCATCGTGTTGACGAACAAGGAAGCCGGTTTCGAGCACATCACCGACCCGTTCGAGATCCACCTCTCCACCGGCGTGGTCGCGCCGGACGTGGTGGAGAAGCTGTTCGAGCAGGCCCCGCTGCTGGGCGCGCAGCAGATCGCGCGGACCGACCCGGCGCACGAGAAGCAGTACCGGATGAACCTGCTGTACCTGGTGCGGGACGGTGTTCTCGCCGAGGGCACGCTGGGGCTGTCCGGGCTGTGGTCCTCACTCGTCGCCGACCTGATGTCCGACGAGTTCACCAGGTGGCTGGAGGAGGGCACGGGTCTGAAGCTGGCGGGGCTGCCGTTCGACATGGGCGTCTACACCCACGTCGACGGCGACTTCATCTCGGTGCACAAGGACAAGCCGAACAAGCAGCTGACCGCGATCCTCTACCTCAACCCCGAGTGGCCGGCCGGTGTCGGCGGCGAGTACGAGGTGCGGCTGAGCGGGGATCCCGCGCAGGAGCCCGCGCGCCGCATCCCGCCGGCTCCCGGCCAGCTGCTCGCGTTCCCTCCCACCGACACCTCGTGGCACGCCGTGTCCAAGGTGGACACCGGAGGAACGCTCACCCGGCTCACGGTCCAGCTCGAGTACTGGTTCGAGGACTGGGCCACGCGCCACGGCGATTGACCTGAACCCGGCGATGATCCGAACTGAAGCCGAGTTCCTCAGGCACCGGACGCCGTTCACCCACCACACCGTGGACAAGATGATCGAGTCCGCGGACCTGGCGCGGCTCGCCGCTGCTCCACCGGCCGCCGAGCTCTACCGGCGGCTGGTGAAGCAGGGCTCCTGGCACGTCAAGAACTACCGGGCGTGGCTGCTCACCCTGTTCGAGCACGGCGAGCGCACTCCGGCCGCCGGCCTGCTGTCCGAACCGTGGACCGAGCTGCTGGACGACCTGCTGTCACCCGAGTTCACCGCGTGGGCGAGCGAGGGTCTGGATCGGGATGTGACGTCGTTGCCGGTCACGGTGGGCGTCTTCCGCTACGGCGAGGGCGATCACCAGACGGTGCACACCGCCAAAGCCACCAAGGCACTGCACTGGGTGCTGCACCTCAACGAGGACTGGCGACCCAGCTTCGGCGGCGAGCTGCACCTGTGGGAGAGCGAGAGTGCGGCCGCGCCCGCGCTCTCCATCCCACCGCTGGGCGGGACGAGCGTGCTGTTCGCACCGCACGCGTCGACGTGGCACAGCATCGGCGAGGTCACCGCGGGCGGCCGGTTCGACCGCGCGACCGTCGTCCTCGAGTACTGGCAGCCGTAACCCGAACGATCTCCGCACCGGAGGACTTGCCATGACCATTTCGAACGACCTCGTGGACGTGCGGCGCACGTGGGCGACACCGCTGCAGGAGCAGTGGTGGTTCCTCGACCACTGGTCGGCTGAGCACACCAACACCTTCGTCACCCTGCCGGTGCGGTTGAGCGGGCCGCTCGACGTCGACCGGCTGCGGGCCGCGGCCGACACGGTGCTGGCCCTCCACGACGTGCTGCGGAGCAGGTTCGAGCTGCAACGCGGCCGGGTGTGCCGGTTCGTCCTGCCGCCCAGGGAGGACGTGCTCGTCGTCGTCGGCCCCGAGGTCGCGGCACTCGACGTGGCCCAGCAGGTCCGGCGCGAGCACGGCGACCTCTTCACGGTGCTGCTGCGGCGGATCGGTCCGCGGGAGCACATGCTCGAGTTCGTCGCCCACCGCTGCGTGGCCGACGAACGATCACTGGTGCTGCTGCTGGACAAGCTCGTGGTCGCCTACCGGGGCGGCATGCTCGCTCCGCCACCGGTCGACTGGGAACCGCAGACGGCGGCGGCGCTCGAACACTGGCGGCGGATGCTCGACGGCGTGCCGCTGCTCGACCTGCCCGCCGACGCGGTGCGGCCGACCACCATGTCGTTCCGCAGCGATCGGGTGATCTCGGTGCTGCCGGCCGATGTCGTCACGGCGGCGCGGCGTGAACCGGCCGGCGTCGAGGCCGTGCTGCTGGCGGCGGTGGCCCTGGTGCTGGGCAGGCACGGCGCCACGCACCGGATGGTGCTGGGCCTGGGTCACTCCGGCAGGCCCGCCGGCCACGAGCGGGCCATCGGAGCCCACGCGGACACCGTGCCGGTCGTGCTCGATCTCGCCGGGATGCCCGCGGCGGCCGTCGTCGAACACTGCCGGCAGGCGATCGAGACCTCGGTGGCGCACGGGAGCCTGTCCGTCGCGCAGCTGGTGGAACGGCTCGGGCTGGCCCGCGAAGCCAGCAGGCATCCGGTGTTCCAGCACGCGGTCGAGGTGATCACGGCCCCAGCGGGTCAGCGGGTGGGCGACCTCGACGTGGTCCCGCTCGACTTCACGGGCGTCGACCAGCGGCTCGACCTGTGCTTCCGGTTCATCTGCCGGGACGAGGGGATCGAGCTGCGGCTGGACTACGCGGCCGACCTGTTCGACCGGCGCCGGATCGAGCACCTCGCCGAGCACGTGACCACGTTGCTGGCGGACCTCCTCGCGCACCCGGAGCGGCACCCGGAAGAGCTCGCGATGCTCGGCGAACGGGAGCTGCGCGCGCTCGACGTCGAGTGGCAGGGCGAGCCGCGGCCGGTCGACCCGGCGATGATGCACGAGCGGTTCGCCCGGCAGGCGTCCCGCACACCGGACGCGATCGCCGTCGAGGAACCGCGGCGCCGAGTCACCTTCGCCGAGCTGGACGAGCTGTCCACGCGGCTCGCGCACCACCTGCGCGGCCTCGGCGTCGGACCGGACGTCCCGGTGGGCGTCGCGCTGGAACGCGGCATCGACGCGGTCACGGCGGTGCTGGGCGTGCTGAAGGCCGGCGGTGCCTACGTTCCGCTCGACCCGACCTATCCGCAGGAGCGGCTGCGGTACGTGCTCACCGACTCCGGTGCGCGGGCGCTGGTGACGGCACGGGCTCAGGCGGAGCTCTTCGACTCACCGACGATCCCCGTCGTGCTGATGGACCGCGACCGCGAGTTGATCGCACGGGCGCCGGCGACGCCCGTGGAGTCCGGTGTCACGCCGGAGAACCTCGTCTACCTCATGTACACCTCCGGCTCCACCGGCCGGCCCAAGGGCGTGCGGACCCTGCACCGCAACCTGAACTGGTACCTCGACTGGTTCCTCGACACGGTGCCGAACGAGGCGTTCACGACGGTGTTCGCCACGATCGCGTTCTCGTTCGACGTGTCCGCGATGGACATCTGGCCACCGCTGCTCACCGGCGGCACGGTCCGGTTCAGCGACGGTCTGCTCGCGGTGCCGGAAGGCTCGCCGGAGCTGCGGGACGTCACGATGATGAACCTCGTCCCGTCGGTGCTCGCCGAGTACCTGCGGGCCAACCGGTTGCCCGCGTCGGTGCACACCGTCACGATCGGCGGCGAGCAGCTCAGCCCGAAGCTCGTGGCCGACCTGTTCGAGCGTTCCGAGGTCCGCGACGTCTTCCACCTCTACGGCCCCACCGAGACCACGGTGTTCGTCACCGCGCAGCACCTCGTGCGCGGCGACGGGCAGCACGTGACGCTGGGACGCGCGATCCACAGCAGCCGCATCGACATCCTCGACGAGCACGGCGCTCGGGTGCCGGTCGGTGCGCCCGGCGAGATCCACATCGGCGGTCCCGGCGTGGCCGACGGCTACCTCGACCGGCCGGAGCTCACCTCGGAACGGTTCCTGCCCAATCCGTACGCGCTCGTGCCGGGTGAGCTGATGTACCGCAGCGGCGACATCGGCAGGTGGAACTTCGACGGCGAGATCGAGTTCCTCGGCCGCAAGGACAACCAGGTGAAGGTGCGCGGCGTGCGCATCGAGCTCGGCGAGATCGAGGCGACGCTCGGCGAACACCACGGCGTCGCAGCGGTCGTGGTGTCGGTGACCGAACGCCAGGAGCTGGTCGCCCACGTCGTGGGCCGCACCGAGGCGCTGGACCTGGACCTGCTGCGGGCGCACGCCCAGGACCGCCTGCCGAGCTTCCTCGTGCCGTCGGTGTTCATGCGGATCGACACCATCCCGTTGTCCCCTACCGGAAAGGTGGACCGCTCCGCACTGCCGGCACCTGCGGCCGTCCCGCGTGCCGAGGAAGGCCCGCGGACGGCGACCCAGCGAGCGCTGTGCCAGATCTGGGAAAGCGTGCTCGGCTGCGACGACATCGGCCCCGGATCCCACTTCTTCCAGTCCGGCGGGCATTCGCTGCTGGCCATCAGGGTCATGCGGGAGATCCAGACGGTGCTCGGCGTGAAGCTCGGCATTCGAACCCTGTTCCACACTCCCGTGCTCGCGGACCTCGCGACCGCGGTCGACCAGAAGCTGGGTGCAGCCTGATGGACATGAGTCTCTTCTACTTCGCGGACGACGCCGCGGAGGACGGTTACCGGTTGCTGCTGGAAGGCGCGCGCTTCGCGGACACGCACGGCTTCACGGCCGTGTGGACACCCGAACGGCACTTCCACGCTTTCGGCGGCCGTTACCCCAACCCGTCGCTGACCGGCGCGGCCGTGGCCGCGACCACCCGCAACGTGGCGGTGCGCGCCGGCAGCGTGGTGGCGCCGTTGCACAACCCGGTGCGGGTCGCCGAGGAGTGGTCCGTGGTGGACAACCTGTCCGGCGGCCGGGCAGGCGTGTCACTGGCCCCCGGCTGGCACGTCGTCGACTTCACGCTGTGCCCGGAGAACTACCAGTCGCGGCGCGAGGTGCTCACCGAGAGCCTGCACACCATCCGGAAGCTGTGGCGGGGCGAGTCGATCGAACTGCCCGACGGCAACGGCGACCTGTCGTCCGTGCGCATCCATCCGAGGCCGGTGCAACCGGAGCTGCCGATCTGGCTCACCAGCTCCGGCAGCGCGGGAACGTTCAAGCAGGCGGGCGAGCTCGGCACCGGCGTTCTGACGCACCTGCTCGGGCAGTCGCTGGACGAGCTCGCCGGCAAGATCGCGGACTACCGGGCGAACCACGAACGGTGCCACGGAACCCGCGGCCACGTGGTGCTGATGCTGCACACCTTCATCGGCCCCGACAGCGACACGGTCCTGGAGGTGGTGCGCGAGCCGTTCCGCGCCTATCTGCGATCCTCGATAGGCCTGATCACCCAGGCGGCTCGGGAGCTGCTGCCCGGTATCGACCCGGACACCCTGGACCCGGAGGACATCGACTTCCTCGTGGACCACTCGTTCGACCGCTACTACCGCACCGGTGGGCTGTTCGGCACGGTCGACGAAGGCCTCAAGGTGCTGGAGCGCCTGACGGAGATCGAGGTCGACGAAGTCGCCTGTCTCATCGACTTCGTGCCCGACGCGGACGCGGTGCTGACCGGCCTGCACCACCTGGCCGAACTGCGCGAGGCCCACACCAGCCGGCAACGCACCCTGGCGACGGCCCGAACCTGACAGTCCACATGCGACGAATCCATCCCATGCACAGCGGACGCGGCATCGTGCGGGGAGGCCGGGGCCCGGCCTCCCCTGCCGGAGTCAGGCGGTCTTCATCGCTCCACCGTGGACGGTCCAGTTCGACCCGATGGCACTCGGCATGGTGGGAGAGGCGAGCAGCACCACCGCACGGGCGATCTCGTCCGGGTCGATCAGCTCGTCGGTCAGCATGCCGATCTGCTGGGGCAGTGTCGCGACCAGGTCGCTGAACTCCACGCCCATCTGTGCCGCCATCTGTGCGACGTACCCGTCCTCGCCCACCAGCAGTTCGGTCCGCGTGCCACTGGGGGTGACGGCGTTGACCCGAACACCCATCCGTGCCGTCGCCTCGGCGAGGCCGCGGGTGAAGGTGTTGAGCGCGGCTTTGGCCGCCGCGTAGGGCAACGGCGCGTTGTGCGGGTCGCGGGCACTGCTGGAGCTGATGTTCACCACGGCGCCCCGCGCCTTCGCGAGCGCCGGCAGCGCGGCCCGCGTGGTGCGGACAGCCGCGTTGAGGTTCAACGCGAACACGGTCGCCCAGGTGTCGTCGTCGCCGCTGAACGGATCTTCGGGAAGTTCGTCCGACGGGTTGCCCCCTCCCGCGTTGTTCACCAGCACGTCGAGCTGCGGGTTCTGGGCCAGCGCGGTCTCGACCACCTGCGACGGTCCGTCTGGTGTGGACAGATCGGCCGGGATGAAGACGGCCCCGGTGTGCTCCAGTTCGGACGTCGAGCGGCGGGCGGTGGCCACGACCGACGCGCCCTCCGCGATGAAGGCCTTGACGATCGCCAGTCCGATTCCCTTGCTGGCTCCGGTGACCAGCACTCGCTTGCCTTCCAACTGCAGGTCCATGTTGTGGTACCTCCTCCCCTTAAGTGATACACACCTGTCACAGTTAGCGCAATAAGTGATACTGGGGTGTATCATTTCCGAGTGGCTACGGTGGACAGAGACACAGGGCGGCGATTGCGAGCGGACGCGGAGCACAACACCGCGCGGATTCTCGCTGCCGCCGAGGAGGTGCTGGCCGCCGATCCGGCGGCGTCGCTGGAACGCATCGGTGAGGCGGCCGGGCTCACCCGTGCCACCGTGCACCGGCGGTTCGCCTCGCGCCGGGCGTTGCTGGAGGCGTTGACCGAGCAGCTCAACCAGCGCTACCTCACGGCACTCGACCAGTCGCGGGCGGACGGGGCACCTCCACTCGTGGTCTTCCGGCGCCTCACCGAGATCGTCTTCGAGCTCAAGGCCGGCCACCGGTTCGCCATGGAGCTCATGAGTGACGAAGCCGGATGCCACGGCGGGCTGACCCCCGAGGTCGCGGACGGGCTCGAGGAGGTCTTCGCCCTGCTGCGCGAGGCGGGTGAGATCACCGCGACGGGCGCGGACTGGTGCCGCCAGGTCTACCTGGCGCTGCTTCAGGAGGCCGACCAGCTGCCGGAGGACGCCGCCGATCTGGTCGAGGCCGGGAGGTCCAAGGCCGAGCTGGTGGTTCGGGCCGTGGTGGGAGCGCTGGGCGGGCAGGGATCGCGCTCCACTTGATCAAGGGCCGGAGCCGGGCGCAAACCTCGTCCGGCTTGGGCTCGCCCAGTTCCTCGAACAGTGCCACCGATTCCAGTCGGCACTTCTCCGCAGTGGTCGAAGCGGCCGACGTCGGCCTGCGGCAGGGGCGGCACTCACCTGCCGCCAGGCGGTGTGGGTGTTCGACGCGTCCGTGCTCAGCCCGAGAGGCCGTGGAGCCTTCAGACCAGAGCGACACGAGGTTGCGACTGGGCCCTGGCTCACCTCGGCCGCTACACCGGTATCTCGCGGTCACACTCGGAATCGGATCTTCTTGCCCGGCGCCATGAGCGCGAGCTCGCACCACTGGCAGCAAGACGGTCCCAGATCGAGCTGCACGTGCGGTGGATTGGCAAGGGAACATAGATTGTCGCCGGCTACCGACCTCATGCGTCATGATCACGACGTTGGGTCGTGCTCACAGCTCCGCCGCTCCTGGGAGACGAACGGTGAACAGCGCCCCGCCCGGCGACTCGGCGGTCACGCTGCCGCCGTGGGCCTCGACGAGGTGCCGCACGACGGGCAGGCCGAGTCCGCTGCCGCCAGTGTGCCGTGCCCGCGATCGATCCGCTCGCCAGAACCGGTCGAAGACGTGCGGCAGGTCGCCGGGGTCGATACCGGGGCCGGTGTCGCGCACCGTGATCACCGCTTCGCTGCCCTCAACGAACGCGGTCACCGTCACCTCGCCGGTGACGGGAGTGTGCCGCAGCGCGTTCGACACCAGGTTGCCGAGAGCCTGCCTCAGGCGTGCCGCGTCGGCGACGATCACCGGATCACCTGCCGTCGAGCCGGTCAGCCGGGCTGTTCCCACTCCACGGTGGGTGGTGACGACCTGGTCGACGATGTCGGAGAGGCGCAGCGGTTCGGGATTCAGGCGTAGCTGTCCGGCGTCGGCGGCAGCGAGGTCCTGCAGGTCGCTGACGATCCGTTGGAGCAGCAGCGTTTCGTCCAGCACGACCGAGGCGAGCCCGCGGTCCAGCGGTAACAGGCCGTCCTCCACCGCTTCCAGGCGGCCTCGGATGGTGTTGAGCGGGTTGCGCAGCTCGTGGGCGATGTCGCCGACCATCCGGCGGCGCTGCTCGTCGAGCTCCTGGCGGCGATCCTGCAGTGAGTTGAACGCCTGCGCCAGATACCCGATCTCGTCACGCGTGCTCACCGGAGCGCGCTCGTCCCGGACGGCCGCCGCGGTCAGTCCGCGCAGTGGCAGGGACAGCCGGGACGACACGAAGATCATCGCGAGCATCGCGACCGCGACCACCGCCAGCACGACCAGCGCGATCCGCACCCAGCCGTCCCGGTTCAGGGCGAGCTCGTTGCCGTGCGCGGTAGCCGGATCCAGGACGAACAGCAGCGCGGGCGGCGCGACGAACGCCGCCAGTTGCTGACGTCGTGCCGAGTCCACACAGGACCGGCTGGCCAGGGTGTCGTTTCCGGACGTGGGCGTGAGGTCGAGGCCGACCGCGGCCGGGGGCAGGCCCTGGCGTTGCAGGCAGGCGTGGAGCAGGTCGTTCAGCTGGGCGAGGGCGGCCTTCTCGGTGGTGGTCGGAGCCTGGAGTTCCTCCAGTCCACACTTGAACAGCCTGACCTGGTTGTCGAAGCCGGTGGCGGTGGTGATCCTGACGCGGCCGGTCGGCAGCTCCCGCACCTGGTAGCGCACGCCATCGCCATGCAGGCAGAACGTCACCTTCGCGGCCAGCGTCTGCTGCCGGACCCGTTCCTCAGCGGTGAGCTGAAACGGTCCTGTCGCACGGGGATCGACGCGGTCCGGCCCGATGTCGGGCACCAGCTCCGAGTCGACCTTCAAGGGGTCGATCACCGCGCTGGCCTCGGCCGGCAGTGACAGCGGCACCTTCCCACCGGAGTCCACGAGCGACTGTCTGTCCATTGTGGTCACCAAGACCCGGCGTCCTGATCGGGCGGACGCGACCCTCACCTGTTCGGCGGCATCGGACCAGCGCGGGTTCCTGGCGGCGAAGCCGAGCAGGTCGTTGTAGACGGTGGCCGCCCTCGACAGCGCCGCTCCCCGTTCCTGCTGGATCTCCCGTGTCGTCGTGGTGACCGCGAGCCAGGCGGTGGCGGCGATCGACCCGACCGCGATGAGCACCGAGATGGCCGTCAGCCGCACCACCAGCGTGCGGCGCAGCGGGATCCTAGGAGCCATCGGTCAGCTTGTAGCCGACGCCGAACACGGTCACCAGCCGGGCCGGCCTGCTCGGATCGCGCTCGATCTTCTTGCGCAGGTTGAGCACGTGCGCGTCGATGATCCGCGGCGTCACGTACGCGTCGGTACCCCTGGTCAGCTCGAGCAGCTGCTGCCGGGTGAACACCCGGTCCGGCTGCCGCACCATGATCTCCAGCAGCCGGAACTCGCCGTACGTGCACTCGACGGAGATGCCGTCGATCGTGACCTGGTGCCGTACCGGGTCGACGACGAGGTCACCCAGCCGATGTGCCTGCGCTCGGTCCGCGAGTTCCCTCGGTCTCGCGCGGCGCAGCAGCGTGCGCACGCGGGCGGTGAGCTCGCGGGGACTGTAGGGCTTGGTCAGGTAGTCGTCGGCACCGAAGTCGAGTCCCCGCACCAGGTCGTACTCCGACGAGCGGGCGGTGAGGACGAGGATCGGCACCTCGGATTCCGCGCGTAACGCACGACAGACGTCGAGACCGTCCATCCCCGGCAGCATCACGTCGAGCACGAGCAGGTCCGGCTGCTGTTCACGGGCCCGTGTCAGTGCGATCGCGCCGTCGTGCACCACCGTGACGGAATGGCCTTCCGCCGTGAGGTAGATCCCGATCACCTGCGCCTGGTTCGGGTCGTCCTCGGCGACCAGCACGTGAGCGCACATGCCGCCACTCTATGGGCAGGCACATCAGGTCAGACACCACCGGCACCTCACTCTGACAAGATCCTCACATCCGCTGGCCAGGCTTTCCGGCATGACCAGCTTTTCCCGACGTGCGGTGCTGGGCGCCGCGGTGCTGACGGTCGTGCTCACCGGATGTGCCCAGAAAGCGCCCGAAACGCCGTCCGTCGCCGAACTCCCCGACAAACCCGCTTCCTCCTCGGCACCCTCGAGCGCGACCCCGGCCAAGGGCCCGGACAAGCATCCGCAGCAAACGCTGGACACCACGGACACCGAGTGGTGGGGCTGGTGGAACACGTGGGGCAAATGCCTGGCCGCCAAAGGGGTGCCGACCTACTCGAAGCGCAACGACCAGGGTGAGGTCACCTTCCCGACCCAGGAGGGAAACGGCGGCAGGGACACCACCTACAAGGACGCGTTCGCCCAGTGCGACGTCCTGCGGCCTCTGCCGAACCCCTTGCTGTCCCCCGACACCAACCCCCGCTACCTGGACCAGTACCGCGTCGAGATCAAGTGCCTGAACGACAACGGCCTGAAGGTCACCCCGTTGCCCAACGGCGGCGGCTACAACTACGACGGCACACCGACCATGTCCCAGGACCAGCAGACCAAGGTCGAGTTCGACTGCCGCAAGAAGGCCTACGGTGCGTAGTAGAACGATGGTGTTCGCGGCGCTGGCGGTGATCGCCGTGGCGTCGGCGACGTGGTACCTCTGGCCTGCCCGTTCCGCCGCACCGGCCCCTCGGACGACCGGCGCGGAAACGCGATCCACCACCACGGTCACCAAAACGACGTTGACCACGTCCGACACGGTCGGTGGCATGCTCGGCTACGGCAGGCTGCGCACCCTCAAGACCGCCAAGCCCGGCCTGGTCACCTGGCTGCCCCAGCCGGGAGCGGTGGTGTCCCAGGGCGAGCGGCTGTTCTCGGTCGACGACAAGCCGATCACCCTCATGTACGGCGGCACGCCGTTGTACCGCAAGCTCGACTCGATCGGCATGATCGGGGGCGACGTCACCGTGGTCGCGGACAACCTGAAGGCGCTGGGGTACCGCCTCGACGCGCCGAAGTCCGGGGTGAAGAAGGAGACCGCGCTCACCCAGTCCCTGGTGGACGCGATCAAGCGCTATCAGAGGACGATCGGCGTCGAGCCCAGCGGAGTGCTCGACGTCGGTGACGCGGTCGTCCTCGACGGACCGGTCAGGGTAGGTGCCGTGCAGGCCCAGCTCGGCGACAGCGCCTCGGCCCCGCTGATGACGGTCAGCGGCACGGCCAAGGCGGTGACCGCGGAGCTGGACGCCGCCGCGGCCACCCGCGTCAAGACCGGTGACGCGGTGACCATCACGCTCGCCGACGGCACCACCACACCGGGCAAGGTCAGCTCGGTCACGGCGCCCGAGCAGGCCGCGGGCACCGACAGCTCGACGCCGGCCAAGATGAGCGTGCTCATCGGTTTCGACGAGCCTCCAGCCAACGGGAAAGCCGACTCCGGCCGGGTCCAGGTCACGTTCACCGCGCAGACCAGGGCCGACGTGCTGGCCGTTCCCGTCGGCGCGCTGCTCGCGGTCAAACAGGGCGGCTACGCGTTGCAGCTGCCCGACGGCCGGCTCCTCCCGGTGACCACCGGGCTGTTCGCCAAGGGCATGGTCGAGGTCAGCGGCCCGGACGTGACCGAAGGCCTGAAGGTCGTGGTCGCGTCATGACCCCCGTTCTCTCGGTGCGGGGCGTGGGCAAGACCTACCCCGGCGGTGTCGTCGCGCTCGACGACGTCACCCTGAGCATCCACGCGGGAGAGTTGCTCGCGATCGTCGGGCCGTCCGGTTCCGGCAAGTCCACCCTGCTCACCGTCATGGGCACGCTCGACCGGCCGTCGTCAGGCAGCGTCGAGATCAACGGCCGTGACGTGGCGGCGCTGCCCGATGCCGAACTCTCCGCGGTGCGCGGGCGGTTCATCGGATTCGTCTTCCAGCACTTCCACCTGATCGAGGGCCTGTCCGCGACGGCCAACGTGATCATCGGCCTGCTCTACAGCGGTGTGCCGAGGCGGCGTCGCCGGGAGCTCGCGCTGGCGGCGCTGGACCGCGTCGGACTCACGCACCGCGCCGGGCACCTGCCGAGTCAGCTCTCCGGTGGTGAACGTCAGCGCGTCGCGGTGGCGCGGGCGTTGGTCAAGGAACCCGCTCTGCTGCTCGCCGACGAACCAACCGGCGCGCTCGACACCGCGACCGGGACCGCCCTGATCGACCTCCTGGCGACGCTCAACGCCGAGGGCACCACCATCGCGGTGATCACCCACGACCGGGACATCGCCGCGCGACTGCCGCGCCGGGTCGAGCTCCGCGACGGCAGACTCGTAGCCGACTCGGAGCGTGCGCATGCGTGATCTCATCGCCGCCGGGCTGATCGGCCTGCGGGCGCGCAAGGCCCGTGCCGCCCTGTCCGCGCTCGGCATCTCGATCGGCATCGCCACCCTCGTGCTCGTCACCGGCATCCCCGCGTCCAGCCAGCGTGCTCTGCTGGACGAACTGTCCGCCCTCGGCACCGACGTTCTCGCGGTGTCGTCTCCTGGCAAGATCGAACCGCCCGTGCCGCTGCCGGTCGAGTCGCCGGCGATGGTGCGGCGGATCGCCCCGGTGACCGAGGCGAGTTCGGTAGGCAAGACGACCGCGCAGGTCACCCGCTCGGACCGGTCGGACCCGTCCGAGGTGTCGGGGGTGAGCGTGCAGGCCGCCGAACTCGGCCTGCTCCCCGCCGTCAACGGCCGGATGCAGGCGGGCCGCTTCCTGGACGAGGCAACGCAGTCGTTCCCGACCGCCGTACTCGGCGCGGTGGCGGCCACCCGGCTCGGCGTGGGGCCGGAGGGAGCGCCGCAGATCTACGTCGGCGGCACCTGGTTCACGGTGATCGGTGTGCTCGCACCCATGCCGCTGTACCCGGAGCTGGAACGGTCGGTGCTGGTCGGCTGGCCGGCCGCGCAGCGCTATCTCGGGTTCGGCGGCCATCCGAGCATGATCTACCTCCGTGCCACCGAGTCGGCGGTCGAGGACGTCCGCGCCGTGCTGCCCGCCACGGTCAACCCGGCCCGGCCGGACGCCGTGCAGGTCACCAAGCCATCGGACGCGCTGGCGGCCAAACGCGTCACCCAGACCGCGCTGTCCGGCCTGTTCCTGGGCCTGGCAGGGGTGGCGTTGCTGGTGGGCGGGATCGGGGTCGCCAACACCATGGTCATCTCGGTGCTCGAACGCCGCCGCGAGATCGGCCTGCGCCGTGCCCTGGGCGCGCGCCGCGGCCAGATCCTCGGCCAGTTCCTCACTGAGTCGGTTGCGCTGTCAGGGCTCGGCGGCCTGTTCGGCACCCTGCTCGGATCGGTCGCAGTAGCCGGTTACGCCACCCGGCAGCACTGGCCCGTCGTCCTGGAGCCGGGACTCCTCGCCGCAGGCTGCGCCGGGGCGTTGCTGATCGGAGTGGTTGCCGGGCTCTACCCGTCGATGCGGGCGGCCGGGGTGATGCCGACCGAAGCCCTCGCCACCTGAGAAGGTCACCAACCGACGACTACCGGATCGGCGATCCGCGAGCTAGGTACCCGCGGTGAAGAACCGGCGCAGCTGGTCGGCGATGACCGCTGGATTGCCGCCCTGATCCTGAGGACCGCCGTGGTCGAGCCCGGGGAGTTCGACGCGAGTCGCCCGCGGCAGCACGTTCTCCAGGGCGTCCAGGGTGCCGGTGAACAGTGGCGGAGCGCCGGTACCGCACAGCAGCAGGACCTCGGCGGTCACCCTCCGGTAGTCGGCGATGGTGTTCTCGCTGGCCTTGACCACGTCCAGTTCCTTCTCCCACGCCACGACCAGGTCGCGCAGGGCAACTCGGTCGCCCTTGGCCAGCAGGGCATCGGCCGACAGCAACGCCCGGCACGCGGCCGGCCGCCTCATGATTCGCCCCAGCACGCGATATGGTGCGGAAACGGCTTGCGCCCTGGGGTCCGCGTCGAACGCGTCCGTGGCAAGGCTCGCCATGGCAGCACCGATGTCCCCGCTGGCGACCAGACGTTGTCCTCGGCTGATGACCGCCTTGAACTCCTCCAGGCCCGGTTGGCCGACGAACAGGACAGGCTCGAAGACGGCGACCTTGCTGATCTGCGGTGTCGTGATGGCTCCGTGCAGCGCGAACAGACCGCCGTCGGCGACCCCGAAGACGTACTGTGCGCCGGTGGCTGTGACGATGGCCTTGAGGTCTTCGTCTTCGCGTTCGATGCAGTAGTGCCGTCCGTACGGGCCGCTCATTCCGCGGCCGCGCCGGTCCGGCAGGTGAACGGTGAACCGGTCGGCCAACGCGGCGGCCAGTTTCATGTAGTGCTGCGACGCGAGCGCACCGCCGTGCAGGATCACCACGCCTGGACCGTGACCGAGCCGGCGAAAGCCGATCGTCGTGCCGTCCTCGGACGTCACAGTTCCCTTTGCCCAGCTCGGTTTCTTCGTGCCCAACACGTTTACCCCTTTCCTCGCTCGTCTCCCCGGCAGCCGGTTTCGTCCTCGGAGGAGAAGGTCAGTAGTTGCGCGGTAGCGCCGCGACCATCGTTTCGACCTGTTCGCGGCTGAGTGTGGTGACGCTGCCGTCGGGGAGCCCGAGAACGCGGTCGATGATCAGGCCGTGGAGCCTGAACCTCGTCGTGAGGACCTCGATCGCGTGTTCCCGGGCCGGCTCGTCGACGGCATCGACCACCTGCACCAGGTTCGAGCTGATGCGGGCGGCCAGGCCGTGGATCACGTCGGCGACACCTTCCGGGTCGAACGTGTCGAATGTGCCCTCGGTGACGCCTTCGGAGATCAACCGCGTGAGCAGCGGCCGGCTCAGGTCCTCTCCGAGTGCGACGATCCGTGTGTACAGATGGGCGTTCTCGGGTCTCAACAGCGACACCATCGCTGCCAGTTGCTCGGGTGTTCCCGCCGCCATCTTGACGTCGAAACCGGTCTGCAGCAGTGCGTTCAGCCGATCCAGCGCGTCACCGCGGCATTCGGCCACGACGGCTTCCACAGCGGCGAACTGGTCACGGGCACTGCGGTCCGCCAGTGCGGCTATCAGCGCGTCCTTCGACGGAAACCAGTGGTAGAAGGCTCCTTTGGAGACTCCGGCGTCGGCGATCAGATCATTGAGGCTGACGTTGTCGAAGCCACGTCGCAGGAACAACACGAACGCCCGGTCCAGCAGCTCGGCTCGACGAACGTCCGGATGCTTGATCACACGGGGCACCGGCGCAGCCCTCCCTGTCCTCGTGGTCGCACCCCGAGGCTATAGACCAGTGGTCGGTATGCGCAACCACTGGTCGGTATGGCAGACCAATGGTTCACGGAGAGTGGGACGGTCAGGCTCCCGGACTGCCGTGCCGCGAGGCGCCCTGCTGAGTGCGGATTTTCCTCGCCGACGCTCCGGGTCGCGCCACTGGACACTGATGCGCGGGTCGCACCGCGAGTGGCGCCACCCGTTCCGCAGGTGTCCCCGTCCGCCTGCGAAGACAGATCAGGCGTGTGTTCAGCGAGCAAGACCGTCTCGGGCACGGAAGTAGTTTTTCGTGGGGTAATTGCTTTACCTGGACACCTCGGGCAGACCTGCTTCCCACTCCAGCACCTGCAACCGCTGGCCTGGCGAAACCTCGAGCAGGTGGGCGAAGTAGTCGCGCGGCAGGTACATGTCCCAGGTGAACTCGCTCCCGCACATTCCCGCAGAACGCGGTTCACCACTTGGCCGCGCCGGGTCACGCGAACGGCCCTACCCGAGCAGGCCGCGGTAGAGGCGCACGTGGCGGGCGGCTGCCCTTTCCCAGCTGTAGCCGGCGGCGAGGGCCCGTCCTGCCGCCTGAAGAGAACCGGGTTCGGCACATGCGGCGCGCAGCTGGGCGGCGAACCCGGCGGGGTCCGCGGCGAACCGGGCGGCATTGCCGAAGACCTCGCGCAGCACGGGCAGGTCGCGCGTGACCACGGGCACCCCGGCGGCGAGGGCTTCCATCGCGGCCAGGCCGAAGCCCTCCTTGGTGGACGGGAAGGCGAACACGCTCGCGGCGGCGACGAGAGACGGCAGTTCGTCGTGCTGGATCGGGCCGAGCACCACGGGTTCGACCCCGAGTTCGGCGGCGCGTGCGTCGAAGCGGGCCCGGTAGTCGCGGTAGTCGAACAGGGTCTCGCCGCCTGCCAGCACGAGCTCGAGGTCCGGGTCGGACTCCCGCAGCAGCGCGTACGCCTCCAGGAGGTCCAGCGTGCCCTTGCGCGGCTCGATGCCACCGACGGCCAGCACGTAGCGGCCCAGCCGCGAGCGCCATCGACGCAGCCCGAGGACGTCTTCGGCCGCGAGCTCGAACCGTCGCGAGTCCACACCGTTGGGGATGACGTCGGCCTGGATTCCCCAGCCCTGTCCGAGTTCCTCCGCCACCGCCGCGGAGACGCAGACGTGGGCGAACGGCTCCCTGATCGCGCGTTCGTGGCAGGCGATGAGCTCGGGAGTGGTGAAGTGGTCGATGTGGTGGACCGTGCGGACGCACCTCGACACGGCGTTGGCACTGATGCAGTCCTGGGCGTGGACGATGTCGTAGCCGCCGGGGTCGAAGGCGGCGCGCAGGGTGTCGATGGAACGCAGGATGCGGGCGCCGACACCTTCTCCGTCGCGGTCCGGGAACGGCACGATCTCCTGCCGGACCGCGGGGTCGACCGGGCGGAAGAAGCGGCTGTCGCCGCCACGGCCGAGCGTCCACACCGTCACGTCCTCGCCTGCCGCCGCCAGCGCTTCGGCGAGTGCGAGGGTGTGCACGACGCCGCCGCGCGGTTTGGTCGAGTAGCTCAGCAGCGCGATCTTCACGGGGTTCTCCGGTAGGCGGCCGGGTTGAGCTCGCCGAGGTGGTGCAGCACCCGGCGGGCGCCGGCGATCTCCGCAGCCACGTCGAGCTCCGCGACGGCGATGCCGGCTTTGCTCCAGGTGCGGGCGAGGATGTCCCCGCCGGGTCCGACGACCTTGGCCTGCCCCAGGAAGCGCATCCCGCCCATGACGCCGGTCTGGTTCGACGAGACGAGCACGACCTGGTTCTCGGCGGCACGTGCCTGGTCGTAGAGGTCGAACAGGCGGGACTGGCGGTCCTGGGCCATGCGGGGCGCGCGGTTGGTGATGCTCGTCGGCCACGCGGACAGGCACGCCACGATTTCGGCGCCGTCCAGCGCCAGCGACCGCGCCGACTCCGGGAACGTCTTGTCGTAGTCGATCAACATGCCCAGCCGGCCGACCGGCGTGTCGAAGGCGGCGAACGTGTCGCCCGGCGAGTAGGCGATGGTCTCCCCCGGCGGCTGGTGCACCTTGCGGTGGTGCCCGAGCATCCCGTCCCCGGTCACGCACACCGCGGCGTTGTACCTCTCGCCGTCGGCCGCCTCGCAGTATCCGACGCAGACGACCATCTCGGCGGCCAGCGTCGCGATCTGCTTCACCAGCGGGCTGTCGCGTTCGAGAGCGGGCGGCAGCGCGTGCGGGTCCGGGTGGCGCAGGTCCGCGAGATAGCCGCCGAGTGCCGCGTCCGGCAGCACCAGCAGGGAGACTCCCGAAGCGCGCGCGTGGTCGATGAGTGTGGTGATGCGCTGCAGGGCGAAGTCGAGGTCCCGCCCGAAATGCGCGGCAACGGCACCAATGCGGATCGCTCCCATCGGGTCAGTATCTCGCTGCCACGAGATCCTCGTACGCCTCGGGTCGCCGGTCTCTCAGGTGTCCCATGGACCGCCGGGCCGCGTCCAGGGCCTGCCGCACGTCGAGCTCGGCGACCGCGACGCCCTCGGCCACGCCGGTGTCGGCGACGATCTCGCCACCGGGGTCGACGACCTTGGCACTGGCCACGAACCGCAGGTCGCCGAACGTGCCGGACTGGTTGGCCGACAGCCACACGATCTGGTTCTCCAGCGCCCGCGCCCGGTCGAACAGGTCGAACCGGCGTTTCCACCGGTCCTGCGCGAGATCCGCGGCGGGGCTCGTCCTGCTGCCCGGCCAGGCCGACATGCACACGACGATCTCGGCACCGTCCAGCGCGAGCGACCGCGCCGACTCGGGGAAGGCCTTGTCGTAGCAGATCAGCATGCCCAGCCTGCCGACCGGCGTGTCGAACGCGGCGAAGGCGTCGCCCGCCCGGTAGGTGGCGTCCTCGGACAACGGCTGGTGCACCTTGCGGTGGTTGCCGAGCACGCCGTCACCGTGGACGCACACCGCGCTGTTGTAACGGAACCCGTCCGCTTCCTCGCAGTACCCGGCGGTGACCACGATGTCGCCGGCGAGCGCGGCGAGCCTGCGGATCTCGGGCCCGTCGAGCGCGAGCGCCGGTGGTCCGTCCGCGTCCCCGTCGAGGTTGGCCAGGTAGCCGCCGAGGCACGCCTCGGGCAGCGCGAGCAGGCCGACCCCGTCGGCACGGGCCCGGTCGATCAGCCGCGAGATCCGCGCGAAGGCGGCCTCCAGGTCGCGGTCGAACGGCGCGGCCACCGCGGCCATGCGCAACTTGCTCATGACGTCCCCAATCCCGTGACCCCGGCCGTGATGGCCGAGGTCTGTTCACCGTCGGGCCAGCGCAGCGTCACGCCGCTGCCCGCCACCAGCTCCCCGCATTCGACACTCACCGCGGGGCTCACGAGCGGGGCGCCACCGGGCTCGTCCGCCGTGAGCATCGCGAAGCCCGGGAAGCAGGTGAGCCAGTCGCCCACCGTCGCGCCGGACGGCCGGGGCACGTCGGCGACGGTGAGCACCGCCCCGCACCCGCTGGACTCGGCGAGCATGCCGAGCGTTCCCACGACGCCCGCCATGGACACGTCCTTGGCGGCCGCGGGGCGGGCCGTCGCGACCGATCCCAGCATCGCCCGCAGCTCGGGCGTGCGCCGCGAGGTCGTGGAGTCCCATTGCCTGCCCGCGTATCCCGGCCGCCAGCTCCCGGCGAGGTCGGCCGTGAGCCGCACCCGGTGGCCCGGCCGTCCGCCACCGCCGGGCACCGGCCGCGCCGTGCGGCCCAGCGCGGTCACCGACAGGGCGGCGGGCACGCCGAGCTGGGTGTGCCCGCCGAGCACCGGCACGTCGTAGGCCTGGCTCGCCCGCCGCAGTCCGGCGAGCACACGTGCCGCGAAGGAGCGGTCGCGCGCTCCCAGTGCGTCCAGCAGGCCCACCGGTTCGGCGCCCATCGCGGCGAGGTCGTTGACGTTGACCAGCACCGAGCACCAGCCCGCCCAGTCCGGGTCGCGTTCGACCATCGACGGCAGGATCGCGTCGCACGCCGCGACCAGGTCGCTGCCCGGCACCGGCACCCCGTCGTCGCCGACGAAGCCGGGCACACCGGTGAGTCCGGCGAGCAGCGGCCCGAGATCGCTCTTGGTGGCCTGGACCAGCGCGGCGATCCGGCCGATCGGCCACCGCATCAGCACGTGCGGGGTGTCGGCCACGGACACCGGCCGCACCGCCGTCCAGCCCAGGCGGGTGAACAGGGGCTCGTTGCGGGTCTGGACGGTGGCTTCGAACCGGAGCACCCCGGCGTTCTCGGCGTACGCGCACGCCGCCCTGATCAGCGCCGCTCCGATCACCCCGCGGCTCGCCGGAGCGACCACGAGCCTTCCGCCGAGCCACCAGCCGAGGTCGGGTCCCTCGGTCGCCGGGCCCAGCCGCACCCCGCCCAGGACCTCTCCCGCACCGTCACGGGCGACCAGCACGACGGTCCGCGGGTCGTCGTCACGATCGTCGCGGTCGTGTCCGGTGAACAGGCCTTGCTCGCGCACGAACACTTCGGTCCGCAACGCGTGGTATGCCGCCGTGGTCACCGCGTCGTCGGCCTGCTCGATGCGGAACGCGGGCTGACGCGCGATGGTGGCCCGGTCGCCCAGGACCGCGAGGACGTCGATCATCGTCAGCCTCCCGCCGCGCTCAGTGCACCGCACGCCCCGCAGGCCGCGCATCCGGCGCCCTGGTCGGCGCCCTTCATCCCGGCGGCACGCAGCAACGCGGCCACCCGCTCGGTGACGTCGCGGACCACGGCGGGCGCGGGTGGCTCGGCGCCGTCGCGACGGGCGAGCGTGCCCAGCATGGGCCGCATCGGCACCACGAACGGGTACACACCGCGCTCGATGAGCCGTGCCGCGCCCGCCACCAGGTCGTCCGGGTCCTCACCGAGGCCGATGAGCAGATACGTCGAGACGCGGTTGCGGCCGAACACCCGGACCGCCTCGTCCCACGCGGCCTCGTACTCGGCGAGCGGCACGGTCGCCTTGCCCGGCATCCACCGCCGCCGCACGTCGTCGTCGAGCGACTCGACGTGGATGCCGATCGAGGTCGCACCCGCCTCGCGCAGCTCGGTCAGCACCGCGAGATCGGCCGGCGGTTCGATCTGCACCTGGATCGGCAGGCCGGGCACCGCTTCGAGCACCTCGCGCACGCATCGTGCGAGGTGCCGGGCACCGCGATCGGGCCCGGTCGTGGTGCCGGTGGTCATCACCATCTGCCGCACGCCGTCCAGCCGGACCGCGGCCTTCGCCACCTCGGCCAGCTGCGCCGGTGTCTTCGCCGCGACCGTCGCGCCGGAACGCAGGGACTCCTCGATGGCGCAGAACCGGCAGCGTTGTTCCTCGGCGTAACGGATGCAGGTCTGCACGACGGTCGTGGCGAGCACGTCGCGTCCGTGCAACAGCGCGATCTTGCGGTACGGCACGCCTTCCGCCGTGGTCAGGTCGTAGAACTTGGGCCGTGCCACGGGTTCCACGGACAGGCCGAGGTCGATCGTCCCCTCGAACACCCGCCCGTCCCGGACGGTGTAAGGACTTTCGGGGTTCAGCGGCAGTGCCGCGTTGGCACCGTCGACGACCAGGTGGCCGTCGTCGCTCGGGCCCGCGCCCTTGCTGCGCCGCACCGGCGCGTCCACCCGCACGCCCCGCACGGCCAGGTCGATCCTCGTGGCGAGCTTCTGCGCCGCCTGCTCATCTGTGTCAACGCGCACGGTCACCAGGGCCTCCGGTGGAAGCACTGGCCTTCAGGCCGGGGAGGAATCCGGACTCCGCCAGGAGCGTCCCGGCGGAGCCGGGGCGGTTCAAGCACGCGGTGCGCGGGCAGGCGGGTCGGCGTCGTGGTCGTCATGGTGCTCCCGGTAGGTTGTGGTTCGTGCGGACGGCGTACAGGTGCCGGGCTTACCCGACCCCCGAGCAGGCTGCGGTGCTGGACCGCACGTTCGGGTGTGTGCGTCTGGTGTGGAACAAGACGTTGAGCGAGCGGAACCGCCGCTACCGCGCCGAGGGTGCGCGTACCTCGTATCGGGAGACCGATGCCGCGCTGACCGAGTGGAAACGCACCGAGGAACTCGCGTTCCTGTCGGAGGTGTCCTGTGTGCCGTTGCAGCAGACGCTGCGCCATCAGCACATCGCGTTCGGCCACTTCTTCGCCGGGCGTTCCCGCGTGCCGAGGTTCAAGTCCCGTACCGGACGGCAGAGCGCGCACTACGCCCGCTCGGCGTTCCGGATGCGCGAGGGTGTGCTGATGCTGGCCAAGACCAGCACACCGCTGCGGTTCGTCTGGTCCTTCGGCGAGGTGGACCTGGCCGCGCTGGATCCGACGACGGTGGTGATGTCGCGTGAGCCGGACGGCCGCTGGTACGTCACGTTCGCCGTCGACACCACCGCACCCGCCCCAGCAGAGCCCACCGGGCACGCCATCGGCCTCGACCTCGGTCTCACGGACTTGCTGGTGACCAGTGACGGTGAGCGGGTCGCGAACCCGCGGCACCTGGTCCGCAAGGCCCGGAACTTGGCCCGTTACCAACGTCGGATGGCCCGTTGCCGGCGCGGCAGCCGCAACCGCCGCAAAGCCAAGGCCAAGGTCGCCCGCGCGCACCGCAAGGTCCGCACCGCCCGGCAGGACTTCCTGCACCGCACCACCACGGGCCTGGTGCGCTCGGCTGACGTGATCGCGATCGAGGACCTGTCGGTCAAGGGCATGGTGCGCAACCGCCACCTCGCCCGCGTCATCTCCGACGCAGGCTGGGGCGAGTTCCGGCGCCAGCTGGAGTACAAGTGCGATCGCGCCGGTCGCACACTGGTCGTGATCGACCGCTGGTTCCCCTCCAGCAAGACGTGTTCGGCCTGCGGGCACGTGCTCGCCGAGCTTGCTTTGTCCGCCCGGCACTGGACCTGTCCGGGCTGCCGCACCCGGCACGACCGGGACCTCAACGCGGCCAAGAACATCCTTGCGGCTGGTCGAGCCGTAGCCCGAAACACAGTCTCGGGTGATGCCTGCGGAGCTGATGTCAGACGGCAAGGGACCTCCCTTCCGCGATCGGCAGTGAAACAGGAAACCCGCGCCGCGAGGCCCAGCGCGTAAGCGCTTCCCGCCACACGGCGGGTGGGAATCCCTGCCCTTCAGGACAGGGAGAAGTCAAACCCCTGACTCTGCAAGGACATCGGACGTCGGGCTGCCGGCCGGGACCTCACGGCCGGCAGCCGCCGTTCGGGAGGAACGCGAATGGGCCGGTGTGGCTACCACATGTACGTGGAGTTGATGATCGCGCCCTTGCGGGCGTAGTGGATCAGCGCGTCCTGCACGTCGAGCGGGTGCGTCGGGATGACGCCCGCGATCAGGTCCTCCTCCCGAAGGCCGTGCAGCGACAGGCCGAAGCGGCAGCAGTAGACCTTGCCGCCCTCCTTGATGAAGGTCTTCAGCTGGTCGTTGATGTTGTGCTCACCGGGGAACGCGGAGTTGCCGGTGGTCGGGAACCCGCGGGTGGCCATGCAGTTCATCGAGCCCGGTCCGTAGAAGTAGATCGCGGACTCGAAACCCTTCCGCAGCGCGCGAGTCGCCTGCAGGATCGCCACGAAGCTCACCGACGACTCGTGCGCGATGCCGTGCACCAGGGTGAAGTAGGACTGACCGGGCTCGGCCTGGTAGTCGGGGAAGACCTTCGTCCCGCCGTAGAGGTTGGAGCCCTCCGGCAGCGACGGGTGCGGGATCTCCTCGAGGCTCTGCTTCTCGGTCTCGGTCAGCTCGGACACGCGTTCTCCTCGGTTGTTCTGTGGGGTTGTTCGGTGGGTCGTTCACCACGGGCGCTACCCGTAGAGCTTTTCGAAGGTGCCGCGGAAGACCAGACCGGCGAGCTCGCCGTCGCCCGTGGCGGCGCGCAGGCGGGCGTACTCGCCCTCGTGGTCTCCCCAGGGTTGATCGCTCGCGAAGAGGATCCGGTCGTGCCCGATCCCGCGCCGGTCGATCTCGCGGGCGAGCCAGCGCGGCGCGAAGCCGATCGCCCACGACAGGTCGGTGTAGACCTGTTTGCCCGCCTCGATCCAGTCGAAGAACCGGTGCGAGACCAGCTTGATGTGACCGCTCATGCCACCGCCGAAGTGCACGAGGTGCACGGCCACGTCGTCGCCGTACCAGTCGACGAGGTTGCCGACCTGGTCGACGTCCGACGCCGCGCCGGGCGAGGTGTGCACGTGGACGACGAGTCCGTGCTCGCGGGCGACCGCGAAGATCCGGTCGAGGCCGGGGCGGCACGCCGGGTCGTCCGGCCTGCCACCGAGCAGGAAGCTGAGTTTCAGGGCCCGCACACCGCGTTCTCCCGCCAGCGCCAGCGCGGCCTCGGTCCGCTGTGCGTCGCGTTCCAGCGGGGACACCCACAGGCAGGCCCGGATCCGGTCGTCGCGCGTCGCCGCCTCGACGCACAACTCGTTGAAGGAGAAGGCGATGTCCGGGTCGGGCACGCCGTAGTTGGGCAGCACGAGCGCTCGTTCGGTGCCTTCGGCGTCGAGGTCGGCGATCAGCTCGTCGATCGTGGCCCTGGCGGTGACGTCGGGCCGCACCGCCGGGCCGCCGTAGAACGGATACGCGGGCATCACACCGATGTGCCGGTGCGCGTCGTGGACAGTTCGGTCAGGCATGGCACCCACTTCGTCGGTTGCGGGCCTAGGCCACGGTGCGGGTGGCCGTCCAGTACTCGTCGCTGGGGAAGGTGTCCTCGGGTGTCCCCGCGATCCACGGCACTCCGCTCGCGATCCCGGTGCGGCGCTCCGACGCGATGTGGGACACCAGGTGCCGGGCGTCGTCCGCGACGCCGCAGAACCGGCCGGAGCCCCAGGTGTGCTGCCAGGGCAGCCCGATGAAGTAGAGCCCGGGGCAGCTGGTGACACCGCGCTCGTGTGTGGGATACCCGCGCCCGTCGAAGACGGGGACGTCGATCCAGCGGTGGTCGCGGCCGAAACCCGTGCTCCACACCACCGAGGTGATCCCGGACAGGTCCAGTTCGGACGGTTCGGCGTCCGGCGTCCACACCGGCACGTACCTGGACTCGGCGGGTGCGTCGACACCGCGGGCGAGGATGTGGGCGTCGATCGAGTCCTTGATCCCCTCCGACACCGCGTCGGCGTGGTCGAGGTTCTTCGCCAGGTCCGGCGCGAACCGCGCGAGGCCGTCGCGGATGTCGGTGAGCCTGCCGTAGAGCCGCATCCCGTCACGGGCGAACGCCCGCAGATCGATGTCACGACCACCGTCGCGACCGGTGACGTAGTGGTTCGCCCGCAGCCGCACCGCGTCGGCGTCCTCGAACTCGTCGATGCCGCGCCGGTAGTACCCCATGTCCTCCAGCCAGGCCACCACGTCGCGTCCCCGGTAGGACCGCGCGACCCGCGGTGCGCTGCCCACCGCCAGATGCACCTGCCGGCCGGCCAGGTGCAGGTCCTCGGCGATCTGGCAGCCGGACTGCCCCGTGCCGACGACGAGCACCTCACCCGCCGGCAACGCGCCGGGGTTGCGGTACTCCGAGGAGTGCAGCTGCACCACGTCCGCGGGCACGCGCTCGGCGATCCTCGGCCTGAGCGGCACCTGGTACGGCCCGGTGGCCAGCACGACGTGATCGGCGGTCAGCTCGCCGTGCGTCGTGGACACCCGGAAACCGCCACCTTCACGGCGCCGGAGCCGGACCGCCGTCACGCCTTCGACGAGCGGACAGTCGAAGGACTTCGCGTAGTCCTCGAGGTAGCGCACGATCTCGTCGCGGACCATGAATCCGTCGGGATCGCTTCCCCGGTAAGGAAAACCGGGCAACTGGCACTGCCAGTTGGGGGTCACCAGGCAGAAGGAGTCCCACCGCCGGTTCCGCCACTCGCCGCCGGGCCGATCGCGCTCCAGCACGACGTGGTCGATGCCCGCGCGGTCCAGGCAGTAGCTGGTGGACAGCCCGGCCTGACCGCCGCCCACGACGACCACCGTGCGGTGAACCCCGGCCAGGTCGGTGCTCATCGTTCGAACCCCTCGACCAGGATCTTGGCCTGCTGGTCGGCGAACTCCGCCGCCTTCAGCTCGATGTCGGCGAGCTGCGCCTCCGCCTGGGCACACGCGAACCCGTGGATCTCGCGCACCCGTTCCGATGCCTCCGTGAGCGCCTTCCTGCTCAGCGTGACGAATTCCGTCAAGGAATACGAGCCACCCGCACGGAAGTACTCCTCGACGACGGTAGAGGGCGAATAGCACCTATTAACCGAGTCGTCCGGCCAGCGCACGCGGAACAACACTTCAGGCACGGTTGCCTCCCGCAGTCCGTTGATGACACGAACAAGTTCAACCGTGAATCATTTCCGTTTCGTTTCATCCGGAACATCGCCGGGTTACGTGTCATGGGCTTTGTTACAGACTTCCCCGTTCGCCGGACGCAGCTCGATCCGAGGTTCCGCGATTTTGCCTTGACTCAACAAAGAGACACGTCGTTGACACAACCGATACAGGAACATGACGACGACGACACAGAAGATGGTTGACTGAAATCTGTTCACCTCGACGGTCAGAGCTTTTCGAAAACGGCGGCCAGGCCCTGTCCGCCACCGATGCACGTGGTCTCCAGCCCGTAGCGGACGTTCCGGCGCACCATCTCCCTGGCGAGCGTCGCCAGCACGCGCGCACCGGTGGCGCCGACCGGGTGTCCCAGAGAGCACCGTGCTGGCCGGGGCGTGAGCAGGAAAATCGCGCAGCGGCTTGTAGATCACGGTGTCACGTACGACCGGTCACCCGCCGCACGAGCGCGTCCAGCGCCACCGCACCGCTGCGGCGCACGAGCACCGGATTGGCCTCGGCTTCCACGACCTCCAGCTCGTGGGCGAGTGCCGACATCGCGACGACGGCATCGGCCAACGCCGTCACGTCACCGGCCGGGGCGCCGCGATGACCCTTGAGCACCACGAGCCCCCTCACCTCGTCGATCATCTCGAGAGCGGTCTCGCGGTCAACCGGGGCGAGGCGTACCGACACGTCGTCGTACAGCTCGGCCTGCACGCCACCGGTGGAGAGCACGACCACCGGCCCCACGTCGTGGCTGCGCCGGAAGCCGACGAGCACCTCGCCGACGCCCGGCTCGGCCATCGGCTGCACCAGGACGCGGTCGACGGTGACACCGGCGCGATGCGCGACGTCCGCGACCATCCGGCGGGCCGCCTCGCGCACGCCGTCGGCATCGGCGACGTTCAGCACCACGCCACCCACGTCGGTCTTGTGCGCGAGCTGGTCGGACAACGCCTTGACCACCACCGGAAATCCGAACGGCAGCTCGACGTCGTCGAGTGAAGCGATCTTGACGACCACAGACGGGAGCACGGGCACGCCGACCGCGGTGAGCACCTCGGCCGACGCCTGCTCGTCGATCAGCACCGGCTCGCCGGAAGGGCACGCCCCGATCCGTTCCGGGTCGATCGTCGCGGTGCGGCGGGCGAACGCGGCGGCGACGGCGTCGGCGCACGTCTCCGGGGTGCGGAAGGCGGGAACGCCCGACGCGGCCAGCAGCGCGGCGGCGTCCGGGGCGTCCGGGAGCGCGAACCCGACGACGGGCACGGCATGCCCGCCGCGGTCGGCCAGCGCCTGCACGGCGAGTTCGGGGTTGAGCCGCGCGGAGGAGCCGATCACGAACACGACGAGGTCGTACTCGCCGCTGTCCTGCAGCTCGCGCAGGGCGGCCGTGACGATGTCGTGCCGGGCACCGGCCAGCCCGAGGTCGGAGATCAGGCTGTGCGGCACGGGTGCGCCCGCCGCCGCCATCCGTTCGACGAGCTCGCGGCCGGGCGCACGGACGGACACCCCGCGAAGCGCGAGCTGGTCGACCATGATCGCCGCACCGCCGCCGGTGGTGGTCACGACGCCGACGCGCGGCGTGCGCGGACCGCTGCCCGCCGGGATCCGTTCGAGCAGCGCGGGTGCCTCGGCCAGTCCTTCGAAGGTGCTCACCCTGGCGAACCCGCACGCGCGGAAGAACGCGTCCGCCTCGGTGTCCTCGCCGGCCAGCGCGCCGGTGTGCGACACGGTGAGCGCGGCGGCCTCCTCGGAGCGGCCGAGCTTGTAGACCGCGACCGGCTTGCCCGCCCGGTGCGCGGCGGCGGCGAACTCGGCCAGATGGCGGGAGTGCCGAAGTGACTCCAGGAACAGCGCGTAGGAGGTGATCTCCGGGTCGTCGAGCGTCGCTGTGCAGATCTCCCCCAGCGACAGGTCGGCCTCACCACCGGTGGACACCAGGCCCGCGAACCCGATCCCGCGCCCCCGTGCCCGGCTGACCAGCGCGCCGATCACGCTGCCGGACTGCGACGCCACGAAGATCCCGCCGCGCGGGGTGTCCGGCTCGCCGAACGCGGCATTGCCGGTGAGCATCACACCGTTGCGCGGGTTCACGACGCCCAGGCTGCTCGGGCCCACCACGCGCGTCGGCCCCAGCGCGGCCGCGGCGCGCAGCCGGTCCTCCCTGGCGAGCCCTTCCTCGCCTTCCTCCGCGAACCCGGACGACAGCACCGTCACCACCGGCACACCGAGCCGTGCGGCCTCGGCGACCGCCTCGACGGCCGCGTCCGCCCCGGTCATCACGTAGACGTGGTCGGGCACGCCCGGCAACGCGGACAGGCTCGGGTACGCCTTCTCCCCCTGCACGGTGTCCCGGCGCGGGTTCACGAACCACGCGGTGCCGCGGTACCCCGCCTGGGCGAGGAACCGCTGCGGACGGCCGGTGGTCTTCCTCGGGTCGTCGGAGGCGCCCACGATCGCCACGGTCGCGGGCTCGAGCAGGGCGGCGGCCAACGGGGTCTGGCTCATCGGTTCTCCCTCACGCAGAGACAGTTCTCAATACTCTATAGACTATTGGGTTGTATTGTCTGCGGCATGGACCACAGCGGGGACGAGACGTCCGTTCCAGGAGTCGTGAACACCACGCCGCTGGCCGAACGGCTGGGGCTGCACCGCGCGGGCGGCCTGCTCACCGGATCCCCGGTGCACGGGTTCGACCAGCGCGTGTTCGGCGGCCACCTCCTCGGGCAGGTCGTGCTGGCGGCGGGTGAGCACTCCCCCGCCGGGCGGGCCGTGGAGTCGCTGCACGTCTACTTCCTGCGCCCCGGACGCCCCGGCGTGCCGATCGGCTACTCGATCCGCACGGTCCGCGAGGGCCGAACCCGCACCGTTCTCGCGGTCAGCGCGGAGCAAGCCGGCCGTGAGCTGCTCACCGGTGTCGTGGCGCTGGGGCCGGACGAGCCGCCGCACGACCCCGTCTCACTGACGGCGCCGGCCGTGCCCGCGCCGGAGGAACTGCCCACGCTCGCCGAGCGCCGTTCCCTCGGTCTTGCGCCGGATGGTGTGCGGCTGCCGCCGCTCGGGGACTGGCGCACCTCTTCCCGGCCGTTGGACGTCCGGTACGTCGGCGGCTCGCCGCGGTGCTTCTGGTTCCGCGCCGAGCCCGCGCCGGACGCCGGCGAGCACCTGCACCGGGCGGTGCTGGCGTTCGCCTCCGACCGCTCGCTGCTGCCGGTGATCGCCCGCGACCGTCCGATGGCGAGCGTGGACCACGCGATGTGGTTCCACGCCTCCCCGGTGTGCGGGCAGTGGTACCTGTACGTCCAGGACTGCCCCGCCGCGCACGCCGGGGGTGGGCTCGCCCGCGGCACCGTGTTCGACGCCGCGGGCCTGGCCGTCGCCTCCGTCGCCCAGCACGGTCTCGTGCTCTGATCAGCGCAACAACGCCGGATCACCCGCGCGGAACCCGCAGCCGACGGCTTCTTCGAGCCGCCGCAGGGCTGCCGCGAGCTTCGCGGGCGGTTGGGTGGTGGCCCAGTGACAGGGGCCGCCCAGCCGTTCCGGGAAGCCGTAGCCGCGCGTCAGCAGCACGTCGACGTCGCCGGGCCGGGCCGCGATCCCCTCGGCGAGCAGCAACGCGGCCTCGTTGGCCATCGCGGTGAGCACCCGTTCGGTGATCTCCCCCGGCCCGATCGACCTGGCGGTGATCCCCTTGTCCGCGCGGGATTCCGCGATGATCCGCGCCACCTCGGGATCGTCCTGCGGTGTCCTCGTGCCGTCCGGATAGCGGTACCACCCGACGCCGGTCTTCTGGCCGAGCCGGCCCTTCTCCACGAGCCGGTCGGCCACGTCCGGGTAGCGCTCCCGCGGGTCCCTGGCGGCGTCGCGGCGGCGGCGGGCCCGCCACGCGACGTCGAGACCGGACATGTCCGCCACCGCGAACGGGCCCATCGCGAAACCGAGGTCCCGCAGCGCCTCGTCGACCTGGCGCGGTTCCGCGCCCTCCTCGACCAGCAGCTCGCACTGGTACCGGTAGGCGCTGAACACCCGGTTGCCGGCGAACCCGTCGCACACCCCGACCACGATCGGCGTCTTGCCGAGCAGGCGTGCCGCGGAGAACGCGTGATCCATCGCGTCGGAGCCGGTCTTCTCGCCCCGCACCACCTCCAGCACGGCGGTGCGGTGGGCCGGGGCGAGGAAGTGCATGCCCAGCACGCGACTCGGATCCGGCACGGCCGCGGCGAGGGCGTCAACGTCCAAATAGGACGTGTTGGTGGCCAGCGGGACGTCCGGCACGACCGCGGCGGCGGCCGCGAGGACCTCGGCCTTCACGTCGTGGTCCTCGAAAACCGCTTCCACCACGAGGTCCACCCCGGCGAGGTCGGCCATCCGCGTGCTGGTGCGCACCGCTGACGTGCGGGCGCGTTCCAGCATCTCGGCGTTCACGTCGACCAGCACGACCTCCACGCCGGACGCGGCGAACGCCCGCGCAATCCCCGCGCCCATCGTGCCCGCGCCGATGACTCCGACTCGGCGGAGTTCCTTTCGTACCAAGGGCTTTCCCGCGCGGGTCGCCGCGGTTCTGGCGAAGAACAGGTGCCGCGACGCCGCCGCTTCGGGACTGGCCCGCAACCTCAGGAACTCGGCCCGCTCGTGCCGCAACGCCGCCCGCGCCGGTACCGCCGTAGCCGTCAGCACGGCCCCGATCGCCGAGACCACCGGTCCCGTCGCACCGTGCCGGGCCAGCAGCCGCCGGGCCGTCTCCTCGAACCGCCCTGGCGGTCCCGTGCGCGCGGGTTGCTCGGTGAGCACGCGTTTGGTCGCGGTCCTGGCCGCGGCGACGGCGCGCTCCCGCAGCCGTTCCGGCACCACCAGGTCGACCACGCCTTCGGAGTGCGCCACGTCCACCGGTGCCGCGGACACCACGAGCTCCAGCACCCGGTCCGGATCGATCAGGCGCACCGTCCGCACGATGCCGCCGGCGCCGGGAATCATGCCCAGCCCTGCCTCCGGCAGCCCGATCCGCGCGCCCTCCACCGCGACTCGGAGGTCGCAGGCCAGCGCCAGCTCAAACCCGCCGCCCAGGGTGGAGCCCGAGATCGCCGCCACCACCGGACGCCGGTGCCGTTCGATCGCGGCGAGCACCTCCGGCAGGTGCGGCTCGGGGATCTCGCCCTCGAACTCGCGCAGGTCCGACCCGGACACCAGGTGCCTGCCGGCGCCGATCAGCACCACCGGGTCGTCCGCAGTGGCGTGCAACGCTTCCAGCAAGCCTCGGCGCACGGCCGCGGTGCTCGCGTTGACCGGCGGGTTGTCGATCACGACGACGGCGACGTCGCCGTCCCGCTCGATCCGGACGGGCCCGCTCATCGCGGTGCCCGCTGGCTGAAGCGGCGGCCGAAGATCTCCTCGGCGATCCGGTTCTTCATCATCTCCATCGACCCGCCCGCGATCATCCAGCCGCGGGTCCGGCGCATGCAGTACTCGACCAGCGACTCGGTGCTGTAGCCGAGCGCGCCCATCATCTGCATCGCCGCGTCGGCCGCTTTGAACCCGGCCTTGTTGGCGGCGAGCTTGGCGACGGTCGTCTCGTAGGCCGACGGCAACCCGTCTTCCGCGTTGCGCACCGCGCGGTCCAGCAACGCCTCAGCCGCGTCGAGCTCGACCGCGGCCTCGGCGAACGTCCACTGCACACCCTGGAACTCGTTCAACGTCCGCCCGAACTGGGTGCGCTGCGACACGTGGTCACGCGCGAGGTTGAACGCGAGCCTGCCCAGTGCGAGCGAGCGCGCGGCGTTGCCGATGCGTTCGACGTTGAATCCGCTCATCTGCTTCTTGAACCCGCCGGGACCGAGCAGGATCCGCGAGCGCGGGATCCGGCAGCCGTCGAAGTACAGCTGGGCCCAGGTCTCCCCGCTCATGTAGGACGACGGCGGGCCCAGCGTGAAGCCGGGGTCGCCGCGCTCGACGAGCACCGAGCCGATGTTGCCGGTGCCCGGCCCGAACCGGACGTAGACCAGGAACAGGGTGGCGTCGACGCTGTGCGTGGACCAGATCTTGGTGCCGTCGATGACGATGTCGTCACCGTCCTCGACGACGCTGGTGGTCAGCTCGGTGGCGGCGGACCCGGCCTCCGGTTCGCTCATGCCGAGGGCGATCAACCCGTTGCCGGACAACAGGTCCGGCAGGTACGCGGCCTTCTGCTCGGGTGTGCCGAACTGGACGAACGTGCGGATGGCGCCGAAGTTGCCCGCCTGGAGGATGTCCGCGCTCTTCGGGCAGTGCTGGGCGACGGCCCTGATCACGGCGACGGCGGTGGCGAGCCCGGCGCCCTGGCCGCCGTCCGCTTCGGCGATCGTGAGCCCGAGCAGGCCCTGCTCGCCGAGCATCCGGGCGACGTCCCAGGCGTAGCGCGGATCGTGGGCGCGTTCCAGGGCGCCCGGCGCGAGGTGCTTGCGAGCGAAAGCGTTCACCGAGTCGAGCAGGTCCTGCGTGGCGGTGACGTCGGCGGAGTGCGCGACGGTCGTGGTCATCTGAAGTCCTCCGAGGAGACCTCGTCCTTCAGGACGAGGAGGAATCGGCCCCCTGCGGAGCAGAGCAGGAACAGCCGTGTCGCCGCCGGGGCGATACGGCGTCCACGACCCACCCGTACAGGGGAAAACAGCGGCCGGGTAATCTGTGAACGGTGAATGGGCTGGTGAAGCGGGCGTTTCGGTACCGCTTCCATCCGAGCGAGGCGCAGGCGGCGGAGCTGTCGCGCACGTTCGGGTGTGTCCGCAAGGTCTACAACTTGGCGCTGCAGGCCCGTGCTGAAGCGTGGACGCTGCGCGGGGAGCGGGTCGGCTACGAGGCCACGTCGGCATTGCTGACCGCGTGGAAGCGCGCCGAGGAACTGGCGTTTCTGGCTGAGGTGTCGTCGGTGCCGTTGCAGCAGGCGTTGCGGCATCTGCAGACCGCGTTCACGAACTTCCGGGCGAAGCGTGCGCGGTTTCCGCGGTTCAAGTCGCGGAAGAAGTCGCGCGCTTCGGCGGAGTACACGCGTTCGGCGTTCCGTTGGTGTGACGGGGCGTTGACGCTGGCGAAGATGGCCGAGCCGCTGGACATCCGCTGGTCGCGGCCTCTGCCCGAGGGTGTGCTGCCGTCGACGGTGACCGTGTCGCGGGACGCGGCCGGCCGCTGGTTCGTGTCCCTGCTGTGCGAGGACCCCGGTGTCACACCGTTGTCCGCCACGGATTCGGTGGTGGGCATCGATGTCGGTCTCGATCACCTGCTGGTGCTCTCGACCGGGGAGAAGATCGGCAATCCCCGGCATGAACGCCGCGACCGGACGGCACTGGCCAAGGCCCAGCGGGCGTTGTGCCGCAAGCAGAAGGACAGTAACAACCGGGCCGAGGCCCGCGTCAAGGTCGCCCGTATTCATGCCCGGATCGCCGATCGGCGCACGGACCACCTGCACAAGATCACTACTCGGCTCGTGCGTGAGAACCAAACGCTCGTGATCGAGGATCTGGCTGTGTCCAACATGGTCGGCAACCACCGCCTGGCTCGCGCCATCAATGACGCGGGCTGGCGGCAGTTCCGGCAACAGCTGCAGTACAAAGCAGACTGGCGTGGACGGGACGTGATCACCGTTGATCGCTGGTTCCCGTCGTCCAAGCTGTGCTCGGTCTGCGGTGCGCTCGCCGTCAGCATGCCGCTCCACGTGCGAATGTGGACCTGTGGCTGTGGCGCGACCCATGACCGGGACGTGAACGCGGCACGCAACATCCTGGCCGCCGGGCTGGCGGTGACAGTCTGTGGGGCCGGTGTAAGACCTCAACGGAACCCTCCGGGCGGGCAGTCGGCGACGAAGCAGAAAACCCCGCGGCGCGAGCCGTAGGACTCCCCCTCGTTCACGAGGGGAAGAAGTCAAGTCGTGCCTTTCGTCGGAAGTCAGCCGATGAAGCCGAACTTCTGCTTCCACAGGGCCTCGTCCGCCTTGGCGTGCCGGGCGAAACCGTCCTCGGTGAGCAGGTGGAACCGCGGTGAGTCGGCGGTGGGCAGCTCGTAGTCGCCGGTGCGGACCGTGCCGATGTCGGTGCGCACCGGGACAAAACCCTGCGATCCGACGAACCGCTGGCCCGCCTTGGACGCCGACCAGTTCACGAACACCCGTGCGGCCGCGCTCCGCGCACCGCGAGGAGTGAGCCCGAGCGGCCCTTCCGAGGCCGAGACACCTTCCTCCGGGATGACCAGGCGGATCGGAGCACCGCCGGTCTCCGCGCCGAAGGCGTTGTTCACGCTGACGGTCGCGATCGAGATCTCTCCGCGCGCCAGGGCGTCCACCTCGGTGGAGGTCGAGTTGAACACTCGCGGCTTCTGCTGGGCCATCCTGTCGAGGAACTGCGGGCCGAACGTGTCGAGCTGGAAGCGGGTCAGCGCGTTCAGCGTGCCGCCGGTGGTGATCGCGACGATGCCGAGCTCCCCGCGGAAGCGCGGGTCGACCAGGTCCTCCCAGCCGTCCGGCGGGTTCTCGGTGTGGATGGCCGAGTTGTAGGCCATCGCGTTGACGAAGTAGTAGGCGGCGAACCAGTTCGGGCTCGACTGCTTGAGCTGCGCGCGGAACGGCGTCTCGTACGGCACGTACACGCCCGCGTCGGTGAACTTCCGCGCGGTGCGCGGGTCGGTGAGCCGGATGACGTCGGCGCCGAGCTTGCCCGCGCCGTGCTCGGACAGCGCGCGCTCGGCCAGCTTGTTGTTGGGCAGCCGGGTCAATTCGACCGGGATGCCGGTCTCCGCGGTGAACCGGGCGATGGTGAGGTCCTCCGCCTCCTTGCCCGCCGCGGAGTACAGGATCACACGTTGCCCGCGGGCCTCCGCGTAGAGCGCGCGGTCGGCGACCAGCTCCCCGTCGACGCGCAGCCCGTCGGAGGTGTCGACCGCCGGAGGTGGCAGCAGCCGTTCGGCCTGCGCGGTCTTGGAGTTGGCCGGTGATCCGCACGCGGTGATCAGCAGGAGTGCCGCCACCACGAGCACGTTGGTCTTAGCCATGACGTCCCCCTGAGCCCGCCCCGAAGCGGCGTGGCAGGTAGCTGAGCAGGAACATGATCGCGCAGTAGACGAGCGCGGTGGCCGACGCTTCACGCAGCGCGCCGCCGTTCTCGAACTGGTCGTAGATGGCGATCGAGAGGATCTCGGTGTCGGTGGTGTAGAGGAACAACGGCACGGTCAGCTCGCGCATGCTGAGCATCAGCAGCAACAGGAACGTCGACAGCACCGCCACCCGCAGCAGCGGCAGCGTGATCCACGTGACCGCGCGGACCCGCCGCGCGCCGAGCATGACCGCGCTGTCCTCCAGGTCCCGGTCGAGGGACCGGATCGAGGACGCGATGCCGCGGAACCCCTGCGGCATCTGCACCACGAGGAATCCGATGATCAGCACGCCGAGCGTGCCGTACACCGGCAGGGGCATCACCAGCCACGTCCACAACAGACCGATGCCGAGCACGACGTGCGGAATGGCCAGCGGCACCATGGAAACGCCCTCCAGCGCGCCCTTGCCCCACGACCGCGTCCGGTACACCACGTAGGCGACGGCGAAGGCCAGCGCGGTGCCGAGGGCAGCGGCGGCCACCGAGACCACGACGCTGTTCGTCGTCGCGCCGAGGAATCCGTCCGAGGTGACCGCCGCCGCGAACGACGTGACGTCGATGGCGCCCGGATCCGCCAGCGAGGCGAACGACCGCATGTACGGCGAACTGCGCACCGCGGAGAGCAGCAACGCGAGCAACGGCAACACGATCGACAGCAGGAAGTAGGCCAGCGCCGCCAGCAACACCGGCGTGCGCCACCTGCCCAGCGCGATCGTGCGCGGCTTGACGCCCTTGCCGGAAACCGTCGTGAACGACCGCGAGGCGAGGAACCGCCGCTGCAGCCACGTCACCAGCACGACCACCGCGACGAGTGCGATCGCCACCACCGCCGCCTCGTTGCCGCGTGAAGGCGTGGTGTTCATCAGCTTGTAGATGAACGTGGGCAGCGTGTCGATGCCGCCCGGTGTCGCGAGCACCTGGGACACCGGGAAGTTCTCGAAGACCAGCACGAAGATCAGCAGGCCGGACCCGAGCACCGCGGGCAGTGACAGCGGCAGCGTGACCGTCCGCAGCGCCCGCCACGTCGGGCTGCCGTGCACGCCGGCCGCGTCCTCCAGGTCCGGGTTCATCAACGCCATCGAGCTGTGGATCATCAGGAACGCGTACGGCGCGTAGTACATCGCCATCACCACGATCACGCCGCCGTAGGAGTACACGTCCACCACCGGCCCGGTGATCCCGAGGTCGCGGAAGCCGACGTTGATCAGCCCGGCGCCGGGGCTCGCGAGGATCGACCACGCCAGCGCGCCCACGTAGGACGGCAGGAACAGCGGCATCAGCCCGATCAGGTACAGGAACCCGCGCGCACGGACGTTCGTGCGGGCCGCCGCGAACGCCAGCGCGCCGCCGATCAGCGACGCCAGCACGGTCGCGCCGATCGCGATCACCAGCGAGTTCAGCGCGGCAGCGGTGACGCCTTCTGCCGCGACGACCCGCAGGTTGTCGAACGTGAAGGACAGGCCCGTGCTGCCAGGACGCGGCACGTCCGAACTGAACGCCGCGAGCAGGATGAAACCGGCCGGAACCAGCACCAGGAACGCGACCAGGGCCAGCAGCGGAAGCCCGAGCAGACGGGTGCGCAGCGGGACGGTGGCGCGGCGGCGAGGGCTCGGGCTCGCGACGCCGGGTGCCGGGGCGGCAGGAGGACGGGTGGGGACGGGGGTCGTCGTCATGCCGCCACGACCTCCCCGTGCTCCGCTGTGTGCTCGGGCAGCAGGTGGATGTCGCGTGCCTCGATCGCCACGCTCACCTCGGTCCCCGCGGTCAACGTCCCGCCCGGCGGCGGCGGACAGATCGCCTCCAGCACCATCCCGGATCCCGTCCGCACGGTGCACCGGATCGACGCGCCCTGGAACACCGCGACCTCGACGGTGCCGGACAACCGGTTCACCGCGCGGCTTTCCGCACCGGTCGTCAGGTCGACCCGGACGTGCTCCGGCCGGATGCAGGCGTGCCACGGACCCTCACCGTCACCCAGCTCGTCGACCGCGAGTTCCTGACCGGTGAGCCGCACCCGGTGACCGTCGACGGCGGAGACCTCGAAAACGTTGGTGACGCCGAGGAAACGCGCGATGGACGCGCTGGCGGGCCGGGCGTAGATCTCCTCCGGCGTGCCGAACTGGGTGATCCGGCCGTTCTGCATGATCGCGATCGAGTCCGCGAGCGCCAGCGCCTCCTGCTGGTCGTGGGTGACGTAGAGGCTCGTCAGCCCGCTTTCCAGCTGGATGCGGCGCAGCTCGACCCGCAGCTCGTCCCGCAGTCGTGCATCCAAATTGGACAGTGGTTCGTCGAGCAGCAGCACGGCCGGTTCCATCGCCATCGAACGGGCCAGCGCCACCCGTTGCATCTGGCCGCCCGAGAGCAGGCTGGCACCGCGTGAGCCGAGGTGCGCCAGTCCCACGACCTCCAGCACGGCGAGTGCGCGGCGCCGGCTCTCGGTGCGGCTGATCCCCTTCATGCGCAACGGGAACGCGACGTTGTCGGTGACCGTCATGTGCGGCCAGACCGCGTAGGACTGGAACACCATGCCGACGTTGCGCCGAAACGGTGGTACTGACACACCCCGCGCTCCGTCGTACACGATCCGGTCGCCGATCGTGATGCGCCCGCCACTGGGCGCCTCCAGGCCGGCGATGCAGCGCATGGTGCTGGTCTTGCCGCAGCCGGACTCGCCGAGCAGCACCACCGACTTCCCGTCGGAAATGGTGAGATCCAGGTTCTTCACGGCACGGTGCTCGCCGTAGACGAGCTCGAGCGCCTCGACACCGACCTTCATCAGTTGGCTCCTCGGGTGCGGGCCGCGCGGTCGACGTCGTCCAGGAAGTCCAGGCCGTCGAACCGGTGCACGGCGTCGATCAGGTCCTTGGTCGCGGGTTCTCCGATCACCGGTTCGCAGAGACCGCGGACCTTCTCCTCCAGCGCGGCGTCGGACAACGGGTTCGCGGGCTCGCCGTAGGGCTGCTGGACCCACGTGCCGACGGTGCGCCCGTCGCTCAGTTCGACCGTGGTGCGGGCCGGGCGGCCCGACCGGGGGTAGGCGGCGTCGGCGTCCGGGTCGACGGTGACGGTGACGCGGTTCATCAGCGCGCGGACGGCGGCGTCGGAGCGGGCGTCCGCGGCGAAGTCGCTCAACGTCACCGCGCCGCGGGTGAGCGCGACGGCGACCGTGTACGGAAGGCTGAGCTGGGCCTGCAGCACGGTGTCCAGGCCGGTGCCGTTGTGCCGGGCCGCTATCGGGAAGGTCTCCACCCGCACCGCCTCGATCTCGGACGGATCGATGCCGTGCTCCTGACGCAGAGCCAACGCGCCGTCAATCGCACCGTGCACGTGCCGACAACACGGGTAGGGCTTCACGTACGTGCCGAGCAACACCCACCGCTCGCCGAGGCCGTCGCGAACCCGTTCCGGCGACCACGCCTCCCCCACCGGCCCCGCGTAGGCGGCGAAGTACCCGTCGGCACCCTCCAGCACCGTGGTCGGCCCGGTCAGTCCGCACGTCGCCAGGTCCGCGGCGGCGATGCCGTCCCGCGCGGCCTTGCCGGGGTGGAACCGCTTGACCTCGGCCGAGTCGCCGAGGAACTCGAACAGCCCGCTCGCGTGCGACCCGGCGATGCCCAGCGCGTTCGCCGTCTCCCCGACCGTGAGGCCGCGCAGCACGGCCGCCGCGGCCGCCGCGCCGAACACACCGCCGAGCGGCGTGTTGTGGAAGTGGCGGTCGCGCGTCGCGGGGTGACCGGCCGCCGCGATCCGGCACGCCAGCTCCATCCCGATCGCAGCCGCCACCCGCACCCGTGCCGCGTCGGCGCCGGTGCTCTGGCCGAGCGCGAACACCACCGGCAGCACCACGGACGTGGGATGCATGCTCCCGGGGGTGTACCCCTCGTCGGACTCGATGCCGTGCCCGTTCGTGCCGTTGACCAGGGCCGCACCGAGAACCGAGGCACGCCCGTGACCGATCGCGGTCACCTCGTCGCCGGGGTACAGGGCCGCCGCATGTCGCGCGACCGCGTGCGAGACGGGCCCGGCCGAGCTGGCCACCATCCCGGCAACGGCGTCGAGGGTCATCCGCCGCAGGTGCCGATCAAGCTCGGCGGGCAGAGGCCGGTGCCCCTGCTCGACGATCCACTCCGCGACATGCCAGGTCAAACCGGTATGTGCAGCCATTGCACCCTCCCGCTCGGCTGGTGGGGGCCACCGGCGTCGGCGGCGTGCGAGAGAAGCTACATAGTCTATAGAGTGTTGTCTACAGGTTACACCTGAGGATCCAGGGCCGATTTCCCATATCCCATAGACTGTAGAGATCAGGCCTCCGGACCGAAGGACGTCGAATGACCAACGGAAGCTCCGCGTCTCCCCCGCAGAGCCGCACCGCCTGGGTTGCCGACCGGATCCGCGAGGACGTCGCGTCCGGCACCATCCGCCCCGGCGAGCTGATCAAGCAGACGGTGCTGGCCAAGCGCTACGGCGTCAGCCCCACCCCGGTACGCGAGGCACTGCGCATGCTCGAGGCCGACGGCGTGATCGACTACGCCACGCACAGAGGCGCCACGGTCCGGGAGATGACACCGGACACCGCCGCCGACCTCTATCGCCTGCGCGCCGCCGTGGAGGCCGTCGCGGCGAGCACGGCCGTCGAGCGGATGACCCCGGAAGGCCTGCGCACCGTCGAGGCACGGCACGCCGACATCGAACGGGCCATGCGCGACGGCACGGCACCCGCCGAGCTGTCCCGGCTCAACAAGCGGTTCCACTTCGCGATCTACGAGATGTCGTCACCGCTGATGCTGCAGTACGTCGAGGCGCTGTGGGTGCGCTTCACGCCGCCCGCGACGATCTGGTCGACCGAGCACGCGGACGCGTTGCAGCGTGATCACGACGGCATCCTCCAGGCGTTGCGCGATGGCGACGCGGAAGCGGCCGGTCGGCTCACCGCGGAGCACGTCCGGCACGCGGCCGCGATCCGCGACCGGCACCCCGAACTGCGCGCTTCCGGCAGCCAGGACCGGGAGGACCTCGGCGCCACCTGATCCGCCGAGCACGAGTGCGACCCGCTTCCCGTTCCGCTGTCCTTCTCCGACTCGGACGTGCGCTCACCACCCCGCCCGCAGTTCCAGCTCCAGCACCAGGCGCTGGGCCGGCTTCGCCAGGTCGATGCCGTAGGTCTCGGTGGCCCGGCGCAGGCGTTGCCGGACGGTGTTCGGGTGCAACGACAGCTCCTCGGCCACCGCACGCACGTCCCCGGCGTGGCGCAGCACGGCCAGCAGGGTGCGGCCCAGCTCGGTGCCGCGTTCGCGATCGTCGGCGGTGATGCGGGCGCCGAGACCGGAACGCAGTCGATGATCAGCGCGGACCGCGTCGACGAGCCGCTGTGCGACGAGGTCGATCCGCAGGTCCGCCAGCGCGTACCGGCCTGGGGCCGCACCGGTCGCCCGCAGGTGCCGCACGGTGCCCTCCAGGTCCTCGCGCCGCTCGGGCAACAGCCGCGGCGAGGTGACGACACCGCCGTCGACGAGATGGACCGGAACGGCCGACACCCCCGCCGCCCGCCGGGCCAGCTGGTCGAGCAGCGCCGGCATCCGGACCGCCGACGCCACGTGCGGGACGTGCACGAACACGATGTCGCCGACCAGGGCGAGCGCCGGCTCGTACCCGAGCGCGCGGGCGGCCGGACCGAGCGCGTCCAGCACGCTCATCAGGTTCGTGCGCGTGCTGTCGCCGGCCGTCTCGGCCAGGCAGACCAGCGTGGCCGGGCACGGGACCGCGGTCGCGGCGCCCGGCCGGTCCAGGGCTTTGCGCAGCGCCTGGTCGCGCGCGTCCTGGTCGGCGTCGAACTGCCGGCGTGCCACGAGCATGTGCAGTGCCGCGGTGCGGGCCGCGGCGATCAGCAGCGGCTCGACGCCGACCGTCGCCGCCTCGTCCGGGAAGAGGGCCCACAGCGAGCCGAGCACCCGGTCCCCCGCGCGGATGACGATCGCCGACCGCGGCAGGTGTCCTGGCCGGCGGACCGCGTACACGGTGTTGCTGCGCCACAGCCCGGCGATCAGGTGGTCGGGCAGGTTGTCGTCGGGCACCCGGCGGGCGAGGATCCCGGCGCGGCGCGGCTCGTCGATCGGCTGGCCCGGCACACTGGAGTAGGCCACGATCGTGCGGTCGGTGTCGATGATCGCGATCGCGCCGCCGGTCGTGATCGCGACCGAGTTGGCCAGGGCGAACAGGTCGCCGCCTCCTCCAGGGGCGCCGGCGTCGGCTCCACCGCCGCGTTCCCCGTCGACCGCGGTCGCGAGCAGCGCGGAGACCAGGCCGAACAGTCGAGTCCACGGCATCGCGGGGTCGATCGCCACGACAGCGGCCCCGGCGGCGTCGGCAGCGGTGCGCAGGAACTCCGCTCCGTCGCGGTGGGACCGCACGGCCAGCACGCCGTCGCGCTCGGCGACCACGGCCAGCGCCCGGTCGAGCGCCTCCGGGGACCGCGGATCCAGTCCGATCGCCAGCTGCAGACTGCGGACCGGTGTCTCCCCCTCCTCGTCGGGGTCGAACAGGTCGACCGCGGCCACCGCGGCGTCTGCCGGTCCGGCCACGTGCTCGGCGATGCCCGGCCCCAGCGCCATGACCAGCTCACTCAGGGGGATCGACGACATGGCTGCCCTCTTTCGGCGATGTTCGGCAGGACATTCAATCCGACTCTCGGATGTTACGAGTGGACATTGTCGCAGCGTGTGACAGGCCGTCATGCTGGCTCCCACGACGACCTGGAGGCCGTGAAACCCATGCTGACGAAGCCGGAACCCCTGATCGAGGTCCTCGGTGCCGACCGGGTCCTGCTCTCGGAGACCGACCGGGTGCGCTACGCCTCCGACGCGAGTCCCTACCTGCTGGTCCCCCGAGCGGTGGCGCTGCCGAGGGACGCCGACGACGTCGCAGCGGTGTTCCGGTTCGCCACCGCCCACGGTCGCCGCGTCGTGCTGCGCGCCGCCGGGACCAGTCTCAACGGCCAGGCCCAGGGGGACGACATCCTGCTCGACGTCCGCCGGCACTTCGACCGGGTCGCGGTCGAGGAGAACGGCCAGATCCTGCGTGCGGGTCCCGGGGTCGTCCTGGCCCGAGCCAACGTGCGGCTGACGAAGCACGGCCGCGTTCTCGGCCCGGACCCGGCCAGCTCCAGCGCCGCCTGCCTCGGCGGGGTGGTCGCCAACAACGCCAGCGGCATGGTGTGCGGGGTCACCGACAACTCCTACCGGACCGTCGCCGCGCTGCGGATCGTGCTGCCGACCGGCACAGTGGTCGACACCGCCGACCCGGACGCCGACGCCCACCTCGCCGCGGCCGAACCCGCGATGGTCGCCGAACTCGAAGCGATCCGTGACGAGCTCCGTGCCGACACCGCGCTCGCCCAACGGATCCGCGCCAAGTTCGCCATCAAGAACACCAACGGCTACCGGCTCGACGCGTTCCTCGACGAGACCGCCCCGGCACAGATCCTGCGGCGCCTCCTCGTGGGGTCCCAGGGCACCCTCGGCTTCATCGACGAGATCACCATGCGGACCGTGCCGCTGGGCAAGCTCGCGACCACGGCGTTCCTGCGCTTCCCCGACCTGGCCGACGCCGCCGGTGCGGTGCCGTCGCTGGTCCGGCTCGGCGCCCGCGCCGTCGAGCTCATGGACAACCTGTCGATCCGCAGCACCCGCGACATCGCCGGCGCCCCGGACTGGATGGCCGGCATCGGCGAGGCCGACGCCGCGCTGCTCATCGAGTTCCGCGCCTCCGACCCGACGGAGCTGGAGGTGTTCGAGAAAGGCGCGGACGACGTGCTTCCCGGCTGTGCCAAGGCGTTCACCCGCGACCCTGCCGTCGCCCGAGGGTACTGGGCGGTCCGCAAAGGACTGCTCGCCGCGCTGGGTGCCGGCCGTCCGGCCGGCACGATCCTGCTCGGAGAGGACGCCTGCTTCCCCCCGCACCGGGTCGCCGAGGCCGCAGTCGCGCTCCGCGAAACGTTGGAGCGCCACGGTTTCGACAGCGCCGTCGCCGGCCACGCCGCGGCCGGCAACCTGCACTACTCGATGGTGTTCGACCCGAGCCGGCCCGCAGACGTCGAGCGCTACCGGGTCTGCGTCGACGAGATCGTCGACCTCGTCCTCGACCGGTTCGACGGCTCGCTGAAAGGAGAACACGGCACCGGCCGCAACATGGCGCCCTACGTGCGCCGCGAATGGGGCGAGCAGCTCCTGGGTCACATGCGCCGGGTCAAGAAGGCGATCGACCCGGCCGGCATCCTCGGCGACGGCGTGCTCTTCACCGACGACCCCCTGCTCCACATCCGCGACCTCAAGACGATCCCGTCGGCCGACCCCATCACCGACGGTTGCATCGAGTGCGGGTTCTGCGAACCGGTGTGCCCCAGCCGTGACGTGACGACGACACCCCGGCAGCGCATCGCGCTCGGACGCGAGATCGCCCGCCGGGACGCCCTGGGTGCCGACAGCCGACAGCTGCGCGCCGAACACACCTACGCCGCGGTCGACACCTGCGCCGCGGACAGCTCGTGCGCGGTGGCCTGTCCGGTGGGCATCGACACCGGCGCGGCGATGAAGCAGCACCGCCAGGCCCGGCAGTCCCGGACGGCCCGCCGCGTCGCGCTGGTCCTGGCCCGTCGGTGGACTGCCGTCGAGGTGGGGGTCCGGGTCGCGCTCGACGTCGCCCGGCTGCTCACCCGCGTGACCGGCGACCGGTCGCTGACCGCGCTGACCCGGCTGGTGCGGCGGTTCGGCGGCACCGGCCTGGTGCCCGAATGGCTGCCCGCCACGCCAGGACCCGCCCAACCGGTGCGCGGTGCCGCGGTCCGCCCCGACGACGCCGTCGCCGTCTACTACCCCGCCTGCGTCAACCGGATCTTCGGCGCTCCCCGGGACCGCGCGGACGCGACCATCACCCGCGCCATGCCGGCACTCGCCGAACGCACCGGCACGCGCCTGTGGCTGCCCGCCGACACAGCCGGGTCCTGCTGCTCGACGGTCTGGCACAGCAAGGGGTTCCCCGAGGCCCGCGCGCACGCGGCCAACGACCTCGTCGAACGCATGTGGACCTGGTCCGACGGCGGCCGGCTGCCCGTCGTCGTCGACGCGGCCTCGTGCACGCTGGGCATCCTGGAAGATCTCGCCCCGGTGCTCACCGAGGAGAACCGGCGCCGCCACGCCGCGATCACCGTCGTCGACGCGCTCGCCTGGGTCACCACCGAGCTGCTGCCGCGGGCGAGCGTGCGGCGCCGGGTCGCCCGTGCCGTGCTGCACCCGACCTGCGCGATGAGCCGGCTCGGTCTGGGCGCGGACCTGCGGGCGCTGGCCGCGGCCGTCGCCGACGACGTCGTCGAGCCGCTGGAAGCGACCTGCTGCGGGTTCGCCGGCGACCGGGGGTTCCTGCACCGCGAGATCACCGAGAGTGCCACCCGGCGCGAGGTCGAGGAGGTCCACGCCGCCGACGCCGACCTGCACCTGTCCGGCAACCGAACGTGCGAACTCGGTCTGGAGCACGCCACCGGCCGCCCCTACGAGTCGGCGATCGTCGCGCTCGACCGCGCCACCCGCTGATCCCACCAGCCCCCGGCGGTGCCCGGTTTCGTCCAACAGTCCCCCACCACCGCGACCATCAGAACAGAGAGGTTCCGATGTCCGAATCCGCCGAATCCGTTCGCGTGGACACCCCCACCCGCACCCGTGAGGAACGCCGGGTCCTCGCGAGCACCCTCGTCGGCACGACCGTCGAGTGGTACGACTTCTTCATCTACGCCCAGGCCGCGAGCCTGGTCTTCGGCCCGCTGTTCTTCGCGCCGTCCGGCGGGTTCGCCGAGATCGTCTCGCTCGCCACCATCGGCATCAGCTTCCTGTTCCGCCCGCTCGGCGCGATCATCGCCGGACGGTTCGGTGACCGGCTAGGCCGCAAGAAGATGCTCGTTCTCACGCTGCTGTTGATGGGCGGGGCGACCACGCTCATCGGCCTGCTGCCGACCTACGCCGGCATCGGGGTGGGGGCTCCGGTCCTGCTGGTGGTGCTGCGCATCGTGCAGGGCTTCTCGGCAGGCGGCGAGTGGGGTGGCGCGGCGCTGATGGCTGTCGAGCACGCCCCGCGGGACAGGCGCGGCCTGTTCGGCGCCTACCCGCAGATCGGCGTCCCGGTCGGCCTGATCCTGGCCACCGGGACGCTGTGGCTGACCAGCTCGCTCACCACCGAGGACCAGTTCCTCTCCTGGGGCTGGCGCATCCCGTTCCTCTTCTCCGTGGTGTTGATCGTCGGCGGTTACGTCATCCGGCGGATCGTCGAGGAGAGCCCCGTCTTCCAGGAGATGCTGAACCGCAAGGCGCACTCGTCGGCGCCGCTGCGCGACCTGTTCCGCTCCCACACCCGCAACGTCGTGCTGACCGCGCTGATCTTCGTGGCGCAGAACGCCGCGGGCTACCTGCTCATCGCCTACTTCATCGGCTACGGCACGTCCCTGGGCATGGCCCGCTCCAGCCTCCTCGCCGCCACCATCGCAGGCGCCGTCGGCTGGCTGGTCTTCACCCTGTGGAGCGGCGGGCTGTCCGACCGGATCGGGCGGGTGCGGACCTTCCAGATCGGCTACGCGGCGCTGTTCGTGTGGATGATCCCGTTGTTCCTGCTCATGCAGACCGCCGACGTACTGCTGTTCACGCTGGCGATCGTCGTGCTGTCGTTCGGCCTCGGCCTGTCCTACGGCCCGATGTCGGCGCTCTACGCCGAGATGTTCCCGCCCCAGGTCCGCTACTCCGGCGTGTCCATCGGCTACGCCCTGGGCGCCATCCTGGGCGGTGCGTTCGCCCCGACGATCGCACAGGCACTGGTGAAGTCGACCGGCAGCGTCATCTCGGTCGGGGTCTACATCATGGTGCTGGCGGTGATCTCGACGGTCGCGGTGTCCCTGGTCCGAGAACCGCGAGGGGTGGACCTGCAAGCCTGACCGGTCAACGCGGAGGTGTGGCGCACCGGGCCAGTGCGCCACACCTTTCTCAACCGCCCGAGGCGATGATGTGCCCGCGCACCATGTTGGCCATCACGTTCATGAACCGCTGTGTCCCGGCCATCCCGACGACGAAGGGGTTCCGCCCGTTCCCCAGCTGTGCGATACGTTCCAGTCCGTTGTCGCAGAACGGGTGGTTCGACAGCTCCACGTCGACGCGTGCCCGGCTCATCCGGCTCCGCAACAACTCCACTGAGGACAGATAGGTGCGCAGGTCCGCCGCGCTGTCGGGTGGCCTCGTGCCGCCCCACAGCATCGCGGTGTGCGGCATTCCCTTGTCTCGCACGGGGAAGATCGGTGACACACTGCCGGGCGTGTGACCGGGGGTGAGGTTGAGCGTGACGGTGGTGTCCCCGACGGTGAGCTGCTGGCCGTCGCTGATGTCGAGGTCGCGTCGGGGTTGGTTGGGCTGCGTGGTGCCCGCCAGGTACGTCCAGTCGGCAGCCGACATCATGACCCTGGCGCCGTACGTGTCGGCGAGGTACTGCGCCCCGCCGAAGTGGTCGAAGTGGCCGTGGGTGACGATCACGTACCGGATCGTCGCGGGGTCGGCGCCGAGGGTGCGCAGCCCGGACACGATGACGTTCTCGGCTTCCGCGGGACTGTTGAGCGCGTCGATCAGCACGATGCCGTCGCTGGTGAACAGGGCAAGCGCCGAAACCCAGCCGACGCTGAGCACCGCGACGTTGTCGAAGACCTTCACCGGAGCCGGTGCCGGGAGGTCGGGGAGTACGAAGTCGCGGCTCAGGGCGTCGACGAGATCCAGCAGCACGGGATCGCGCCCCGCCAGCCTTCGCGCTTTGGCGTAGTAGTGCTCGGCCGTCTCGGTCGCCGCGTTCGCGACACCACCACCCAAGAGGGCGGCGGCGCCGACACCGGCCGCGTAGCGGCCCAGTTTCCGGCGTGACAGCGGGGAATCGAAGTGCCTGGACAAACGGACTCCTATCTGTGGGGTAGTTCCCGGTGACTGGCTTGCGCTTTCCGGGTCGATCCCGCGACGCGGGGCCTCGGGCAGGCTGCGGCCGGACTCGGTGTGGTCGCCCATCTGGAGGGACTCGCGTGCCGCGTGGACCGCGGCCCTCGGTCGGTGGCTGTCCGCTCGACTGGGCGGCCAGCTGGATCTCGCAGGCCGCTGCAGTGTCCACAGCGCCGCGACGGTCGCCGACACCGTCGGGCCCAGTGCCGGCAGACCGTGGTTGCGCAGCATCATCAGGTCCCGAGGTTCACCACCAAGCGGCTTCTTCGCCGGGTCGACGGTGCCGCCCTCCAAGTCGTGGTGTGCCACCATTCGGCCAGTCCGAATCGGACAGGACGGTGCCGTCCAGATCGATCTTCACCAGGTTGCGCGCGGTCACCTCGTGGTACATCGGCCCGAACGGGTTGATCAGCAGGTGGTCCCCCCTCCCCCGGCACCCGCACCGCGATGCGGTTGAAGATCATTTCGATCCAGCCGAGGTAGCTGAAGATCCGGTGGCAGGCGCCAGTTCCAGCCGCACCTGCCACTCCGCCTCGCTCATCGACACCTGCCTCGCCTCCGGTGCTCACAGAATGCGCCAGCAACCGGGCACGTCACAATGTCGACAACGACACTGAAAACCGTCCGCCAGTGTCCAGTTCCACACAGGGATGAGTCCGATCCCGCGCAGCCGGGCAAGACGCTTCTGGCACCTGCTGCTCGCCGTCGGGCTCGGCGTCCAATCCCTGTCGGACGTCTACGCCGCGGTATGACCACCGCCGTGCGAGATAGCAAGCTGTTGCCGCGGGTGCGGCGCCGTGCAGATGGGTGTTGACCAGGTAGCGGATCGACATGCCTGACAGCGAAGGCCGTCGGGGTGGTGATCGGCCGGCGTCCGTTCCGCTCGGTCCGAATTGGGCTCCACTCGCCGTGAACGGGGCCAGCCGCGGCCGTGCCGGTGAGCGCGGACAGCGTGGCCACCGACACCAGTGCCGAAACGAGGAATCGCCGAGAAGATCACGCCGCCGGATTCCGGCGCAGGCTCTTGAGGCCGACGGTCAGCGCGGCTGCGGTGAGAACACCGGCCGCGACGGCGGCGAGGAACAGCAGTGGCGAGCTCATCTCCCGGAAGGCGAAGGCACCGCCGAAGGGGTAGCTGACACGGGCACCGAACTCCATGACCAGAGCGCCGCTGACGGCGCCGCCCGCCATGACGGCCGGGATCACCCGCACCGGATCGGCCAGCACGAAGGGTGCCGCGCCCTCGGGGAGGAAGGCCGCGCCGAGCAACCAGGAGACCTTGCCGTAGTTCCGCTCGGACTCCGTGAACAGCCGGCTGCGCACCGCGGTGGCCAGGGACAGGGCCAGCGGAGGAACCATTCCGGCCGCGACGATGGCGGCCATGATCGTCATGTAGACCGGGCTGAACTGTGCGGGGTCCGGACCGCTGAGCTGCTCCGCGCCGAACGAGATCGCCGCCTTGGCGATCACGCCGCCGAGGTCGGCGCACACGGCCAGGCCGAGCACCGCGCCGAGCCCGACGGGGTGCTGGAACTGCAGGTCGACCAGTTCCCCGTGCAGCCAGTCGCTCACCGACCTCAGCACCACCACGCCGATCCCGAAGATCGCACCAGCGGTGACCACGGTCGTGATCAGGGGGAACAGCATGGACGTGGCGCGCCGCAGCACCCGTGGCACGGTGAGCCGGTTCAGCAGCAGCGTGACCGCTCCGACGAGCAGACCGGCGAGCAGGCCGACGAGGAGGCCGCCCTCGGTACCCAGCGAGGCCACACCGCCGAGCAGGCCCGGCAACAGCGCCGGGCGGCCCGCCACGCCGTGGGCGACGTAGGCGGCGACGACCGCCGGGAGGAAGGTCAGTGTGGTGACACCGGTCCGGTAGAGCAGCGCGGCCCAGGTTGCCGGGTCGGTCCAGACCCCGGCCCCGAGCGTCTGGTTGGCCGTCTCCCCGATGTGCGGGCCGCTGAGGACGAACGCGATCACGATCAACGCCAGGGCGAGGGCGGTGACGGCACCGAGGTGCGGGAGGCCGGCGGCCAGCCATCCGCCGAGGCGGCGCGCGTCACCTCGATCCTCGGACGCGGCCGGGCGGGTGCTGGGTTTGCGGGTGCGGGACATGGTGCGGCTCCGGGTGTGTTCGGCATGGCAGAGGGGTGGGGAAGGGAGGTGGTGCCGGCGGCTGCTCCGGCAGCGGCCGGCACCGTGCTCGTTCTCCTGCTCGCTCAGCGCTTGACGAGGCCGAGGGAGTGGTTCTGCAGAACCGGGCCGAGCTTCACCCCTGCCATCACCCACTTCTTGCAGTGGCAGATGTTGCCGTCCCAGTAGTACGTGATACCGCTGTGCAGCCCGACGATGAACGCGGCGGAGCCGGTGTTGTCCATCACGTAGATGGGAGCCCCGGAGTCACCGCCCTGCGTGATCGGGCCCCCGTTGTTGATCCCGCCCCGGTCGTAGAGGAAGCCGTTGCCGCCCGTGACACCGGAGTCGCCGCCGGTGAAGCGCCAGCTGTACGAGTTGTGGATGATGGGGTGGCCGCAGTGGGCGAACGACACCGAACCGCTGACGCACACCTTCAGGTTCAGCCGCGAGGCGGCCGCGTCGTGCACGAACACGGAGCTGGTGCTCCGCTCCCAGCCTCCGGCGTGCAGGAAGGCGTCGTACTGGGCACCGTGGATGAACTCCGTGTCGAGGTTGGTGTCCCGCGCGTTGATGTTCCCCATCCAGATGCCGATGCCGCCGTCGGTGTGCCGGTTGTAGATGATCTCGCCCAGCTGGTAGCAGTGCGCCGCCGTGGTCAGCGAACGGTCCCCGGTGAAGACGCTCTCGACGGTGACCCCCGACGTGCACTTGGCTCCGCCGTTGGTCAGCGCGGCCCCGCCCCAGAACGGGCTCGGGGCGTCGTACCTAGTGGCCTGGGACTCCAGGCGTGCCTGCTCGACGTCGATCTGACCGGGGTGCGCGGTGACCAGCGAGTCCGTGACCGACGCGGGGGCCTCGGTCTGCACCACCACCTTGTCCTGACCGGCGTCGTAGAAGGTGCCGACACCGTACTTGCCCGCGTCGGCATCCCATTTCCGGTCGGTCGCGGTCACCTGGAGCGCGTCCAGCGCGTCCTTGGTGAACTGACTGATCCTGACCTCGGCGTTCGTACCGGCGGGGAGGTCCGCCACGGTGCTCGCCTTCTGCTCGGCCGAGGTGCCCGCAGGCAGCACCACCACCGGAACCGACGCATCACTGAAGACACCCAGCGCAGAGTGGTTGGTGGCCACCTGGTTGAGCTGGTCCGACTGCTCCTGGGTCAGTTCCCGGGCGGGCGGGCTGGAGGGGTCGGAGGTGTCGGCCGACGCCGACGCCACGGGCAGCGCGAGGAGCGTGGCGACCGCGACGGAGACAGCGAGCACCGCCCCGGTGAGGCGCCTGTTGTTCATGACTGGTTTCACTTTCTCCCTCTCGTCCGAAGTGGACCGGCGGAAGCGTCCGCAGACCCGACGGAACAGTGCGCTGCACGTCCGGCGGAAACAATGGGGATCGGATTTGAGTGGGTACCGCGGCTCCGATAAATGGGTATGGCACCGTCCGACACGCACCCTCCGTCGTCCTGGTCGAGGGCGACGCGAGCATGGGCAAGTCCCAGCTGATCCGCGGAGCCGGCGCAGAGTCGGGCGACGGCAAGGTAAGCGAAGCGGACCAGCGCGGCACGCGATCATGCCCGACGACCGCCAGACACGCGCCGAGATCCGCGACCTGCACGGACGTACTTTTCGGCACGCACAAACTCGTCAGACGGTGAACGCTCAGGCAAGCGCAACAACTCGCCCAGCACTCCCCCGATCGTGGACATGACCCCTTCGGCTTCTCGCTTGGACGTTTTCCAAGCGGTACCAAGGAAATCTCACCACGCGCTCGGCGAACGCCAACGCGAGAGGATGCCGTGCCCGAACAGCTTGAACCCCCACCCGTGCTCGACCGCCCAGCGGTGAGCGTCGACCTGAGTGAAGCCGACGTGCGGTTCCGGCAGTGGATGCACGAGAACCTCAGCCACGCTGCGGACCACTTCGGTCTCACCGTCACCGACGCACCCCGGCTCGGCCGGCTGGACCGGTCGATCAGCGCACCGGTACTGGCAGCAACCGGCCGACGGCTCTGGCTTCGGGTGGTGTCGGAGGGCAAGCAGTGGACCGGCGGCGAATTCTGGACCGGGAACCTCGACGCCACCGTGTTCACCACGCTGTCCAAGCCGCGGGTTCTCGACGTCTACGAGTGGGAGGAGTGGCGGCAGCAACGCGCTGAGCTGTCGCGGCGACGCCGACCGACCGGGTCAACGCCGATCAGGCCCTGGTCACCGGCCGCATCCAGCAGCAGTTCGGGAACTCGGCGAATCCCGTGGTACGCCACTGGGAAACCGTGCACGGCGACCTGCACTGGGCGAACCTGATGGCACTGGACGTCGGCCTGTTCCTCGCCGCCGCCACGCGGCCCTGACGGCGACGCCCGATCCATTGTGGACAACTAGCTCCTGGGAGGCGTGAAGCGCAGAACGTCGATCCCTCCCGAGTACTGGGCGGCGTAGACCAGCCCGTCGTGATAGGCGGGAGCGGCGGCCTCGCTGCCCTCAGGGAAGAAGTAGCCGACCTGCACCGGGTGCCGGGGGTCCGAGAAGTCGATGAACTTGGTGCCCTGACCGTAGAAGGCCTGCACGAGGATGTTGCCGTCACCGACGCCGGGCAGAGGTTCGAAGTAGTGCGCGGAGCAGTCGGCGTTGGGCTGCTCGCCGGGGCTGCCGACCGGCCCCCAGTCGCCGATCACGGTGAGCCGGAAGGGGTTTTCGGGTGTGGAGCGCCAGGCCTGGCCTCCGTAGCTGCCCTTGAGCGAGACGATCAGCAGGCGCCCGGCGTCCGCACAGGTGTCGCCGAAGTCCTCGTCCGTGACGAACAGCAGCTCGCCCGGTGCGAAGCCGCCGATGGAACGCAGCGGGTGCCAGGAGTTGTGGTCGAAGGTGTAGGTGGGGTTGTTCGGGCTGATGATCTTCCCGCCGGCGTGGGGAACCGGGTCCGCCGCGGTGGCCGGCCGGATCCGTCCCTGGACGGGGTCGAAGTGAATTCCGGTGGTCCAGTAGCCGCGCACGCCTCCGGCACCCGAGGTCCAGGCGATGCCGGCCGCGTCGACGTCGGTGTTGTGCACGTAGCCGGTGACGCCGTCGTCGCGGTGCAGGTCCACCGGCGTCGGGAAGGTGTAGGGGTGCTCGGGGTGACTCACGTCGGTGACCCAGGCGGGCTGGCCCTGCCAGTCCGGCGGCTGGTTGCCGGTGCCGGTGTGCGACGGGCCGCCGCTCCACAGGTAGTGGCAGCGGTTGATGCACTGCGAGGTGTGCCCGCCGGGCTCCTCGTGGAAGCCGATCAGCCGCGGGTGGTGCGGGTCGTGGGCGTCGACGAGGTAGATGCCGGACGTTCCGGTCTGCTTGTTGCCGCCGAAGGCCCGCGGATCGCGCGTGAGGAAGACGAGCTTGCGCACCGGGTCGACCTGGAGGTGCTCGCCTTCCCAGAAGCCCTTGCTCACGTCGTCCCCCGGCAGCGCCAGCACCGACGCGGGAAGGTCGCCGATCTGCTTCGGGTGCCGGGGATCGTCCAGCGACCACGCGCGCAGGCCGAACACCCCGTCCGCGAACATCACGTCCGAGTCGTGCCGTCCCGGATAGCCGATGAACGCCAGCCCGGCCGCCGAGGAGGGCGTGTCCGCATGGGCCAGCCAGGTGACGTTCTGCGCCGAGACGGGTCCGGCCGGCGACTCGGCGGCGTAGGCGGTGTTGCCGGCAGCCAGGCCGCACACGGCGATCAGCGAAACGAACAGGCGCGAGCGGCGCATCGAATGCCTCCCGAAGTCAGAGCGTGCCGAGCTTGTCGGGTTTGACGATCCACAGGCCGCTCTGCATGTCGCTGGCCAGGATCACGTTGTGGGTCCTGTCGACGAAGACACCCCAGACCGAAGGCGGGGAACCGTTGCCCGGCGGTGGCGGCACGAACTGGCCGCGCTGGGCGCTGACGCCGTGCTCGGTCATCGTCCACCACACGATCCCGCCGGAGTACCAGGAGGAGAAGAACTGGCCGTTGCGAGCGACTTCGGTGTTGTGGTCGGTGAACTCCCCGTCGGTGCGTGTCGACCGGCTGTCGGCGGTGGAGAAGGTGCCCAGGAAGGACGGCCGCTGCGGATTGGTGTTGTCGTAGACGTGGACCTCGCCCCAGCCGCCGTAGGCGGACTCACCCTGGCAGTCCTCCGGGGAGGTGTCCTCGGTGTTGATGATCAGCCACTTGCCGTTGTTCGCAAGGGTCATCGAGTGGTTGTCGCCGTCTTCGTCCGGCGGCGTGATCTTGGTGTCGCTGACCACCACGGGTGTGGCGGGCTGCGCGATGTCAAGATGAACGGTCCCGGCGTCCCAGTACGAGACGTACACCGAGTTGCCGCCGTCCTCGAAGCGCGCGCTGTGCGCGAACTGGACGGCCGAGCAGCCGACGCCCTGATCAGGGTTGAGGTTGAGCGACCAGTCGGTCAGCTTCTGCGGGCTGGCCGGGCTCGTGGCGTCGATCAGGTGGAGCGCGGTCGCGCCGTTGCTCCTGCGGTGGTCGACGAGGTTGCGGGCGCAGGCGATGAGCACCTTGCCATCGGCGCGCTGCACGGCGTCGATCTCATGGCAGCCCACAGTCCCTTGCGGTAAGTCCCAGTGCCCGAGCAGGGCCGGGTGCGCCGCGTCGGTCACGTCGAACAGCCGGACACCGGGCACGACCTCCTGCTCGTGGCCGCTGCCGAAGCACGCCTGGATGCCGACCACCGCGAGGGTGCCGGTGAACGACGGCGTGTGCACGTCGAGCACGGTCACGTCCTCGGCGCGGGTGAAGGACGGGTTCGGCAGCTTGCTCACCAGCCGTGGCCGGCGCGGATTGGCGATGTCGACGACCTGGACACCGTCACCGCCCTGATGCGCGGCGGCGCAACGGCTGCCGACGTAGGCGAAGTTCCCGTGAGCGTAAAGGTCACCGTAATCACCGAACCCGTCGAGCCCGGCATGCCCGACGTAGGCGAAATTGTCCAGAACGGTTCCCGCCGGCGGCCGCATATCCGGTTGTGTTCCGCTGGCCGGAACCGCGGAGCCCAGCAGCACCAGGCTGAACAGACTTCCCACAACCGCCGACCTCGACCGCCTCAACTCGCACCCCCGGTACCGACGCCACCGCATCCCACGGCAACGATTCCGTTCACGACGCGAACAAGCCCTTGGGAATTCTGCTGGCCAGACACGCTTGTGTCATCAGACGATCGGCCTGTGAGAGCGGACAAAAGGCTCCAAAGCAGGCAACTAGTACGATGCACAGTAGTTGTCAGCGTAAGCCAACTGGCCGCGACCACCTTCGTCGAATGCCGCGATCAACACCCCCGCGGAGTAGGTGTCGTGGCGGTGTCCACGATGTTCCTCATGCACGGCCTGCCCACGCGAGCCTGCACCGCCGGCACCGGCGTACCGGCCACTGTCATGACCGCGACGTCCATGACCGGCCACAGTAGACAATCACCCTCAGCCGACGGCGAACAGGCCGTCACGGTGCGCGCTCCGGTTGACCGCGGAACCCCGTGCGTGTCCACGCCGGCCCCGCGCGGCATCGACACCTTGCCGACACTCCTTCTCCTTGGCGCTGCCGTTGCATCTACGTCACTTGTGCGACCGAGAAGCCGCCGTGCGCCGCCGCGCACGGGCGCGCAGTTGCTGACCGAACACGGCGGACGGTCCAGGCGGCGACCCGGTAGCCGAGCTTGAGCAGTTCGCCCTGGATCCGGCGGTAGCCCCAGCCGGTGTTCTCTCGTGCCATCCGCTCGACCAACGCCACCACTGTGTCATCGAGTGGCGGGCGTCCGGTCCGGTTCGGGTAGGCCCACTTGCCATCGCAGGATCGTGCCTGGTGTCGTGATGAACGACGAGGAGCAGTACTCGATCTGGCCGCAGGGCAGGGAGCTGCCGAGCGGCTGGCGGGTGAACGGCCCGAGCGGGTCGCGTGAGGAGTGTCTCGCACACATCGACGAGGTGTGGACCGACATGCGGCCACGCGGGCTGCGGGAGCGGATGGCACGCACCAAGGGAACGGCGTGATCGCGGATGTCCAGTGTGACCATCCGCACCGATCCGGGCGCACTCGGCCCGCCCACGCCGGAGCGGGCCCGGATCATCCACACCGCCCTGCTGATCAGGGCCGTCGAGGAACGCCTGCTGGAGCTGTTCGCCGAGGGCACCCTGTCCGGCACGGTGCACACGTGCATCGGCCAGGAGTTCAGCGCGGCGGTGATCGGTGACCGCCTGCGCGACGGTGACGCGGTGTTCTCCAACCACCGTTGTCACGGCCACTACCTGGCGGCGACCGGTGACGTGCTCGGGCTGATCGCCGAGGTGATGGGCCGCTCGGCGGGCACCTGCGGAGGCCGTGGCGGCAGCCAGCACCTGTGCCGGGAAGGGTTTCTGTCGACCGGGATCCTCGGTGGCTGCCTGCCGATCGCGGCGGGCACCGCGCTCGCGGGCAAGCTCCGCGGCGACGACCGGATCGCGGTGGCGTTCATCGGCGACGGGACGCTCGGCGAAGGTGTCCTGTACGAGGTGCTCAACATCGCCGCGTTGTGGCGTCTGCCGATCCTGTTCGTGCTGGAGGACAACGGATACGCGCAGTCGACCCAGCAGCCCGAGGTGCTCGCCGGTGACATCGTCGCGCGCGCCTCGGCGTTCGGCGTGGAGACCGCGTCGGCGAACACCTGGCAGTGGGAGCACCTGTGGCACACGGCGGGCCAGGCGGTCGAGCGCGTCCGCGCGGGCGCACCGTTCTTCCTGAAGGTGTCGACGTACCGGCTGCGGGCGCACTCCAAGGGCGATGACGACCGCAGCGAGGAGGAGGTCGCGCGGTTCGAGGAGCACGACCCGCTCAACCGCATCGTCGCCTCGGGCGAACCCGGTGTCGCCGACATGGTCGCGGACGTGCGGCGGGTCGTGGACTCCGTGACCGCCGACGCACGCAGGTCGCCCAAACCCCTCCCGCACACCGAAATCGACGACGATCCCCCGCTGCGGCTGCGAGCCGTGCGGCTCGACGGCCCGCGGTTCGTCGACTCCCTGCACGAAGCCCTCGCGGCGGGCATGCGGGCGAACCCGGACACGATCCTGCTGGGAGAGGACATCAAGGCGCCGTACGGTGGCGCGTTCAAGGTCACCAGGGGCCTGTCGGAGGACCATCCGGACAAGGTCCTGAACACGCCGATCTCGGAGGCCGCGATCACCGGCATCGGCACGGGTCTCGCCATGTGCGGCATGAGGTCGTTCGTCGAGATCATGTTCGGCGACTTCATGACGCTGGCGACCGACCAGCTGGTCAATCAGGCCAGCAAGATCGCGTTCCTGCGCGGCCCCGGCGCCGACCCGGTGGACGTGGTGGTCCGCACCCCGATGGGAGGGCGGCGCGGCTACGGCCCGACCCACAGCCAGACGTTGGACCGGCTGTTCGTCGGCACGCCGGGACTGCGGGTCGTGGCGTCCAACAGCCTGGTGGACCCGGGTTCGCTGATCGCCGCGCTGTGCCGCGGCGGCCACGGGCCGACCGTGTTCCTGGAGAACAAGCTCCTGTACGGCCGCCGGCTGGGAGAGACTGTGCCGCACGGGTTCACGCTCGAACTGTCCGAAGAGGATTTCCCGGTCGCACGCGTGTCGGCGGGCGGTCGCGCCGACGTCACGCTCGTCGGCTACGGCGGCATGGCCGACTACCTGCTCGCGGCGGCCGACCTGCTGTTCACCGAGCACGACGTGCTGGCGCAGGTGCTGTGCCCGACTCAGATCTACCCGTTGCGCTGGCGCAGATTGCTCGACGTGCTGACCGCCGGGCGCGGTGTCGTCGTGGCCGAGGAGGGGCCGGGCTTCGCGGGCTTCGGCTCGGAGCTGCTGGCTCAGCTCGTCGAGGAGGCCTGCGCCCTTCCCGCGCGCAGGGTGCTGCCGAAGGAGACGCCGATACCGGCGGCGAAGGAGCTGGAGCGCGACGTGTTCCCCGAACCCGGCGACATCGTGATGGCGGCGCTCGAGGTGGTGGGTGAGCCGTGATCACGGAGATCAAGCTGAAGCAGGAAGGCGCGAACGACGAGTCCGCGGTCGTGCTCGGCTGGTTCGTCGAGGACGGCCAGCGGGTCGACGAGGGCGACGTGCTGCTCGAGGTGGAGACCTCCAAGGTCACCGTGGAGATCCAGGCCCCGTCGGCGGGGTACGTCGTGCCCGCCGTCGCACTGCGGCACGAGGCGCGCGTGGGCGAGGTCGTCGCCTACGTGTGCGCCGACGAGGGCGAACTGGCCGACGCGCGGGCGCGGCGGGTTCAGGAAGCCGAACCTGCCCCGGAAGCCGACGGGCAACGGGTGTCCCCTGCAGCCTTGCGCTACGCGCAGGAACACGGTGTGGAGCTCTCGCAGTTCGCCGGCCAGCCGGTGGTGACGCTGCAGGACGTTCAGTCGGCCGGCTCGGCAGAACCGTTGAGCCGGGCCAAGGAACTGGAGGTGCGGCGGCTCGCCGAGGCCAACGTCCTGAACGCGGCCATCTCGGTCCAGTTCGAAGGCGCCGGTGTGCGCGAGTTCGCGGCGAAGGCCACCGTGCCGTCGGTGCGGCTGCTGGCGACCGTGGTGCATTCCGTGGCGTCGGCGCTGGCCGAGTTCCCGAACCTGAACTCCTGGTTCGACAACGGGATCCGAACACACGAGTCGATCGACGTCGGCATCGCCATCGACCTGGACGACTCGCTCAAGGTCGGCGTGGTGCACGAGGCCGACCGGCTCGACCTGGACGCGACCGAGCGGCGGCTGGGAGAACTGGTCTCCCGCTACCTCAACGACGAGCTGACCGTGTCCGACGTGACCGGCGGCGGCGTGACGATCAGCGATCTGTCGATGGAGGACGTCCTGTCGTTCCAGCCGCTGCTCAACCACGGTCAGGCGCTGGCCATCGGTCTCGGCGGCGACCGGACCCTTCCCGGCGCGCCGATCTGCGTGACCGCCACGTTCGACCACCGCGTGACCACCGGACGCGAGGTGAGCCAGTTCCTCAACCGCTGTCGCCACCTCGTCACCGGCTACGGACAGGAGCAGACATGACGACGCTCTGGTACTACTGGGACCGCCCGCGCCTGGGTTGGCGGCAGCACGAGTCGAAGTTCGGCGACGGCCTGGAGTTCACCGGCCTGCCACCGGGACGCACCATCGCCGTACTCAACCGCAACGCGGACGAGACCACCCTGGACGGTCAACGGCTGCCACCCGGAACCTGGACCAAGGTGACGACCGAGGCGTTGGCGCACCGGTCCGACGACCACAACCTGCACATCGACCTGTCGGACATCGCCGAGGAGCTGCCGACCAGAACAGCCGACCAGCGCCCGTTGATCGACTGGTGGGGTCCGATCGACGGGGTTCGCGGCTACGGCCGCCAGGCGCTGGACATGTGGCGCGGCCTGTGCCGGCTGGGCGTGGAGGCGCGACTGCACCCGAGCCAGTACCAGCACGCGGCTGGCTACCAAGCCGAATGCCTCTACGTCGACGACTCCGTCGTGCGTGCGGCCGCCTCCACCGCATCGCCCGCGCGCATCGCGGTCGCGATGACCACGCCGTTCGACCCGGTGCTGCGGGAGAACCCGTCCCCGATCAAGATCGCGATCACCCAGCACGACACCGACTCCGTCCCGCCGTGCTTCGCGTCGTGGGTCAACGAGTGCACGCATCTGATCGTCACATCGAGCTTCCAGTACGAGACCTGGAAGAAAGCAGGCGTGACGATCCCGATGTCCGTGCTGACCTCCGGGATCGACACTGACGTGTTCACACCCGTCGCGCATCCGCCCGGCCCCCGGTTCCGGGTGCTGATCATCGGCGCGCTCACCCCGCGCAAGAACGTGGTCGCCGCGATCCGCATCTTCCAGGCGGCGAGCGGCGGTTCACCGGACTGGGAGCTCACCATCCTGAACCGCGGCAAACTGGGCCACGACATCAAGACCGCGGCTCGTTCCGACCCGCGGGTGAACGTCGTCAGGTCGGACGGCGACCCCAGCCGGGTGCTGGAGTCGTACCAGTCGCACGACTGCTTCCTGTGGCCGTCCAAGGGCGAGGGCGTCGGCCTGCCACCACTGGAGGCCATGGCGTGCGGCATGGAGCTCGTGTGCGCCCACAACTCCGGCATGATCGACTATCTGGACGACGCGTGGGCGTGGCCCATCCGCTGCCCGGTCAAGGTGCCCGCCGACGCGCCCGGCGAGGAGTTCGTGGCCGACTTCGTGGGCAGCTACGGCCCGGCGGGCGACTACTGGCTGGTCGACGAGGACCACGCGGCCGCGCAACTGCGCGCCGCCCACAACGCCTGGCGTTCGGGTGAGGGCAAGGGCGAGGCCGCGAGCGCCTACGTCCGCGAGCACCACTCCGTTCGCAGGCAGGCCGAATCAATCCTGTCCGTGGTATCGCAATACCTGTGAGGTTCCCATGCGATTTCTCAGTCCGGAGTGGACACAGGCGGTCACGTCGCGGATCGTCGAGGACGACCTGGTGGACGAGCTGCCGGACCGTTCCTGCTTGCTGCAGCTGAACATCACCTCCGCTCCACCGCTCACCCTGAACGTGGGCGTCGAGAAGGTCGTGCTGTCACCGGGCGAGGCGACCTCCCCGGACGCCTCGCTCAGCTACACCTACGAGACCGCCGTCCGGATGGCACAGCGCGAGCTGATGCCGGGCGAGGCGTTTCGCGCGGGCCTGATCACGGCGACCGGCGACGTGGACGTCCTGATGGGGCTGGAAGAGGTCTTCGACGACGTGGTGTGCGCGATGAACAAGGTGGAGTGTGAGTACTGACGGTTTCGCCACGATCCTGCGCCTGCTGGACGCGCACGGCGTGCCGTACACCGTCCTGCACCACGCGCCGGAGGGCAACACGGAACGGGCGAGCCGGACCCGTGGCCACGACCTGCACGCGGCGGCCAAGTGCCTGGTCACCGAGGTCCGCACCAAGGCGGGCACGTCCCGGTTCGTGCTGGTCGTGGTCGAGGGCCACCGCAAGGTCGATCTCAAGGCGTTGAAGCGGCTCTACCGGCGCAAGGACGCGAGCCTCGCTCCCCCGGAGCTCGCCGAGGAGTACGGCGGGGCCGCGGTCGGCTCCATCCCGCCGTTCCCGCTGCACGACAGGCTTGACGTCGTGGTGGACGTGGGCCTGCTCGACCACGAGGTCATCTACTTCAACGCCGCCAGGCTCGACCGCTCCGTGGTGCTCAACGTGCGCGACTACGTGTTCATCGCGGGGCCGCGCATCGCGCGCATCGCCTCGGGCTCGTGAGCACACCGCGGACACCACGGTGCCAAGTGAGCAGTTCAAGATGAGCTGGCGCACGGCTTTGCCCGCAGGGCACGACGTTTCAAGATCACGGCATGGGTGTGGGATGGCGTCGATGAGCGGGATCAGCGGCGGTTCCAGCCGAGCCCACAGCTCGTCGCTCAGGACCCCTCGCACACACCACGATCTTGGAATGTCCTGTCCCGCAGGCAAAGCCGACACGCCAGCTCATCCTGAACTGACCACTAAGCCGTGAACAGCCCGTCGACGCGGCCGGAGTGGTCGGGCAGGACTCTGCCGGGGTCGGTACCGAGAACGTCGGCGAGCACGGTCGCGTAGACGTCGCGGAAGTCGGTCGTCTGCTTGAGATCGCCGTTGTCGAGGTCGGACAGGCTCGGCTGCGCGCCGAAGAAGCCGTGCTTCACCTTGTCCCCCAGGACGAACACCGGTCCGGCCGTGCCGTGGTCGGTGCCGTCGCTGGCGTTGGCCTTCACGCGACGGCCGAACTCCGAGTACACGAGCACGACAGCCTGCTTACCGCGGTCGGTCTTCTTCATGCGTTCGACGAACTTCGTCAACGCGCCGTCCAGCTCGGTCAGCAGCCGTTGCTGCGTGCCGCGTTCGTCGGCGTGCGTGTCGAAGCCGCCGAGCGACACCGAGTACGCCCGCGTCGGCACGCCCGCCTCGATCAGCGACGCGACGAGGTCGAGCTGCCCGGCGAGGGCGCCGGTCTTGCTCGTCTTGTCCGTCTTGCTGCTGTGCGCGCCGAACACCTTCACGGCCTCGTGCAGGTCGGCGATCGACTTCGCCGCCCGCGCCTGCCACGGTTCCTCGCCGGTGACCGGCTTGCCGAGCATCGCGAACGCCTCGCCGAGCTGGCCCTTCGGCAGCGCGAGGCCGCCGAGCGGGAACGACGCGGCGGCGGTTTGCGCGCCCGCCAGCATCGGTGGCAGGACGGGTTCCACGGACAGCGCGTGCAACGGGTTCGCGCCGGTCGCGTCGAGCCACCGGCCCAGCCAGCCGGTCGGTACGGACGACTTCGGCGACGCCGTCTGCCAGATCGCCATGGAACGGAAGTGGCTGTGGTCGGGCGTCGGGTAGCCGACGCCGCGCACGATCGCGAGACCCTGTCCGTCCCACAACCCCTTCAGGCCCTTCATGCCGGGGTTGAGACCGAGGCCGTCGCCGAGGTCGAGCACCTCCTCGGGCTTGTACGCGAGGTCGGGCCGGGCGTCCTGGTAGGCGTGGTCGGACGCCGGGACCACGGTGTTGAGGCCGTCGTTGCCACCGTAGAGGGTCACGACGACGAGCACGCCCGCCTTCGGGTCGAGCGGGTCGTGCGCCGCGGCGCTCATCAGGTCGTCCCAGTTCACCCTGGTCGCGCCGAACGCGAGCGCGCCCGCGGCGGTCACGCCGGAGAACGCGAGGAACCGGCGCCGGGTCATCCTGTTCATGTGCTCACCACGTATTCCGGTGCGCACGCGGCGATGGCCACCGCCTGCGCGGGGTTCGACGCCACGCTCTGCCACGCGGCACGGGAGCGGTCGGACCACCTGTCGACGCCGAGCACCGCACCGGGGTCCGAGCCGGCCAGCTGCGCGTGCGACGTCACGAGCTGGGCGAGTTGCAGGCGCGACACACCCGACGCCGTGGTGAGCCAGGCGCCACCGGCCGCCCATCCCCCGACGCTCGGCGGCTGAAACGGCACCTGGCCCATGCCACGAAGGCCGCCCAGCAGCTTCGCCTGCGCCTGCTCATCCAAAGTGGACGGACGAACGCCAAGAGCGCGCATCAGCCCGGCGAGCCACTCGACGGGCTGTTTCACCAGCGTCGTCGCGGGATCACGGAACGCCGGTTCCGTCGCGATCGCCCGCAGAGACGAACGGACGTCCTGCGCGGCAACGAGCCTGCCGAGCACGTCGTCACCCGGCGGCGTCGACGACACGAGTCGCGCCCACAGCCGGGACGCGACGAACTTCGGCGACTCCGGCCGGGCGAGCACGAGGTCGGCGAACGAAGCAGCGTCGAACTTCCCCTTCTGGCCGAGGATCTGCTTCTCGCCGCTGTCGTGCCGGTTCGCGGCGAACTGCGCCTGCGTGCCGCCGTCGCGCTTCACCGTCCACCCGGTCAGCGCACGGGCGGCCTCGCGCACGTCGTTCTCGCCGTAGTGCCCGATTCCGAGGGTGAAGAGCTCCATGAACTCACGCGCGAGGTTCTCGTTCGGCGTGCCCTTGCGGTTGGCGTTGCCGTCGAGCCACACGAGCATCGCCGGGTCGGTGATCATCGCCTTCGCGAGCGGAGCGAACGGGCCGAGCGCGAGCTGCCGGAACGTCTGGTTCTGCGCCAGCATCAGGAACGGGCTGCGCACCTTCTGTTCGCTGGTCGCGAAGTGCCCGTGCCAGAACCACGTCAGGCGCTCGACCACCGGTGTGGTCGTGGCGACCATCCGGTCGAGCCACCACAGCACGAGCTTCTTCTCGTCGTCGGCACGCTGCTGGGTCGCGCTCTTGTCGAGCGGCGTGAGCTGCGGCGGAGCGGGCCCGTCCGGCGCGGCCGGGCCGAGCAGGCGGTCGAGAGTCGCGTCGAAGCCGATGTCGAGGTCGCCTGGCCGGGGGCCGAAGCCGAGGCGGTCGTGCAGCCTGCGCACGGCCGTGCGTTCGTCCATGGCCCGCAGCATGGTTCCCCTCGGCACAGCGCGGCGACCGTTCACAGCTTTCTTTCAGGATTCGCTCAGGCTCAAGGCCCGCTCCAGCGGCGGTTCCTGCGACTCCTGTTCCTGCGGGACATGGGCGTACTGGCCCCGTGCGCACTCGTGCGGGTCGCCGCCCTCCCGCACACGGCCGATCCCGCGGCGGCACAGCCGCCGCGGGACGCGCTGGGCTCCGGACCTCGCCGTCCTTGGCGGGCCTGACCACCCGCATCCAGGCATCGGGCCAGCTCACCGTCACGGCAAGCCAACTCAGATGTCACCTAACGGTGCAGCAGACCCTCGTGCGCTGCGACGCGAGTTGCTTGCCGAGCGCGATGTGCGGCGCCGACGCCTGGCCCGCGCGCCTGCCGGCGGGGCATCTCGCGACGCAGGTTCAGGACGTCAGGAGGTCCTCGCCCTCGCGGGCGTCGAGGCGTCCGAGGATGTCCTGCACGGTGGTGTCCCGGGCCAGCTGGGAGTCCAGGGAGGGCGCGAGGAGACCCCGGAGCCTGGAGACCCCAGCCCACCTGCGGGGGCGGAACACCCGGGGATTCCTCCGGCGCAGGCCGTCGACGATCGCTCCGGCCGCTTTCTCGGGGCTGATCCGCTTGCGCAGGAACCTCGGCTGGGTGTCGAGGAGAGCCTGGGCCGCTGGGTCCTCGTCGACGCTCTGCCGAATCATGTCGGTGTTGATCATCGCGAAGTACGCCGTGGTGACGCTGATGCCGTGACGCGCCAGCTCGACCCGCAGCCCGCGCCCGAGCTGCTCGACCGCGGCCTTGCTCATCGCGTAGGGGAGGGTGCCGGCTCCGTTGACGAAGGCGAACACCGAGGAGATCAGCACGAGCCGGCCCCGGCTCTCGATGAGGGCGGGCAGGGCGGCGCGGACGGTGTTGAGCGCGCCCCCGACGTTCACGTCGAAGAGCCGCTCGACCGTCGCGGGTGCCGACACCCGCACGGTGGCGCCGCGGGCGACCACGCCGGCGTTGGCGATCACGATGTCCAGGCGACCGGCGTCTCGGCGGATGGTCTCGACGGCCTGGGTCATGCCGTCCAGGTCCGTGACGTCGCCGACCAGGGAGCTGACTCGCTCGTCGAAGCTCTCGGCGGGATCCGGGTGCTGCCGGTCCAGCACGAACACGCGAGCGCCCGCAGCGCTCAGCGCCCGCGCCGTTGCGGCTCCCAGACCCCGGGCGCCGCCTGTGACCAGGGCGACCTTCCCCGCGATCGAGGTGTCCTCGCGTTCACTCACCGAGGAACCCGAGAGCCTCGGCGACGAACTCGCGGTGGTGCTGGAAGACGGCACCGTGCCCCGAGTTCGGGTAGATGGTCAGTCGCGAGTTCGGGATCCGGCGGGCCATGTCGGCCGAGTGGCTGCTCGCGACCATCAGGTCGTGGTCACCGTTGGCGATGAAGACCGGCTGGGTGATGACCGAGAGGTCGTCGGGTTCGTGCACGCCGGCCGCTCGGATGGCCTTCACCTGCGCACGCCGGGCCTGCAGTGAGATCTTCCTGTCACGATCCCGGGTGCGCTCCTTGAGGCGCGCGAAGTAGTCTTTCGCCGCCTGCTTGCCCGCCGAATCGCGGGGGAAGAACAGGTGGGCCCTGGCGTCGTTGAGGGTGAGCGCGGCTTTCGCGTACGCGCTGGCCACGATCTTCGTCATCGCGTCGAGATCCCCGGCTCCCCGTGGACCCGTTCCCGCGAGAATCACCCGGCGCACCAGTTCCGGTGCTTGCAGGGTGACCATCTGCGCGACTCCGCCACCCAGCGAGAACCCCAGCAGGTCGACCTTCTCGAGCCCCATCGCCCTGATGAAGGCGACGGCGTCCCGACCCATCTCCTCGACCGTGTGCGGCACGGATCCGCCGGATGCGCCGACTCCTCGGTTGTCGAACGCGATCACGCGGTGGTGGGCGGCGATGCCGTCGACGACCCTCGGGTCCCAGTCGTCGAGGACGGCCATGAGGTGGTGCAGGAACACCACGGGCACGCCGTCGTCCGGTCCGAGGTCCCGGTAGGCGAACGGCACCCCGCCGACGTCGATCGTGCGGGTCGGCACGTCGCGCCACGTGATCGTCTTCGTTGTCTTCATCTGGACCTCATGGGTAGGGCGCGGGGTGGCAGTCGCGCGACTTGGTATTACGATCGTTCATCTTACGTCCGTAATACTAAGTCGCGCGACCCCCTGGGGCAAGACGTCCCGCCGGCCGGACTTCCTCATGGAGCACAAGAGCTTCGACGGAGGCGAGCTTGCCGGGACCGTCACCCCGACCTATCTTATTACGAACGTAATATCATGGCCGACCACTTGCAGACCGCGCGCCGACCTGGAGGAACCCATCGTGCACAGTTCGAGCCGCCTCGTGCCGCGATTGCTGACCGACTCAGCCGACCGCCACCCCGAGCGCACCGCGATCGTCCTCGGCGAGGACCAGCTCTCGTACGCCGAGCTCGAGGCCGCCTCGAACCAGGTCGCCAACCTGCTGGTGTCGCGCGGAATCGTGCGGGGCGACAAGGTGGCCCTCTCCTGTCCGAACCTGCCGTCCTTCACGATCATCTACTTCGGGATCCTGAAGGCGGGCGCCACCGTCGTGCCGTTGAACGTGCTGCTCAAGGCGCGCGAAGTGGCTTACCACCTCACAGACTCGCAGGCGAAGGCGTACTTCGCCTTCGAGGGCAGCGCGGAGCTCCCGATCGGGAAGGCGGCCCGTGGCGGATTCGCCGCAGCGCCGGCGTGTACCAGCTTCTTCCTCATCGACAACGACTCGTCATCCGGAGTGGGACCGGAGGTCGAGCGCTTCGCCGACGCGGTCGCCGGGCAGCCGGCGACGCTCCCCCGGACCGAAGTGAACGAGGACGACACCGCGGTGATCCTCTACACGTCCGGCACCACGGGCCAGCCCAAGGGTGCGGAGCTGCGGCACCGCAACATCTACGACAACACGGTCGTGGGTGTCGACCTCTTCGATTCGGACCCGGGCCGACCGGACACCAATCTGTGCGTCCTCCCGCTGTTCCACTCCTTCGGCCAGACCGTGATCCAGAACGGCGCCATGGCCTTCGGCGGCACCCTCGTCATGCTTCCTCGCTTCGAGGCACAGGCAGCGCTTCGCCTGATGCTGGCCCAGGACGTCACGTTCTTCGCCGGTGTCCCGACGATGTACTGGGGCCTGCTGGGCGCGCTGGACGAGACTGTCGACGTCGCAGCACTGGCGGCGAACCTGCGGGTGGCGGTCGCCGGCGGGTCGGCACTGCCGGGAGAGATCCACCAGCAGTTCCAGCAGCGCTTCGGCGTGACGATCCTCGAAGGCTACGGGCTGTCGGAGACCTCGCCCATCGCCGCCTTTTCGCCGTACGGCGAGGAGCCCCGGGTGGGGTCGGTCGGCGTCCCGATCCCGGGCGTGCAGATGAGGCTGATCAAGGACGACTGGTCCGACGTCAAGGACACGCCCGGCGAAATCGGCGAGATCGCGATCAAGGGTCACAACGTGATGAAGGGCTACTACAACCGGCCGGAGGCCACCGCCGAGGCCATCAGGGACGGCTGGTTCCGCTCCGGCGACCTCGCACGCAAGGACGAGGACGGCTACTACTACATCGTCGACCGCTCCAAAGACATGATCATCCGCGGCGGTTTCAACGTCTACCCCCGCGAGCTCGAGGAGGTGCTCATGCAGCACCCGGCCGTCTCCATGGTCGCGGTCATCGGCGTCCCGCACGAGTCGCACGGCGAGGAGATCAAGGCGGTCGTCATCAAGAAGCCCGGCGACCCCACCACCGAAAACGAGCTCATCACCTGGGGCAAGGCGCAGTTCGCGGGCTACAAGTACCCACGCCTCGTGCAGTTCGTCGACGCGCTCCCGCTGACCTCGACCGGCAAGGTCGTCAAGCGCGAGCTCACCTGATCCGTGACCAACGACCAGGTGCCGCCCTGGTTTCCCCGGTGGTCGCCGAGGCCGCGGTGATCGTCGCGGAGGACGATGGCGCAACCCAATCGCCGCCAGTGTGAAGACCCTTGTGCTCATGTTCCATCAGGGTCTCGGCGAAGTCGTGCCCGGCTGGCCGATGGCGTCTGCAAGGACTCCGTCGGCGAATCCTTGCTGGCCGCACCAGGTTGGTCGCAGACAAGTCCCGATGACATCGTTGTCAGGTCAATTCGGCAGACGCGGTCCTCGCTGCCTGTGTGGACGCGAAACCGTTCATGGTGGTGCCCCAGAGCCGGCTTGTCGAGTGGACGATGGCGGCGGCGAGTCGGCCTTCCTCCGCCTGGCGGTGGAGCTCGCGTGCCGACCCGATCAGCTTCACCGCGTCGGGTCCCCACATCAGTCGCATCATGCGACGCTCCACACGCGGTTGCTGCGCCAGCCAGATCAGCGGCAGCACGAACTTCGTCGACGCCTCGGCGAGCCTGCTCGTGCCCGGCGTCATGCCCGAGGATGGACCCTTCCGTGACGGTGGCCCGGATCGATGCGGGTTGTGGTGTGGGGGGATGGGGGTGCCGGTCAGGCGGGCAGTTGGTTCAGCTTGCGGATCTGCCGGTCGAAGGCACGAGCGGGCACGAGACGGCGCAGGGTGCCGACGCGCCCGGCGGTCGGTCCGGCGGGGTAGCGCAGCTTCGGCTTCGGGTCGGTCGCCGCGGCGACGATCGCCTTGGCGACGGTGGCGGGATCGTCGCCGTCCTTCATCGCCGCGGCCATCACGCGCTCGAAGACCTGCCGCTGCTGCTCGTAGACCGGCAGAGGCGTGGCGGGTTTCGGGGAGTTGGCCTCGAACGCGGTCCTGGTATAGGCGGGCTCGACGAGCAGTACGCGGACGCCGTGCTGGCGGACCTCGTGGTCCACGGACTCGGAGTAGCCCTCGACGGCGTGCTTGGACGCGGCGTAGGCGGCCATGTAGGGCGCGGGGACGAAGCCGAGGACGGACGAGATGTTGATGATCCGGCCGCCGCCCTGGGCGCGCATGTGCGGCAGGACGGCCTTGGTCATGCGGATCAGTCCGAAGACGTTGATGTCGAACAGCTGTTGGTCCTGGACGAGGGAGCGTTCCTCCCCGGCGCCCGCAGAGCCGATGCCGGCGTTGTTGACCAGGACGTCGATCCGCCCGAACTGCTCGATCACGCGGTCGACCAGGCTGGCGACCGAGGTGTCGCTGGCCACGTCGAGGTCGAGGAACGTCACGCCCTCGCGGCGGTCGCCCCCCGAGGCTTTGCGGCTCGTGCCGACGACCTCGAATCCCGCATCGACGAGCGCGAAGGCAGCCGCCTTGCCGATGCCTGACGAGGCTCCGGTCACGAGTGCTACCGGCCGGTTCGTGGTCATGATGGACCTCCACCTTGATTAGATTATGACCGTAATGCAATTACTCTAGGGCGGGAGTCGGAGGACGGCAAGCGACCTCTCCGCCGGAGCTGCGAGAGCTGGGGCACCTCGGCTAGAGGCGGCACCAACTCCGAGAAGGCGGTGCTCCACGACACGCCCGCCGACGACTACACCGCCGTGCTGGTCAACTACACCCAGGCCGACCCCGCGAAGACCGACGACCGCGGCAACCTGGCTGTCGGCTTCTTCTCGCCGCTGCCCACGACCTACCGCTCCCAGGAGCCGTACACGCTCACGTGCGGCGACGGCCGCGGCAGGCTCGTCGGGCTTGCGGACATCCACGCCGAGTACAACGGCTCGAACATCGACCAGGACCGTGCGCTGCGCTTCACCGCGATGGTGTGGAAGTCCACCGCCCGGATCGGCGTGGGCCTCGCGCGGGGCCGCAACGGCGGCTACCTCGTCATCGACTTCGCTCCCGCCGGCACCGTCCTCGGCCAGTTCCGCGCCAATGTGCGGCCGCCGCGCTGAGGTCACCGGCCGGGGTGCAGCCCCAGCCAGCCCGGTGACGGCGCGCCGTGGACCTCGCCGACGAACAGCGTCAGCTGCTGCCGGAAGCTCTCGACCGCACGGCGGTCACCCATGAACCGCTCGAAACCGTCGAGGTTGGCGTTGCGGTACTCCCAGATGTGGCGGTATCCCTTGGGCGGCGCGACATCCGTGCGGACCGACCACATGTAGAAGTCCGCCTGGGTCTGCTTGGACACCCACCAGTTCAGGTACAGCTTCGCCGCCGCGGGGTGCTTCGCCCCCGCGAGGATCGCGGCGCGCTGGCCCCAGGCCATGAACGGGTCCTGGGCCGGCACCACGAAGCGCGTCCTCGTCCCCGGACCGGGCACGAGCGCGCCGTCGGTGCCCAGCGCGACGGCCGCGGTGCCCGCCTCCACCCGGTCGGCGGGCTCCTGCGTGCCGCGCACCCACGCCACGTCCTGCGCGGCGAACCTGGCGAGCCAGTCCCAGCCGTACTTGTCGACGATGAGCTTGTACAGGTACAGCACCGCGTCGTCGTCGTTGGGGAAGGTCGAGACGATGCGTCCCTTCCACCGCGGGCCGAGCAGGTCCCTCGCGGTCGCGGGCGCGCCCTGGTCGACGTTGTGAATGATCGAGAAGGCGTCGACGAAGATCCCGGTCCAGGCACCGCCGGGGTCCTTGAAGGCCGGGTGGATCCGCGAGAATCCGGCCGGCTTGTACGGCAGCAGCGCGCCTTCCGCCTTCCAGCGCGGGAAGTCCTGCAGCGTCTGCAGCTGGACGACGTCGGGCACGAGCGTGCGGGTGGCGAGCTGCGTGTCGACGCGGGCGTCGTGGAACTTGCTGTAGTCCACGACCATCGTCACCGTGACGCCGGGGAACGCCTTCTCGAACGCCGCCTTGTTGCCGTCCTGCTGGGTGGCCGTGTCACCGCCCGCGTAGACGGTGAGGGTGCCGCCCTCGGCCTTCGCGGCCCGGTACAGCTCGTCCAGGCTCCTGACCTCCTCGCGCACGGCCTGCCCCTGCGGCTGTCCCTGCGCCGCCTGCCCGGTCACGCGTCCGGCGAGCACCCCCGCTGCCGCCAGCGCGCCACCCGCGAGCACCCGGCGTCGGCCGACCGTCATGTCCACTCCTTCGTTCGGGGTCGATTCTGATCACCAATTTACCTGTCACGTCAGGTACCGCACTGCACCATTTGGCGGACAGTATGCGTGTTTTGGTGCACAGACGATCCTCCGAGGATGTCTCATATTGCTGTACAGTCAGGTATATGACAGAGCACGTCGAGAACGAGGCGGTCGTGCTGTACGGCGACATCCTGCGGCTGACCGACGCGGTGGGCGGCCGGGCCGAGCAGGTCATCCGGGAGGCCTCCGGACTCGGCGGGTCCGAGTTCGAGGTGCTGCTGCGCCTGGCCAGGCACCCGGACGGCAGGACCACGAGCGCCCGCCTCGCCGAGGACCTGTCCTTCACCTCCGGCGGCCTCACCCGCCTGATCGCCCGCATGGAGGAGGCGGGCCTGCTGACCCGCCACGCACACCCCGACGACCGCCGCGCGGCACTGCTGGAACCGACCCCGCGAGGCCGCGAACTGCTGCACCGCGCGCTCGACGCGCACGTCCCCCAGATCACCGCGGCCCTGGTCGACCCGCTCACCCCGGTGGAACGCCTGGTGCTGCGGGAACTGGTCACGAAGCTGCTGACCCACTCCTCGCGCGGCACGGTGCGGCCGAGGTAGCCGCAGCCGCAGGCGTGATCGGTCACGGGCGAGCCGTCACCGTGACGGGTACACGAACGCTTTCCGACCTGCCCGCGCATCTGCTCTGAGCTGCGGAAACATTGCGCCCGGATGGCGGATGACAGGTCAGGTGCCCAACCTCGGGCGCTGGGCAAGCTCCACTGAGACGGTTGTCGCGGCAACATCCGCTGATGCCGACTTGAGGGGGTGTTTGTGGCTGGCCTGGGAAATCGAGTCGCCACCCCCGTTGGGCGCCGCTAGGGTGCGGCGAATGCCCACGCCTGAGGAGATCACCCGCCACCACGACTCCGACCCCTCGGAGAACCCCTGGGTCAACGGGCCGCCCGCGCCCGAGGCAGTCGTGATCGCCCCGTACAACCCGGAATGGCCTCACCGCTACCAGGCTCTGGCGACCGCCATCCGCGCGGCGCTCGGGGACATCGCTCTGGACGTCGCGCACGTGGGGTCGACCTCGGTGGAGGGGCTGGCAGCCAAGGACGTCATCGACATCGACCTCACCGTCGCCGATCCCAGGGAGGAGGACCTGTACGTCCGCCCGCTGGGGCGTCTCGGCTACGTCCTCACCATCCGCGAGCCCTCGTGGTATGAGCACCGGTGCCTGAAGCTGTCCGAGCCGCGGGTGAACCTGCACGTGTTCGGCCCGGACTGCCCGGAGACCATCCGGCACCGGATGTTCCGCGACTGGCTGCGCTCACACCCCGAGGACCGCGCGCTGTATGAGGATGCCAAACGCGCGGCGGTCCCCGGAGGCGGGACCACCATGGACTACAACCGGCGCAAGGAGAAAGCGGTGCGGGAGATCTACGACCGGATGTTCCGCGCCGCCGGACTGCTGTAGGTGCCCTGGGCGTGGCAGTCCGCCCCAAAGCTCTCACCTGCCGCACAAAGCGCGTTCGCCACTGAGCGACAACAACAACTAGTGAGACTCCGGTCCGGGCGGCAACAGGTCCTGAGACCAGCTACGCGCCTCGTCTCAGGACATGTTGTACCTGACCTGGCCAGCAGCCTGGCCGCCGGCATGATCAATTCAGGTCCGAGCCCTTCGCGAGCTGCGCGATCGAGCGGTCACCACGCCGGCACCGCTCGACGACTCCGCCTTGAACTCCGGAGTGAACGCACGACGAGGACCCCGGGGCTTGTTCGAGCCCGTGGTCTTCATGGCGACATCCTTCCAGGGGCAAAACCCCGATCTCAGGTGTCCGTCAAAACGGGTCAGGCCGACGGGACGGCGAGCCTCTGTGGTGGCGACCTCCCAGTCGGGCCCATCGACGACCAATTGACGTATGATCGTACTAACACAGACGCCGGCCGACGAGGTCATCCCAGCAGGTGGAGGAGCGCATGGCCCGGTACCCGAGTGATCACAAGGGCGCCACGAGGCAGCGGATCATAGAAACCGCAGGCCGTCGGCTCAAGCGCAACGGTATCGACGGCTCCGGAGTCGCCGCGCTCATGAAGGACGCCGGCCTCACCAATGGCGCCTTCTACGCGCACTTCACCTCCAAAGAGGACCTGGTTGCCACCGCGATCTCCGAACAGCTGCGCGAACAACGCCGGCTTCTCGCCGACATTCCGCCTGGACGCGCTGGAATCGAACAGGTCGTGCGCAGGTACCTCTCCCCCGAGCACCGCGACAACCCCGAGGACGGCTGTCCGTCCGCCGCCTTGCTCGACGAGATCAGCCGGTGCCCGGAAGCGACCAGACAGGTGTACACCGAAGGCGGACTCGCGTTCATCGACGACCTCGCCGCCCGCCTGGCACCGCACGACCCGCGATCGGCCCGCACCACGATCGCCAGCGTCTACGCGCTGATGATCGGCACGCTCCAGCTTTCCCGCACGCTGACCGACCCGCAACTCGCCGATGACCTTTTGGATCAGGGCATACGCAACGCCATCAGTGTGCTCGACACCGCAACCGCCACGATTGCTTGATGAACTCGCGGTAGCCCGAACACCATGGCGCGCAACCTGGGCCGCAGGATCCTCGTCGACGCTCTGCCGAATCATGTTCGTGTCGATCAGCGCGAAGTACGCCGCCGTAACACGCACACCCTGAGCAGCGAGCTCGACGCGCAGGCCACGACCCTCCACACAGGCCGAAGCACCCGCTCCAGCTTAGTGACGGTCCGCGGATCTCGATCGCTGTGCTCGCGTTCAGCTACATGTACAACGTGGCGGCGGTCGGCGGCAACGCCCCGCGCAGCCCGCTGGACCTCCTCGACCCGCGCTGGAAGGGTGCCATCGCGTCCTCCTACCCGCACGACAAGTACACCGCCCGCGAGGGGCAGGACCCGGCACAGCACTGGACCGCGCGGGTCTCAGTGAGACCGGCCTTCTGCCGGGAGCTTGGCGTGCTCCGCGTCGACACGGGTGCTGACTGCGGGGGGGCGCCGAAACACGCCCCCAGCAGCCTGAACTGCGCATCGAGCTGCTGCAGGTCCGGTACTCATCGACCAGCTGCGGCAGGCCGGTGATTCGGTGTTCCGGGTCGGCGAGGGCGGTATCCGCAGCCGCTGGAAGACGCATCGCTCCGGCCGGTCGGGCGCCGAGGCCGACCGGCTCGACCGGATCTTCGCTCCGGCCTACCTCATCGGCGCGTTGCGGGCGGTGCGGATCACGCGGTCGTGGTCGGCGACGGACATCAGGCCTTCGCCGACCCACCGCCGCGCGACGGCGGTCACCCGGTCCAGGAACACGTTCCTGGACGTGAACGGCGCCGCCACCCACACCTCGTCGAGGAACGTCGACCCGTCCGCGCGCACGGGGTTCGCGACGCCGGAGTCCACGCCCGCGAACACGATTTTCGGCTCAGCGCGGCGGAAGTAGGAGTGGTAGGCGTCCTCGGTGCCCTCGAAGAACGGTGCCAGCGTCACCTCGCCGAGCCGGAAGTGCAGCGGGCCGCCCGCGACCGGCTGGAGGTTGCCGGCCAGGTCGCCGGAGAGCGCCGCGCGCCCGTACAGGCCGAGTTCCAGCAACTCGCGCCGCGCATCGCGTGCCACGAGGTTGATCGGGCCGTACATCAGCGACTGCACGAGAGGCTGGTCCGGCGTGCGCTCCGCCCGCAACGCGAACGGCATCCGCACGCGCACGACGTCCCCGTTGCGCCACGACCGGGACAACGTCACGTAGGTGCCGGGCAGGGCGTTGAGATGTTGCGGGACACCGTTGACCGTCACGGTGAACTCCCCCGCCCACGCGGGAACTCGCAGGCTCAGGCCGAACCGGGCGCGGCCGGTGATCCGCAGCGTCGTACCCTGCTCGACCGGGAAACCGGTGGTCTGGGTGACGGTGACACCCTTCCACTTCAGCACCGACGGGCTGTAGAGGTTCACGTACAGCCGCGAGTCGTCCGCCGCGCGGAAGTACACCGAGTCCTGGTACTTCGTCGCGCTCTCCATGCCGGTGCCCTCGCAGCACGTCGTGCCCTGCTTGGGGGTGAAGTCGCGGACGCCTCCCGGAGTGAGGTCCACGAAGTACGTCATCAGCGGCAGTTCGGGATCGGCGCGGTCCTGTTTGGAACCCAGAATCTGGTTGTAGAGCGTGCGTTCGTAGTAGTCGAAGTACTTGGGCGACTGTTCGTGCAGGAACAGCTGGCGGCTGAGCTTGAGCATGTTGTGCGCGCAGCACGTCTCCGCCGACGTGTCGCTCAACCCGCCGGCGACGACGTTGCGCGCCCGCCAGAACTCGCCCGTGCTGGTGCCGCCGATGCTGAACATCCGCGGCGGCACGACCATGCCCCAGAAGTTCCTGGCCGCCAGCCAGTACCGCTGCTCACCGGTGACCTCGTAGAGCCGGAGCAGGCCGGTGAAGATCGGGATGTGCTGGTTGGCGTGCAGACCTTCCAGCACGTCGCGGTTCTCGGCGCACGCGGTGATCAGCGAGTCGAGGTCGAAGAGCCGGGCCAGTTCCAGGTGCTTCCCGGTGATCGTGTGCAGGTCGACGATCGCCTCGACGATGCCACCGTACTCGCCGCTGGAGAAGATGCCCCACATCCGCTGACGCACCTCGGCGGGCAGTTCGCTCAACCGCGAGAACATCCAGTCGCACAAGCCGTCCGCGAGGTCCAGGGCCCGAGTGTCCTGGGTGTTGCGGTAGGCGTCGACCAAGCCCTTGAGGATCTTGTGCGCGGTGTAGTAGGGCGCCCACACCACCTGGTAGTCCGGGCGCGTCATCGTCTCCAGCGTGATGAACTGCGTTTCCGGGTACGCGGCCAGGAAACCGGGGTGGCTCGGACCGCCCCACGTGCGGCGCAACGTCGCGTGCCGCCCGCGTCCGGACGCGTCGGCGAGCGTCCCGCCCGTCGTCTCGTCGAACGCGTAAGAGCTCAGATCTCCCTTGAGAGACGCGGTGACCTCGTCCGCACTCAGCGCGCGGGAGAAGAGGTTCACGTCGTCGAGAGCTCCGGCGAACACCGGGTCACCGCCGAAGTGGGACCGCCCCAGCCAGTGGTGCGCGAGCGAGCCGAGTGCCGCCGGGTTCAACGACATCGCGGTGTTCGTGCCGACTTGGACGCCGTTGACGTACAAGGTGCCGGTGGTGCCCGCGATCGTCACCGCGACGTGGCTCCACTCGTGCAACGGCAGCGGCGCGGTGCCGTTGATGCCCTGTTCGCCTCCCGGACCGTTGGTGGTGATGGCGAACCTCGGCACGCCGCTGCCGTTGCGGGCCGCCAGGTAGAGGTAGCGGGTGTTGTCGTTGCCGAAGTCGAAGATCCGCGCCCAGTTCGCGTCGTGCGACGGCCGCACCCATGCTGTGAACGTGAACATCGCGGGCAACCGCTCGGCCGGCAGATCGATGTACTGGTACGAGCCCCGCACCTGCTCGACCGCCCGCCCGGACTTCCCCGGCACGCTCAGCACCTGCGGATCGCGGCGCAGCGCGGCCCTGCACTCGGTGAACGCTCCCAGCATCGTGCGGATCTTCTCCAGATACGCCGGGTCGCCGGTGCTGCCGTACGCCTGGGCCAGCATCGACAGGAAGTGCCCGGTGAAGTGGCCGCGGAGGTTGCCGTTCGCCTCCCCGTCCAGGCCTTCCCAGCCACCAGGTGCGATGGCGCCCAACGTGTCCAGGCCCGCGTTGGCGCGAAACACCTGGAGCAACCGGTTGACGTCGTAGCCACGCGCGTAGGCGAGGACGAGGTCGCGCTTCTTCGAGAAAACGCCTTCGGTCAGCGCCACCTCAGACAGTCCGAACGGAAGGAGACCACCCGGCGCCAAGGCTTGCGGTGCCGCCATCGCCTCTCCCGCCGCCACGCTGAGCAGTGGCGTAGCAGCGGTGAGGGAAGCCGCCTTCAGGAAGTCGCGCCGCGCGAACCCGTCCGCCATCTGCCGCTCCTCGTCATTGAGAAATGTGAGCGCTAACATAGGTGGGGGCCCTGACCGGCGTCAACGTTCGGGCGATCAGTGGTCCAGCGGGGAAATCACCTCGACCTGCCCGACGGCGGCGACTCCCTTCCCGAGCACGCGCTGTCGCTCGAGAAGCTCTGGAACGACCCGAACCACGTCGCTCCGGTGATCATCCCCGCGGGCGGACCGGTCCAGGTCCAGCAGTGGTACAACCAGGCGGACCTGAACAACGTGCTGCTCGCGCTGCTCGAGGAGTACCAGCCGACGACGATCCGCATCCAGGACCCGTCGCCGAAGTACGGCTTCCCCGACCAGTACGACGACCACACGGACCACGTCCACGCGGCCAAGTTCGCGACGAAGGCCGTGAAGGCCTACGGGGGCACGAACGCCCGCGGGTTCGTGCTGCTGACGAGGTACCGCTGCTACAACATCGGCGCGTCACCCGCGAACGTGCCCGCCGCCCTCGCCGGCCCGAAGTCCGAGGCCTACCAGGCGTTCGCGGCACACGACCCGGTCACCGGAGGCACCTTCGACCAGCACGTGTTCCGCAACTACCACCGCTGGCCGGTGGCGGCGCCGTGGGCGGTCGTCGACGGCACCGGCAAGCTGCACGCGTTCGTCGCGGCCGGCGACTCGATCATGTGGTGGCACCAGGCCTTCGGCGGCGCCTGGACAGGCCCCGTCCTGCTGCGCGCCGGCACGTTCGCACCGGGTGTAGCCGTGGCGCTCAACGGGTCCGGACTCGTGCACAACGGCGCCACCCCAGCGCTCGGCACGCCGGGCCTCGTGCTCAACGGCGAAGGCGGGCTCGAACTGTCCGCCATCAACGACAACGGTGGCGTCAGCAACGCCTGGCAGAACCGCGACGGCTCGTTCAGCGGCTGGATCTCCTTGTCCGGCAGCACCGGTGTCACCATGTCGCCGCCGGTCGGACTCACCTCGTCGACCGGCAGGATGCACCTGTTCACCGACGCCAACGGCCACGTCGACCACTGGGAGCAGAACCCGGCCGGGTCACTCGCCTTCAGGTCCATCGGGTCGGTGGAGTGCACGCACGCACCGAGCTTCACGATGGACCGCGACAAGGTCCGCGTGCTCGTCCGCGAACACGCCGACGGCGTCGCCGACACCGTCGCCGAACTGACGAGCAACGGCACGTTCAGCCCGCTCGCCCACATCGGCGGCCACGGCGGGAACGAGTTCCAGGTGGGTGACGGCAAGGTAGGCGAAGCGGACCAGCACGGGACGCGATCATGCCCGACGACCGCCAGTCACGCGCCGAGGCCCGCGACCTGCACGGACGTACTTTTCGGCACGCACAAGTTGTTCCTTCTGCGTCGAACTCTCGGATCTTGTCGACGCATGCCCCGATCTGCCAGCCACCCTCGACGTCGTCGTAGCTGATCTCGTAGAAGGAGGTCTCCCGCAGCAGTCACTCTCGTGTGGGTGGCGCCGTCGCGGCCGGTCAGGACGCCGGGCCGTAATTGGCCTCGGTCGCGACGTCGTCGGCGGTGACGTCCTCGTCCCCCGGCGCAAAGGGTGCGACGTGCGTCCGCAGCAGGTGCAGCGCGACATCGTCGGAGCGCTGACCGGTGCGTTCCGCAGCGGACGCTGATGACTATTCACGGTGACCGTGGATTGCTCCAGCGCCCTGCGCCGACCGGAATTTCGCTCCCGCAGTTCAGGTGAGCGAGAGCTGCTCGCGGTGGAAGTCGAAGTGCTGGACCGGGAAGCGGTAGAGGTCGGCCACCGTCATGAACTCGCGGAAGAAGGGATCCCATCGGGTCGGATACGGCATCCCTTGCGCGAGACTGCGCTGGTTCTCACGATCAAGGCGCTGATGCAGCGCCGCGATGGTGCGATCGCACAGCACCACCATCGTCCTGCGGGACACGGCAGTGCCGCCGAGCCACGAGCCGAGGAAGTTGACCACGTCGAAGGGCTTCGTGCCCGCGTTGAGCACACCGGCCCAGGCACGCCCCACCCAGTTCGGCAGCCGCGCCATGATCCGGGCCAATCCCAGTAACGCGCGCATGATCAGGAAGCCGAGCAGCATGTGGAACAGCAGCTGCCGGTTGTTCCACCGCGTGCCGTTGGACCGGCGGCGCAGTTGGCGGTCCGTCGCATCGTCGAGCAACGCGCGGAATGTCGCCCTCGCGCGTTCGAAGTCCTCGTGAACGGCCTGCTTGTCCACGACTTCCAGTGTGCACCGGTCCGGCAGCCGACAGAAGTTGACGATCGCGGCACCCAGGACGAGCGATCCTGCCGGCACTGAACTTCCTGGCAGGGTGAAAGCCGGTACGAGACCGCCGAGCAGGCCTGCGACCGGCGCGATGCGGGGCGGACGGCCTTCGTCGCGGGTCAGCGTCCAGGCCACCGCCAACGGGTGGCGTCGTCGCGCTTGCTCGTGTGCCGCTGCTGTACCACGCGGCGGGCGTTGGAGCTGACCGCGAACCCCGCCGAGCAGGCACTGCTGGAGCAGCGGCTCAGGCCTTGACCGCAGCCACCCGCTCGACCGTGCCGAGCTTGAGCCGTTCCTGCCGCTGGACCACGAACCCGGCCTGCTCCACCAACGGCAGCGGTCGCCGGGTCTGGTAGTCGCCCATCATCCGGACGGTCAGCTTCTCCAGCAAAGACTGACCGAAGTGGACGATCCGATGATGGCTGCCGACGTGATCGAGCAGCAGCAGCTTGCCGCCCGGCCGCAGCACCCGGTGCATCTCGGCGATCGCCGCTCGTTCGTCCGGGACACCGCACAGGCCGAGCGTGCAGACCACGGTGTCGAACGAGGCGTCCGGGAACGGCAGCGCTTGCGCGTCGCCCTCGTGCAGCTCGACTTCGCGGCCGAGTTCGGCGGCGCGGGTGCGGGCGATGCCGAGCATGGCCGGACTGAGGTCCAGGCCGGTGAGCCTGATGTCCGCCGGGTAGTGCGGGAGGTTGCGGCCGGTGCCGACGGCGACCTCGAGCACCTTGCCGGTGGCCTGCGGGCACACCCATTCACGGCCGCCGGCGAACTGGATGCGCTCGAAGAAGCTGATGTCGCGGTCGTAGCGCGGCGCGTAGCGGTCCCACACCTCGCGGAGACCGTCGGTGGTGAGCTTCTTGCTCATGCCGGTGTCCCTTCAGGCAGCAGTCCACGCGCGAGCAGGCCTGCCGGCGTGGCTGGAACGGCAGCGGTGTCGACGGGTTGCCGGGCGGGATCCCAGTGCAGTCGCACCGCCCACAACACGCAGGTCTCCAAGATCGTTGCCGAGCCGCTCGGCCACCAGCGCCGCCGACTCCCGCTCCGCCGACGCGGGAACCGGCAGCTGGCCGACGCCAGGTGGCGGCACGACACCGTCGGCGTAGCGCGGCGCGGCCCCGAGCAACGCGTCCTTGTTCTCCACGTAGCCGTAGACGGTCCCCTTCGCCACTCCGAGCACGTCGGCGACGTCCTGCATCTGGGTTCGTTGGAAGCCGTGCGCGATGAACGTCTCGGCCGCGGCCGAGACGAGCCTGGGAAACAGGTCGAGTGCGCGGCACCGTCGCGGAACAAGTGACCGACCGGGTCAGTCAACACCTTGAGCCGCCTGGATGACGCTGTGCACGGCCCTGGCGACACGAGCGGCGGCGTGTTCCGGTTCCGGCTGACCGGCATCGAGCCAGGCGATCACCGCCTCCAGCGTGACCGTCGGCACGAGCTGCACGGCCCAGTCCAGCCACGGACCCTCCTGGATCACGGTGGAGAGCTCGCGGCGGGTGACCTCCGCCGACATCGCGCGCATCCCGTCCACCACGTCGCGGAACTCCGGTTCGCGCACGGCATGGCGGAACAGCAGCCGGAACCCGTCCGGATCGTCGGCGGCGGCACGCAGCAGCGCGGGGATGCTTCCGTCGTCGTAGTCGCCGGATCCGACCGTCGTCTCCAGGCGGTTGCAGGCGCGGTCGAGCACGGCCCGGTACAGGCCGGCCTTCGAGTCGAAGTGCCGATACAGCAACACGAGCGTGACACCGGCTTCGGCCACGACATCGTCGAGCCCGGTCGCCACGTAGCCGGTGCGGGCGAACGCGCGGGTCGCGGCGTCGAGGATCTGCTCGCGCCGTTGCGCGCGGGGCATGCGCCGCACGCCCTGAGGACCCGCCGTCATCACACCTCCACTTGTTTAGCCGACACTCTACAAGTAGCTTTGTTTAGGTCATCTTATACAAGCAATCTTCAACAAGGGGCACGTCATGGTTTCTCCTGCTCAGCTGCCGTTCGAGCAACACCGGCCGCTGCAGATGGCCCCGCGGCTGCGGGAGCTTCAAGCCCAGGGGACGATCCACCGGATCCGCACCGCGGTGGGCGACGAGGCCTGGCTGGTCACCGACTACGGCCGCGTCCGTGAGCTGCTCGCCGACGACCGGCTCGGGAGAGCCCACCCCGACCCGCAGAACGCGGCACGCACCGGCGAGTCCGCGCTGTTCGGCGGCCCGCTGGGGGACTTCACCACCGAGCAAGCCGACCACGCGCGGATGCGCGCGCTGCTGCAACCTCACTTCTCCCCCAAGCACATGCGCGGGCTACGTCCCCGCATCGAGGCGCTGACCACACAACTGCTCGACGATCTGGAGAAAGCCGACCGTCCGGCCGACCTGCACACCGCGGTTGCCGTCCCGCTCCCGATCCTCGTGATCTGCGAGCTGCTCGGTGTGCCGTACGACGACCGCGACCAGTTCCGCGCGTGGACCGAGGCCGCCGCGAACATCACCGACCGGGCCATCTCCGAGCAGGGCCTCGGCAACCTGTTCGGCTACGGCATGCGGCTCGTCGAGGCCAAACGCCGCGAGCCCGCCGACGACGTGATCTCCCGCCTGTGCGCCACCGACGGCGTCTCCACCGAAGAGGCCGCGATGTTGTCCATGGCGCTGCTGTTCGCCGGCCACGAGACCACCGTCGTCCAGATCGGCCTGGGCGCGCTGCTCCTGCTGGCCAACCCCGACCAGTGGAACGCCCTGCGCGACAACCCCGGTCTCACCCCCGGCGCCGTCGAAGAGATCCTTCGCGCACCGGGCAAGGGCGGCGGCGGAATCCCCCGCTACGCCCGCACCGACCTGGACGTCGACGGCATCGGCATCCGCGCCGGCGACCTCGTCCTGCTCGACAACGGCGCCGCCAACCACGACCCGGCCGTCTTCGCCGAACCGGACCGCGTCGACGTCACCCGCTCCGCTCCCGCCCATCTCACCTTCGGCCACGGCGCCCGTTACTGCATCGGCGCACCGCTGGCCCGCGTGGAACTACAAGCCGTGTTCTCCCAACTGGTTCCGCGCTTCCCCACCATGCGCCTGGCAGTCCCCGCAGAGGACCTCACGCTGCGACAGGAGGTGCTGACCGGTGGGCTTGTGGCGCTCCCGGTGACGTGGGACCGCTGACCGATCGCTCCGCTCCGGATCGCCTCGCCAGACGCCCCGGAAGTCACGTCCGGTAACGCAGTGAGGCCGTCCCGAACTCGGTCATGGCGGCGGGATCGCCGAGCCGGTGCAGCGTGCGGGCCGCCTCCAGCGGCAGGCCGATGCGCCGGTAGATCGCCAGCGCCTCCTCCCAGTGCCCGCGATCACCCGTGACGTCGCCGAGCCTGCGCAACGCCGACGCCGTGCCCTGCGGGTCGTGGTGCCTGCGCAGCACTTCAACGGCGTTCTGGAGCACATCACGAGCCTCTCGGCCGTCCGCGTGGAGCGCGTAGGCCCGCACCACGTGCAGATGCGCCTCGCCGGGTTCGTCGCCGATCGCCCGCACCATCTCGAGCGCCTTCTCCACCGCGGCGAGCGCGGGAGCGGGTGATCCGCTGTCGACCAGCGCCTCCGCGTACGCGGCGAGCCCGATCGCGGTCAACCGGCTCGGTTCGGCGCGGGTGAACGGTTCGAGCAGGCGGATCGCCTCGTCGGTCTGCCCGAGGTCGGCGAGCGCGCTGCCGAGGCCCCAGCGCGTGAGTGCGATGTGAACCTCGGTGCCGGGCATCGTGGCGAACGTGGTCAGACAGTCCCGATAGGACTCCACGGCCGCGTGCAGTCGGCCCAACCGCAGGTTCGTCGCCGCCGACTGCCACCGCGCTTCGGCGAGCGCCTTCGGGTCGCCGAGCGCGCCGGCCACGGCCAGTGCGGCGTCCGCGAGCGCGGGCAGCTCGGCGTTGCGGTCCTGCTGTGAGTACATCGTGTAGAGCTGGCGGATGTGCTGCAACGCGCGAGGGTCGTCGCGGTCGAGGCAGTCGAGCGCCGCCCGTGCCACGGCCTCGCCGTCGGCGTGGTGCTGCCGCACGGTGAAGAAACCCCTGACGCAGGACGCGAGCTCGCTCGCCTCGTCCCGCAGCTGCGCCGACGCCGCCCGCCGCACGGCCGCGACGAGCAGCGCGCGTTCCGCCTCGAACCAGTCGAACGGCCGTTGCCGCGCCGCGGCCAGCGCGACGCCCGGCGCCTCGCGCGGGACGAGCGCACCGGTCGTGCCGCCGTGCCCGATGAGGCGGTCCGCGGTGGCGGCGATCGCCAGCAGCCCGTGCACCAGCCGGGCCACGCTCTGCCGTTGCGCCGCCGGAGGGTCCTCCGCCCGCAGCCGCTCCGCGGCGAACTCGTGGACCAGATCGTGCAGCCGGAACCGCGACTGGCCCGCCTCGTCGATGCCCGCGGCCTCGACGAGGTGGCACGCGTGCAGCTCGTCGAGCAACCGGTCACCCGCCTCCCACGGCTGGTCGGCGAACGCCGCGAGCACCCACGCGGGCACCGCGTTCGCGTCGAGCAACGCCAGCCTGCGCAACGCCACCGCGGCGTCGGGCCGCAGCGACCGGTAGCTCACCGCGATGCTGCCGCGCACGTCCAGGTCGCCGATGGCCAGCTCGTCCAGCACCACCCGCTGGCCGAGCAGCCGATCGCGGATCTTGACCAGGGTGAGGTCGGGACGGGCGGTGAGGCGGGCAGCGATCACGTTCAGCGCCAGGGGCAGGTGGCCGCACAGCGCCGCGACCTCGACGGCCGCGTCCCGGTCGGGCGTTCGGGCCGCCTCCAGCAGCAACGTCACGGCGTCGTCCGGCGCCAAAGCGGGCACGGTGTGGTGAGTGGCCTCCCGCAACGCGGTCAGCGACCGCCGTGACGTGATCAGCACCGCCGAGCCCGGATAGCCCGGCAGCAGCGGCCGGACCTGGCGTTCGTCCTGCGCGTCGTCCAGCACGATCAGCACGCGCCGGGACGCGAGCAGCGACCGGTACTCCGCGCTGCGTTCCTCCACGTCCCTCGGCAGCTCGTCGGGCGGCATCCCCAGCGCGCGCAGGAACCGCCCGAGCACGTCGTGCGCCGAGGCCCGGGAGAGATCGGCGTAGAGCTGACCGCCGGGGAAGGAGTCAGCGAGGCGGTGGGCCACGTGCACGGCGAGCGCCGACTTGCCGACCCCACCCGGCCCGGTCAGCACCACGACCCGGTCGGTGCGGAGCTCGGCGATGAGCTCCGACCGCCCGTACAACGTGGCGTCGGGCGGGAGCTGGCGCGGCACGGTCGGTCCGTCGAGCAGCGACGAGTCCTGCCGCAGGATGCGTTCGTACAGGTCGCGAACGGCCTGACCAGGCGCGACGCCCAGCTCGGCGTCCAGGAGGCCGCGCAACCGCTGGTACGCCGCCAGCGCCTCCGCCTGACGGCCCGCGCGGTAGTGAGCGCGCATGAGGTGGGCGACGAGCGTCTCCCGGTAGGGGTGCTGCTGGGCCAACGCGCCGACCTCCTCCAGCACGTCCGCACCGCCGTTCAGGTCGATCTCCACGCCGTAGCGGCGTTCGAGCGCGGCCAGTCGTCGTTCGTCCAGCGCACGGGCGGCCGGCCGGAGGGCGTCGCTGTTCAGGCCGTCCAACGCCGGGCCGCGCCACAGCGCGAGCGCGCGTTCGAGCTCGGCCAACGCCTCGCGGCTTCCGGCACGACCGGCGACCGCGAGGCGTTCCTCGAATTCCCCCAAATCGAACCAGCAGGCGTCGAGATTCACCTGGAATCCCGGTCCGACGGCCGTGATGACCCCGGCCGGAGCGCCGTGTGCGACGAGTTCGCGGCGCAGTTCTGTCGTGGTGTTGCGAATCTGGCGTGCCGCGGTGACCGGAGGGTCAACACCCCAGACCGCTTCCAGCAGGTGGTCCACGCTCACCGCGTGCGGCGCGTTCAGCAACAGCGCGGCCAGGATTTTCTGCTTTCGCGGTCCTTGCGGGGTGACGACGACCTCGTCATCAGTCCGCACTTCCAGTGGACCGAGCACCCGAAACCGCACGTACCGCACTTTAGCGAGGACGATGCGTCCGTGATGCGGATTCGGTGCACCCGGTCGGCACTCTGGCGCACGTGTGCTCAGTAGATGCTGGCGAACCCGCGGAAGTCCTTCCCGCTCATCGAGCTCTCCATGTTCCTCCACGCCGCCCGGTGCTCGACGATGCTGTCCCTGGTGGTGGAGCTGACCGAGTCGTTGCCGCCGATCCAGTTGATCATGCCGGTGGTCGGGTTCACCGAGGTCACGACCGCGACGTGGCCGTGCGCGGAGTCACCGTCGTTGGTCCACACCAGCACGTCGCCGATCTCCGGGAGGTCCGAGGTGCGGAAGGTGTGGAAGCGGTTCCCGACATCGGTGCGCCACGCCTGCGAGCTCGCCGGGTTGCTCGGCAGCTGGGTGTTCGTCACCTGGCCGCCGATCGTCCACATGGACTTCGCGAACAGGCCGCACCATTCGATCGACGCGAAACCTGTGTAGACGTTGCGGTTCTCGTTCGACCCGTTGCGGCCGAGGTAGTTGTACCGCGGACTGTGCGTCAAGTTCGGCGTGCTGGTGTAGCGGACGCCGTCCACCTGGTAGCGCTGGCCGTTTTCCAGGCTCGAGACCGTCCAGTTCATGATGCGCTGCCGTGACGGCGCGGAGACCGCCTCCGTCGCGTGCGCGGCGGTCGTGGTCAGTGACAGCACGGCCAGCGCTGCCGTGAATCCCGTGGCCAGCCGGCGAATCGCAGAAGTGGGTTTGGTGGAATGCATTTCGAAGTCCTTTCCGAGACGTCCTGGCTGAAGGCTGGCAGCGCCGCACCCCCGGTGACTACGAGGGAAATCCCTCGGGTGGGCAGGGCGCAGGAGTGGCGGGCGCTGACCGGCCTGCTCGCCGCGGGTGACGGGTTCGTGGCGCTGTCCGGTGATCCGGGCATGGGCAAGTCGACGCTGCTCGCCGACCTGGCTGCGCACGCGGCGGTGCCGGTGCTCGCGGGCCGCGTCGGGGAGTTCGAGCGCAGCATCCCGTTCGGGGTGTTCGCCGACGCGCTGGGCGAACGCTGGCACCCAGGCCTCGACACCGACCTCTCCGCGGTCGGCCGGTTCGCGCTGCACCGCGAGATCCGGGCCGTGCTGGAACGCCTCGCACCCGTGCTGCTGATCCTCGACGACCTGCACTGGGCGGACGCCGCCTCGCTCGACCTCGTGCAGCACCTCGCGCGCCACCGCCCGGCCGGCGTGATGGTCGTATGCGCGTTCCGTCCCAAGCAGTTTCGCCTCAACCAGCTCAGGTTCGAACGCGTCCAGGTCGTCGAACTCAGCCCGTTGTCACGGCAGGACGCCGCACGGCTGCTCGGCAGGCCCGTGTCGCCGGAGCTGCACGCCGCGAGCGGTGGCAACCCGTTCTACCTGGAGGCGCTGGCGAGCGGATCGGCGTCGCTGGAAGCGGCACTGCGCGCGGAGATGGACGCGCTCACGCCGGAGTGCAGGCACCTGCTGCGCGTCGCGGCCGTCACCGGCGACCCGTTCGACCTCCGCGTCGTCGCCGAGGTCGCCGAGCTGGCCGTCGAGGAGACGTTGACGCTGCTGGACGAGCTGGTGAGCGCCGATCTCGTGCGTTGCGACCAGCGCGCGTACCACTTCCGCCACCCGATCGTGCGCAACGTCGCGTACCACTCGGCGACGGCGGCGTTGCGGCACAACGCCCACCAGCGCGCCGCCGCGCTCCTCGAACGCCTCGGCGCCCCCGCGGAGGCACGCGCCCACCACGTCGAACACGCCGCCGCCCACGGCGACACCCGCGCGGTGGCCGTGCTGACCTCCGCCGCGGCCGGGGTCGTGCACCGCGCGCCCGCGACCGCCGCGCACTGGTACGCGACGGCGCTGGCGTTGCTGCCGGACGCCGACCAGTCGGAGGCGCGGTGGGGTCACGCCCGCGCGCTCGGGTTGTCCGGCAGGCTCCAGGAGAGCCGGGGCGCGTTGCACGACCTGTTGTCCGCGCTGCCGACTGACCACGCGATCCGGCTGGAGGTGGTCGCGTTCTGCGCCCACGTCGAACGGGCGCTGGGCCTGCACGCCGAGGTGCGCGCACTCGCCGCGCGCGAGCTGGAGTCCACTTCGGACACAACGGCGGCGGCCGTGCTGAAACTCGCGCTCTCCGTGTCGTTGTTGCAGGTCATGGAAAAGCCCGAGGTGATCCACGCCCTGCTCGACGACGTGCTGGCGGTGGCGCGCGCGTCCGGCGACACCGTGCTGGAGGCGGGTGCGCTCGCCGTCGTCGCGCTCAGCGGGGGCGACATCGGCGGCCTCGTGCAAGCGGCACGGGCCGTGGACGGCGCGACCGACGCCGCGGTGGCGTCGCGGCTGGAGTCCGTGGTGTGGGTGGCCTGGAGCGAGCTGCGGCAGGGCCGCAACCGCGAGTCGTTGCGGCACTACGAACGCGCGCTTTCGGTCGCCTACTCGACCGGCCAGCACCACATGCTCGGCAACCTGTTGCTGGGCCGTGCCAACGCGTTGCGCTGGCTCGGCTGTCTGGACGAGGCGTGCGAGGGCGCCGCCGAATCGGCCGAGGTGGCGTCGTTCAGCGGCAGCCGGGACCTGCACACGTTGACCCTCGCGGTCCACTCCTGGCTGCTGACCCTGCGCGGCCACCACGCCGAGGGCCTCGCCGTGGCACGCCGAGCCGTCGAGGTGTCCCGGACGATCGAGGGCTGGCACCCGACGATCGCCCGCCTGCGCGTCGGTCACGCCCTCCTGGCGGCAGGCGAGCACGACGCCGCGGTGGTGGAGATCGTGACGGCGGGTGGAGGCGCCGACCTGCCGAAGGTGCCCCGCACGTACCGACCGGAGTTCTACGAACTCCTCGTGCAGGCCACCGCCGACGAGACGTGGGCGCGCCGCGCCGAGGAGGTCGCGCACCTGCCGGGGTGCCGGGGTTTCGCCGAGCTGGCGTGGACCCAGGTTCTCCTGGCCCGCAACGACTTCGGAGAGGCCGAACGCCGGGCGGCGAACGCGACGGCGTTGTTCGAGGAGGTCGGCCAGCGGCTCGAAGCCGGACGAGCCCGGCTGCTGCACGGAAAAGCACTGGCGGCACAGCGGAAGAAGGAAGCGGCCGGGGCGTCGCTCAGCCTGGCCCAGGCGGCTTTCCGCACGTGCGGGGCGCCGTTGGCCCAGCCGCGATCGGCGGCCGGCACGGCCGTCCTGACCCAGCGCGAGCGCGAGGTCGCCGAGCTGGTCGGCGAAGGGCTGACCAACAGGCAGGTCGCGCGGCGGCTGAGCATGGCGGAGAAAACCGTGGAGGGCCACCTCTCCCGCATCTTCACCAAGCTCGACGTGCCGTCCCGCGCCGGACTGGCCCGCCTGCTGGCCGCCCGAGACCCGTCAGGGTGACGCGATGCCGGAACGCGTGGGGAGCGCTCCGGCCTCGGACATCGTGTCAGAAGGCAACCTGGCCCATTGCTCGCACTGCCATCGTGGACGAGCTCCTCACGCCGCGGACCGGAAGTTGACCCGCGAGCGCTCAGCACTCACGAAATGTGACAGCCTCGACCAGCATCCAGCGCGTCCGGTCTCGGCCAACTCGTCACGCCGCTGGTCAGAGCCGGTCCTGTCGGCGTGATCGTGGAGACGGCCTTCCAGGGCTCCGGCAAGGTCGCTCGGCCGTCAACCGGGTTGTGAGGTGGGCGATTCGATCAAGAGCCGGAACTGAGCCCTTGTCGTGGTGGATGAAGGGCTCCTTCATCCACCCCAGGTTCAGGAAGGGTCCCTTCATCGACAACGCTCGCCGCGTGGGCACGCTCTCATCGGGCATATCGGGCGGGCTGGACGACTTTGCCGGGCCCTGACCTTCCGTCAGATACCGGCTCGCGTTCTTGTCGTCCCCACGGGCGGTGCGATCACAAGATCGATGAGAACGGACGTCCAAGACCGCTGGACCGTTCGAGTGGCAGCACACGACACGTCGATTCTCCACACTCAGACTGCGAGGTTGGCAAGTGGCCGTAACTCTGAGTTTCCCCCCAACGCCGACGCTTTCTCCGCGTCGCGCACAACTGCGCAGCACACGCACGTGGAGCCCGAGTCCGTCGGCAGCGCCGCGCAGGGGTGTCGCAAGTGCGGACGCAATGCTGGACTCGAACGCGCTCGGCGTTCCCAAAGGCGGGGCAAGCGCCTGATCACCAGCTCTGGTTCAGAGATCTGGGAGCAAGTCACCAGGGTCTGGGTAGCGGCCTTGTTCCAGGCGGAAGACATAGGCCCGGAGGTCGGTTCCGAGGTCACCCGCCAGGTAGGTGAGGAAATCGCGTGCGCCTTCGGCGGCCTCAAGCCCACAGGGATCCGCCGCGGCGCTCCACTCGCTGAGCAGCGCTTTGACATGCTCCTCGACCTGGCCTCGCTCATCCCACCAGGCGCGGACGGCTTCCGGTGTCCACCGCGAATCGCCGTCGCAGGCGTAGCCGTCGAAGGGGTCGTCCGCGGCGGCAGACAGCAAGCACTCGACCTCCGTCCGGGCCTTGGGCTGGCGGTAAACGAACTCGTTGTAGTACTCGCCGCCGTAGAGGACGTGGCGTGGTGCGGACTGCCGGCCGGTCCAACAGTTGTCGGTCTGGCCTGAAGAAATCTGGCGGAACGTGCGAAACGGGAGCCCCAGGCGCAGGCGTGTCGATCACGCCATCAGGATCCCTGAGCACCTACGGGGGCCGCCACCTTCGGTGATCTTCCGCGCGGACACGGCCGATCGCTGAGGATTTCCTCCTGGGCGTGTCGCGAGTACTGGCCCTGGCCGGACATCAGCACGACCGCCCGGCGCAGTTTCACCGGCTTCCGCGCGGTCCTGTTGACCCGCGCCAGCTTCCGGCCGTCCTCCATCGACAACGGCCGGACGAACACTTCCGGACGACGAGCCACAACCACCTCCCGCACCCGACATGCGGGACCAGCCTGTCCGTCCATCCAGACGATCAATTACTGCGGGTGTCACCGAGTTCCAGGTTCGGCCGCGCGACTTTCCTCCACCCCGCCGGCGCATCCGGTGCCAAGACAGCTGCACTGTCCAGCACCGCGGCCGCTCGCTGAAACCGCTCGACGAGGTCGATGTTGCCCTCTGCCGCGAGGAGGTCCAGGTCGAGCCGATCGCGTTGCAGCGCGTCGGAGAGCAGTCGTGCCCTCGCCCGCTCGCAGGCGGCGACGGCCTCCTCGAGGGTGCCGTCGCGGGCGAAGACCAGAGCGGCCGGCGCTCCGGTCCAGCCGGCGAAACGAAGCTCGGCCTCCTGACGACGGCGGCCGAGCTGAACCTGGACCAGTCGACCCACCAGATCCTGAGCGTGCAACCCCTCTTCCGGATCGGCCGCCTCGATCGCGTTCGGCAGAAGGTCGAGCAACTCGTCGACTCGCCGGATCGACGACGAGGTACTCGCGCACCGCCTTGCGACGTGTGAATCCGTTGATGGTGCAACGGCCGAAATACCCTGTCGCCCGCCCCCGTCCGCGAGAGCCTTGACGGGTCAGCCGACTGCGAGGAGGAGGACATGCGGGCGGAACGTGTCGCTGAGGACGTGTACGTGATCGCGCTCGGGCACGGGCCGATGGCCACGAACGCCTACCTGGTGCGCGCGGACGAATCGTGGGTCCTGATCGACACGGGCTGGCGGCGCGACGCCGAGACCGTTGGCAACGCCACTGAGGTGTTGCTCGGCGCGGGAAGCCGTCCGGACGCGATTCTGCTGACCCACCTGCATCCGGACCACTCGGGAGCCGCCCCCGCTCTGGCTCGTCGCTGGGACCTGCCGGTGCACGTGCACCCGGCGGAACTCCCTCAGGCGGCGGGGAAACTGCTGCCCCGATACGCCAATCCGCTGGACCGCTGGATCCTCGGACCGTTCATGCGGTTGCTCCCCGCGACGACCCGCGACCGGATCGTTGCGGCAGGGGACTTCACCGGCACGGTACGTGACCTCGACCAGATCTCCGGACCGCCCTTCTTGCCTGGCTGGGAAACCGTGCCCACACCGGGCCACACCCCAGGCCACGTCGCCTATCTCCGTCGCCGGGATGGAGTGTTGATCACCGGCGACGCACTGCTGACCATCGACCTCAACGCCATGGGCAGACGACGACTCGCGGGCCCGCCGTGGTACACCACCTGGCACCGATACACGGCCGAAGACTCGATCCGAACGTTGGCGGCGTTGCGGCCCGAGGTCATCGCACCAGGGCACGGCGAGCCTCTCTGCTCGGGCGCGGCCACCCGGCTGCGCGCGTTCGCAGACCAGCTCGGCACACGCTGACGGGTTGGTGAGCCCGATTTGGGATCTGTCGCGTCGCACAACACGACGTCTCTTTTTGAACGGCTTTGTCGTTCGATCAACACCGGCCAGCCCGCGCTTTATGTCCTCACTGACCTATGGCGATCAACCGCCACCATGTCATCGTCGGTTCCACTCACCAAGACCGGCACCAGGGCCGCGCCGTGGGACCCCGATGGCCGCATCGAGGATCTCGGACTCCTCCCCGGAGGCACGTTCAGCAGCTGTCGTAGCTGCGGAAGAACCAGGACGCTGTCGTGGAACGTGGACGACACCGTGCGGTGCTGAGGCGTAGGCCCCTCGTCACCGTCCTCATCGTTCGGAATCGGCACGATCTTCCAGTGCCTCAGGCCGCTTGGTGGTTTCGCCGCGGACTTCCGACCGCAACGCCCGAACGATGCGCACCAGCGGGATCAGCGCTCGAACGAACGTGGTGGCCGCAGCTGGAACTCCTCTCGCCCTGTCCAGAACGACCACGGTCGCGAACAACACCGTGAGGAGCGTGTCACTCATGGAAAACCTCCCTGGCCCGGCCTTGGTCGAGCGCCTCGACCGCCGTAACGTTGGCGCGCCGAGCGCCGACGTGGTGAACACCGGTCACCGACGTGGGAGAAGCCGCCTGGCCGAATGACGTTCACCGGTGTACCGGACCGGTACCGGACGAGGGAGGACGGTTGGCCGGGAGGTACCGGCAGAGCCAGCTGGTGGTCGGGCTGCGGACGTTGAAGAAACTCCTCGGGCTGACCAACCACCAAATCGCGGCGGCCGCGAAGATCGAGGAACGCCGGGTCGGGGACTGGTTGCGGGGTGATCACGTCCCTGAACGCTCCTCGCTGCAGCTGATCGTGCGCGCCATGGTTCGGCTGGCGGAGAGAGCGTCGACCGGGGGCCGGTCGACATTTCCGCAGGAACACGCGCACCTCCTGGACGACAGCGAGACCGGTCCGTGGTGGGGCTGGTGGGACTCCGCGGGCCTCGATCACGAGGCCGAGGACCGCGGCGCGGCGTTCTCGCCTCTCAAGGCCCACATCAGGGAGTTCGGCACCCTCATCGAGGAGCGGACCCGGCGCTTCACCGGCCGGGGCTTCGTGCTCGACGCCATCGAGGGGTTTCTCGACGACCCCGCCTTCGCCTCCGGTTACGTCGTGCTCCGGGGCGAGCCCGGTATCGGCAAGACCACGGTCCTCGCCGAACTGATCCGCCGGCACGGCTGCATTCACCACTTCAACATCGCGACCGAGGGCATCCGGTCGGCGGATGCCTTCCTCGCGGATGTCTGCGCGCAGCTCATCGTGCGGTACGGGCTCGACCACGCGGACCTGCCCGCCGCGGCCACACGCGACGGCGGCTTTCTCGGCCGCTTGCTGGCCGAAGCCGCCGTCCACGACGACCACCGCCCGGTGCTGGTGGTGGTCGACGCCCTCGACGAGGCCGAGGAGGCGCTGGACGGCACCAACACGCTGTTCCTGCCGTCCACCCTGCCGCGCGGCGTGCACTTCGTCGTGAGCACGCGCGAGCAGCACGACCTCCGCTTGCTCGTGGAGGATCGCCGCGACGTGGTGCTGCGTGACGACGACCCTCGCAACATCGCCGACATCAGAGACCACGTCAGCGAAGTCCTTCGCACAGGCGGTGCACGGCTCGCCGGTGACGGCGTCATGCCCGACAAGCTCGTCGACATACTGGTGGAGCGCAGCGAAGGCAACTTCATGTACGTCAAGCACGTCCTGCGAGACATCCTCGCGGGCGTCTTGACCCCCTCGGACGTCGACACCCTCCCGAACGGGCTCAGGGACTACTACCGCACCCACTGGAGTCGGATGCGGGCCCGCGACGCGGAGCACTTCCTGCGCTTCCAGGAACCCACGATCTGCCTGCTCGCCACCGCCCGCGAACCCGTCACCGTCCAGCAGGTGACCGAGTGGGTCCGGGAACACTGGGACGCGAACGGCTGGGAGAGCATGAGGGTGCGGCAGCACATGGTCCTGGACGTCGTCCGCCGGTGGCGCGGGTACCTCAACACCGAAGGCACCGGCGCGGGCACCCGGTACCGGATTTATCACGCCAGCTTCCAGGACTTCCTGTGCGAGGAGATCGGGTTGGCGGACTACCACACCAGCATCAGCGCATCGGCGCTGGCCAAGATCGCGATCACGGAAACCAGGTTCCGACCTGCATGATCGCCTCGGCGGCGTCCTCCGCCGCAGGCCGGCCGCCGAGCCGCGCGATGAAGTCGGCGATCACGGTCACGCCGCGAAGAACTGCCTCGCGGGATGCCTTGTCGAACACCGCGCACGTGTGCGCCCACAACGGTTCCGCCCGCGGCAGCGAGCCGTACCGCCGCGCGAGCGCGGCGAGCGCGGCGAGCGCGGCACGGTCCCCGCTACCGTCCACCAGCTTGAGCGCCTCGGACAGGTGGTGGTCGGCGAGCTTCGGGGCCAGCGCCGCCACCGCTTCCGCCCGGTTGTCGGCGGACTCCAGCCGGGACAAGGTCTCCAGAACGCGCGGCACCAGCTGATCAGGGGTGTGGGGCAACAGTCTGATGTACAGGGACTGATCGGTCCAGGACCTCCAGCCCTCCTCCGACGCGGGACTCCACAACGCGCGTTCGGCCTCGGCCAGCGCCTCCGCGGGCAGGCCGTGGCCGAGTTCGGCCTGCGCGAAGCCGCGCCACCGCACGTCAGGGATCTCCGCCACGGCCTCCAGCACCTCCGGTGCCGATGGATCCATCCTGCCCAGCAGGCGTGCTCGCTGGCCGAGGTCTCGGATTCCCCGGGCTACCCGCACCGCCTTGGCCTGCCACTTCGCCCGGTGCTCGTCGCCGGCACGCCGGGCAAGTGCGGTCAGCACCGCGGCTCGGTCCTCGGCCGAGACCCGTGAGGCCACCTCTGCGGCTTCCGGCAACAGGGGTTCGGGTGCCAGATCGGCGACCGCGTGCAGCGTTTCCACGAACACGCGCGACTCGTCGGCACCCAGTTCGTCGCCGTTGACCTGGTGTGCTGACTCCAGCGCGCGGCGCACCAGCCGAGCATGCCGGTCTTCGTCGCCGTGGACGCTGAGCCGCACGAGCGCGAGCGCCGCCCACGACATGTAGCTGATCGGCTCGGCGAGCGCCGTCGCGCGGTCCACCAGCCGCACCGGCACGAACGCGCTCAAGCCGGCCAAGGCCTGCGATCGGGCGCGCTCGGAGCGGATCCGCTCAACCGCCGTCAACGTTTCGTCCCACAGATCATCACCGAGATGCGGCGCGATCGCGGTCATCACCTCGGCACGGCGTTCCAGGTGTGCGGTGCCTCCCGCGAGGTCGAGAACGTGCCGCAGGACGGTCGCGCGGCTGAGTGCGCCCAGGTGCGGAACCAGTGCCGCCAGTGCCAGGCTCCTCGGCACCGAGTCGTGGACCTCGCGGGCGATCGAGAGCGCCGCGGTCAGCTGCTGGGCGTCGAGGAAGGGCACCAGGCGCTCCAACCGAGCCCGCACGTCCCACCGCTCCCCACCACCCTGCTGAACCTCCTCAAGCGCTTCCCACAGCAGCGGCCGGGACAGGGCGGGAGCCAGCACCCCCATTTCACCGGCACGCACGCCGAACTCGTCGGTGAGGCCGCGGAGGCTGTGCAGTGCTTCGCGCAGCACGGTCACGCGGCGTTCCCCGGTCAGGCGGCGCGCCACCGCGACCCGCGCCGACGTGATGGGAGCGTGGTTCCGCCCTGCCTGCACGAACCTGGCCGCGTCGTCGAGCAGCGGCTCCGGGAGGACGTCCACGAGCCGAGTCAGAGCGTCTACATCAGACGCCAGGAACGGACTGCGTTCCTCCGCGTTCCGCCACGCCTCGGCGAGGAGCCGGTCCCTGTCCTCGCCGGTGTGCCGCACGGCCAACGCGGTCAACGCCAGGACGCGGTCGAACGAGAACTCCAGACACCGAGCCAGTTCCAGCGCACGAGGAAGGTCCTCATCGGACAGTCGTGGCACCAGCGCGGCGAGCAGCTCCTCCTCGTCGGCCGACTCGGAGCACGTGCTCGCCAGCACTCTCCCCGCGAGATCGGCGGTCAACCGCGGCGCCAGTGCGATCAGGGCGTTGATCCGGTACCGCTCGTCGTCGATGCTCAACACGACTTCGAACGCGGCCGGAACGAGATCATCGGGCAGTTCCGGTGCCAGCGCGGCGATCGCCCGCCATTCCGCCCACCCACCGGGAACCACCGCCATCGCTCGCAGTGCGGCTTCCAGTCTCGTCGCCGGCATCCGGCGCGCGACAGGCGCCAACGCGATCACCCGAAAACCCGGGTCCCCGATGTCGTCGATCTTCCTCATCACCAGGTCCAGTGCACCTTCGGACGCGTACCGACCGAGGGCGCCCAACGTCCGCGCCTTGTCGTCGTCGTCCATCCCCGTGATCAGGTCCAGAGCGCGGGCGAACCGGTCCGCCGGAAGGCGCGAGGCCAACCCCTCGATCACATCGGCGCGGTACATCTCCTGTCGCAGAGCTGCGGCCGTCGTGAGCGCTTCGTCGACCAGGTCGTCGGGAGTGAACGCGCACAGCCGACTCATGATCCGGGTGTAGGACAACTCGTTCTCCACCCCTGGCCGACGCAGTGCGACCAGCTCCTGGCGAACGGCGTCACGGAGCACTGGTGGCGGCAGATGTGGTGCCGTGAAGGCGAGCGTCCGGACTCTCCGCTCGAGATCGGGGATCTGCCGCGCGTGGGCCAGCCCAGCCTCCGGCGTCCACACGCCCTTCCCGACCAACGCGGCCACGAGAGAGGGCGGCATGATCACCGCGTGCTCCCGCGTGGAGCCGAGGATCAGCGCGTACCGGATCTCTCTGCCGATCGTCATGCTCACGGAACCACGGTCACCACTGCCCCGAACGTGTCTCCGAGCACGTACCACATCCGCCCGATAGCCCGCGATGTCGCTGTTCGCGTCCTTGAGCGCGAACCACAGGTTGCGGCCGTCACTGTCCTCCGCGGCAAGCAGCCGGTGGACGTCGTCGGCGCGCGTGGACGAGACGAGGTGCGCGACGAGATGACAGACCTCATAGCGGTTCACCGTCGATATCATCCAGCGAGAAGGCCGTTCCGTCGAGCGACAGGAGTTGCACGGTCTCGCGGGCGAGTTGGCGCGCGCAAGCAGCCTCGACGTCACCCCGGACACGAGCCAGGTGACGGCGAATCGTCATCTGAGCGACTGGTCGTCCTCTCCCACGTCGAACCGGACTCGGGAATTGTCGCCATCGACGGTAGGAGCCGCGCCCGCCACAGGCACGTCCACTGCGAACTGCACGGCAGGGCCCTCTTCAGCCTTCAACAGCACTGGCCGGATGCGCTGCCCACCGACGCAGCAGACGCCGGGCAGGCAGCATCGCGCCACCTGAGCAGCCGCCAAGCTCGGCGTGCCGGCGGATGATCAACAACGCCGAGGACTGCGGTCCAGTTCCGGCCCCAGCGCATCACGGCGCGCGCCCGTTGCCGGACCGCGCGTCGCCGGAAACACGTACGCCTCAACCGATCGGCGCGTGCCGAGCGGCCTGAGCGCGCAGCAGGGCGAGGGCGAACAGCCCCGCCGGGATGATCAGCCAGCAGGAGAACAGCCGGTAGCCGAGTACGACGGCCGCGGCAGGCGCTTCGTGCGCACCTGCCGCGATCAGCCCGGCGAGCAGGCTCGCCTCGATCATGCCCATCCCACCGGGCGTCAGTGGCACCTGGCGCACCAGTTGGACGACCACGTATGCCGTGCCCACCTCGAAGAAGGCCAGCGGCAGGTGGAACGCCTGCGCGACAGCGGCGAGGCAGCACAGGTCGGCCAGCCAGTTGGCCATCGCGAAGCCGAGTGCGCCGCGCCGGTAGCGCGTCGGCAGGGTCACCATCGCCGTCACCGCGTGCCGCGCACTCGCCCGCCAGCCGCTCGACGTCCAGTCGTCCTCGGATCCGGGGACGCCGCGTGAGTCAGGCCCGCGCCGACAGCTCGCCTCCCACACTGCGAACAGCAGCAGGACGACCAGGATCGCCACCGCGACCACCGAGGCGACCGGGTGCGTCCGCCAGGTGTCCTGCGGGTGCTCCGCCAACAGGGTGAGGAATCCGAACAGGCACAGCAATCCCAGACCCGCCGTCGACAACACCCCGGACAGCAGGAGCACGGTCGCCGCGACCTCGGTGCTCGCCCCCGCCTTGCGGAACGCCTTGAAGGCGAACCCCGCCGAGACCGCCGACCCCGCAGGCATGCTGATGGCGATGGCCGATCGCCCGTACGTCACAGCGATCGACCGCCAGATCTTCAGCGACACGCCGAAACCCCGCAAGAGCCACCACTGCTGGCGGGCGAACATCCTCATCGAGACCAGTTCGGCCGCCAGCGCCACCAACAGCCAGTCGATGTCGGCCGTCCGGACGACCGGCACCAGGTCGGACATCTTCGGCAGCGATCGACACACCAGCGCGCCCGCCGCAACGAGTGCCACCGCGGTGAGCATTGGTCTCCACCAACGTCTCATCCACTTCTCCCGACACTTACTAGACGCAATAGTTCCGTTTCGATGACGGTAAACCCACCGCCCTACCGGCACAACAACTGGGGGTCCTGTGTCGCTCGCGCAGTCGGCCAACCGGCCGAGCGCGAGGAGTTGCTCAAGCAGGCCAACGAGATCCCGAAGCCGGCATCGGCCTTCTTGGCGCGGGAACTCGACCGGCGGCACCACTGATCGTCGGCTTCATCGACGAATACCGCCAGGTCTGCGACGTCGAGTCGATCTGTGACGTGCTCGCCGAGCACGGAATCCGGATCGCGCCCAGGACCTACCGCAAGTCCCGCCGCCGGCCAACATCGACCCGTGATGTAACCCGATGCCTGCCTGGAGAACGCCCTGCGCGACCTGCGCGGGCACGCCAGAGCCGATGTACGGGCGCCGCAAGATCACCCGCCACCTGCGCCGTCACCCGGTACAACGACACTCGCCCGGACTGCCCGTCAGGCGAACTTCCAGCGTTGGTTCGCGCCGCCGTTGCACCCCCAGACGGCCAGGACCATGGTCGGCTCGCCCACCGGGTACTCCTGGTCGAGACACTGTCCACTGAGGACGTTGATCAGCTGGACCGAGCCCTCCGCGTCGTTCGGCACGACCTGCCACTGCTGGTTGCCCTCGTTGTGACAGAGGAAGGCCAGCGCGCTGGAGTGCGGCTGCCCGTCGGTGTAGTCCTGGTCGAGGCACGCACCGCTGAGCAGGTTGTGCAGCCGCACGGTGTTCGCGCTCGTCCACTCGACGTCCCACTTCTGGTTCGCCCCGGAGCTGCACGGGAACACGAGCATCCGCTGGTGAGGCTGCCCGTCGGTGTAATCCTGGTCGATGCACTGACCGCTGCGCACACCGACGAACGTCTCGCCGGCGCGGGTCGTCGCCTGCACCCACGCGCCGAGGTCGTCGACGCGGGCCTCGGTGCTGCCCTGCCTCGTCTCGGCCACGGCGAGGCAGCCGTGCTGCCAGGAGGTGCTGCTGAGCCCGACCAGCTGTGCCGTGCCGTTCACCTCGCGGAACGCCGGGCCGCCGGCGTCCCCCTTGCACGTGTCGGCACCGTCGTTGCCGGTGACCAGCGCCGTGGTGGCGGTGGTCGCGGTGACGGTGAACAACGCCGTGCGCGGACGATCCGGCACCCACTCGGTCGCGGTCCGGCCGAAGCCGGCCACGCGCAACGCCTCGCCCTGCAGCGGCGCGGCGCCGAGCACGACCGGGGCGACGGTGACGACCGGCACCTGCAGCTCCACCAGCGCCACGTCGCGGTCGTCCCGATCGACGATCTTCGCGACGCCGACCGTCCTGCCCGCGACTGAAACCTGTTGCGGCGCACATCGCTTGGCGGTCAGCACCCACTGCGGCGCGACCAGCGAACCCGTGCACGCGGCCGTGGGCGACGACACCCTGGCAAGCCACGGATAGGTGTTCTGCGGTACCTCGGTACCACCGGACAACGCTTGCACGGCACCGGAAGTGACCAGTCCGGCCGTCAGCACGGCGGCGGTCACGAGTACCACCCTGCGCACCGCGTTCTGCCCTCTCACAGGATCCCCCATTCTGCTCGGCGTGTCGCCCGCTCCGCAGTCCCGTTTCCGGACCGCGCAGGCAAAGACGATGCCGTTGGTCTTCCATGGATGTGTGCGCGTCACGCCGTCGGCGTCACGATCGGCAAAGTCGTGCTGAAGCCGTGAGCAGGAGCCGTTCCCCGACGGGGAACGGCCTTTCCTCAGTGCAGTCCCTCGCCGCGCACATACGGGATCGCCTGCGCGATGTCACCAAGCTGCTTCGCGTACTTCCAGACCTCGGCGCGCGAGTAGCCCACCTGGTCCTGGTAGACGATGTCGCTGATTGGACTGCCCTCCAACGTGGTGATCACACTGAGCAACAGCACCACCTCCGCCCGGCTCAGCGTCAGCACGGCCTGCCGCCCGACGACCTCGGCTTCCACGGCAACTCCTAGTTGGGTTTGTCTTCGGGGTAACGCACGTTCTTGTTCGCTTCCCACTGCGTCCGGCTGTAGTTGTAGCCGTGGATCATCCCAGGATCGTTCCCGTTGGGCAGGTGCTTGATGAGCAGGACCTCGTTCACGTCGTCGTAGGCGACGGGGTTCAGCGAGACCGAGTCGTGCCGCGTGAACGGCGTTTTCCACCAGCGGTCGAAGTAGGTGGCGAGCTCGTACTCGTTATCGCCGATGTGGGTGAGCATGTGGTCGAGCGCCGGATATGGTTGGTCGTTGTAACGCTTGATGTTGTACGCGACGCCTCTCAGCACCGCCTCATCGTACCCGTGCTCCCTGGCGAACCACTGGAGAGGGCCGTAGTCGTATTCCCATTTCTTCCAGCAACTCGCGCCCTGGACCTGCGCCGCGGTGAGGCCGCTGCTCCTGGCGCAGACCCGGTTGATGAAGGTGACGAGGTCGCTGAGGTCGTACTTGAGGACGCGGGCACCGGCCAGCTCCGAGTCGACCACAGTGATCTCGAACAGCGACCCGAGCCGGAACGCAGCGGTGATCCCGGCCGTCTCCGCCGCGGCGATGCCGAGCCACGGTGTGATCGCGGCGCCAATCGGGTCGATCGCGAGCAGCGCCCCACCGCAGACCACCGAGGCGCCGCAGGCGACCACCACGTACGTGCCCGCCACGAGGGCGTAGGCGCCTATCAGCACCTCGAGGAAGGCGTTCACGACCGTGAGCACCTCGAGCCGGCGGTTCAGCTCGAATTCCGGGTCCAGCACGTCACGCAGGCAGTTGTTGAACCCGGCGTCGCCCTCGCGATAGCTGTAGATCAGCTCGCACAACTGACCGTTGCGGTACGCCGTCAACGCCCGTTCCTCGTTGGACTGGGTGAGCAGGCGCAGGCACTCCTGGTACTGCGGGGTGCCTGCGCCGTGGCGGACCTTGCAGTAGCCCTCGTGCTGCAACGCCTGCAGGGCGACCTCGCTGCCGATCTTGGTCTTGGCGGTCTCGATCGCTCTGTTGAAGGCCTGCGCCGCCTTGCCGGCGCTCTCTCCTGCCGCCTTGGCCTGGTCGTAGGCCTCCTTCGCCCCGAGGTAGGCCGTGTAGGCGAAACCCCGGGCCTGGTTCGCCGACGCCTGCGCGTACACCGACGACTGCGTGGCCTTGCGCGCCGAGGCGTTGGCCGATGCCGCGGCCTGCTGCGCGATCCGCGCGGAGTTCGCCGCGGCCTGCGCGGACTTCTCCGCCGCCAACGCCGACTCGTGCGCTTTGGTGGCGAAACCGCCCGCCTTGACCGAGTCCTGTTGCGCGCGGTTGGACGCGTCGATCGCCTCCTGGGCCGAGTTCCGCGCTTGAGCGGCGACCTCCTGTGCCAGGTTCGCGTTCTGCGACGCGGTGAACGCGGTCTTCCACGCGCTGCTCAGGTAGCCGGAAACCTCGGCGTTGTGCGCGGACTGCTCGTAGTCCAAGCGGTCCGCGACGAACCGCTGCTCACTCAGGAACCGTTGCTGGAACACGGGAGGACCATCGAGCGCCGCCTGGGCGGCCGCCTTCAGGATCGGACCGGACTCGGCGGTGGCCAGGATCCGGTTCACCGCCACGCGGTCGTCCAGGGTGGCGGTGGCGAACTGGTCCTTGGTGAGGAACTTCTGGTACGCCTCGACCGTGCCGGTGTCGAGTGCCTGCTGGGCCGCCGCCTTCGTGAGGTCGCGGTCCGCGGCGACGGCCACGGCCATGACCTGGTTGACCGCGATCCGGTCCTCGATCGCCCGCTCCGGATAGGTGCGCTCGTTCAGGAACCGCTCGACGTCGGCATCCGAACCGGCCAGTGCCGCGTCCGCCGCACGTTTGAACGCGTCGGAGCCGTCCACGCGCAACGCCTGCAGCGTCACCCGGTCGTCCTGACCGGCCGCGACCGCCAGTCCACCGAGCACGTAGTCACGCACCTCGTCGTCAGAGAACTTCAGCACGGCGAGAGAGGTGGTCTTCGTCCACGCGCCGCCGGTAGTGGTCAGCTTGACCGCGACCTTGCGGCCGTTCGCCGCGATGAGCGCCGGGTCGGCGCCCGGCGCGCGCGCCTGCGTCAGCCACTGCTGCACCTCGGTGTCATAGCGGCTCGACTCGCTCGTGCCCGTCCTGGCGGGCGGCGAGACGGGACCGGCCGCGGCCTTCGCGGCGATCGCCGCCGCGATCGCCTGGTCGCGTTCGGTCGCGACCCGCTCCGCGTCGGCGGTGCGGGCGGCGTCGTAGATCTTCTCCGCCTCGGTGGCCGCGTTGATGGCGTTCTGCGCCGCGGCCGTCGCCGCGTTCGCCCGATCGGTCGCCTCCTTGGCCGCGTCCTGCGAGTTGCCCGCGTGCTCGTAGGCGAGCCGGGCCTGCCGGGCCGCCTCCACCGCGTCGTCCGCGGCCCGGTTCGCCGCGTCCCTCGACCGGTCCGCCGCGGTCGCCGCGGCGTTGGCGAAGGCGGCCGCTGCCGCTGCCGCACGGTTCGCGCGGGTGGCAGCGGCCCGTGCCTCGGCAGCGGCCGCACGAGCCCGTGAGGCGTCCGCACCGGCGCGGCCCGCGAGGCTCGCCGCCTGCGCGGATGCTTCCGCCGCGGCCGCGGCCTGGTTGCTGGCGCTGTTCGCCGACGTCGCTGCCGCGCTGGCGTTGCGGGCCACGTCACCGGCGGCCCTCGCCGCCTCCGCCGCCTCCCGCGCGCCGTTGACGACCCTCTCGGCGTCCTCCGCCGCATGCAGGGCGTCGTCGGCGGCCTTGCGGTCGACGGCGGCGTTGGCCGCCGCCTTCTGGGCACGGGCCGCCGCCTGTCCGGCTTGGGAAGCAGCAGATGCGGCACGGGACGCCGCGCTGGCCGCGACCGACGCCGCCTTGCTCGCGGAGTTGGCGGCACCGACGGCGTCACGGGCGGCGCTGGCGGCGTTGCTCGCGGCATCGGCGGCGTAACCGGCCTGGCGGGCGGCTTCCTCGGCGTTGCCCTGCGCGTTTTCCGTTGCCTGGCGCGCCTTTTCGGCCGCCTCCTTGGCGAGCTCCGCCTCACGCACGGCGCGTTCGGAAGACTGCTTGGCGGCTTCGGTCTCACGGGCCGCCTGCTCGCCGGCGTCCTTCGCGACGCCCGCGAGCTCCGCGACCGAGGCCAGCTCGATGTCGCGGGCCCGCGCGACGGCGTAGTCGTGCTCGATGAACTGGGTCAGCGCCGCGATCGTGCCGTTGTCGAGTGCCTCCTGCGCCTTCGCCTTGACCCGAGGGCCACCGACCGCGGCAAGCTGGTTCACCCGGATCCGCTGGTCGAGCCGGTGCGGCTGCTCCCAGTCCTTCTCGACGAACTTCCTCATCTGCTCCGAGGAGCCGGAATCGAGCACCTGCTGGGCGACCTGGCGCAGGTTCGGCCCGGCGGTGTACTGGATCTGGTTCACCCTGATCCGCAGGTCGAGCGCCTGCTCGGCCGGCACTCCACCGTCGAGGAACGCCCGATACGCCTCGTGCGTGCCGGCGTCCAACGCCTGTTTCGCGGCCTCACGCACGGACGGCCCACCGGAGTTCTGCAGTCGCAGCACGGTGGCCCGATCGTCCTCTTCGGACGGTCGTTTCCAACCGTTCTCCAGGAACGCCGCGATCTGAGCGTCGGTGCCCACGACGGCCTTCGCGGCCTCGGCCTTGAGCAACGGGCCGGCGACCCGCCACAGATCGACGATCCGGCTCCGGTTGAACTCCGGAGTCGGCCCCGGCGGTTCCACCGCGGCCGACGCGGTGGGCCCGGGGGCGACGAGCAGAGCGGCGATGATCGCCGGTATCAGCGCGAAGGCGGTTCTCCGCCTGCCGGTGGCGGTCATGGCTTGATGTCCAGGCGCAGCAGGGTTTCCGGCTTGCCGCCGGGGACGGAGATGCCGACTTGCTTGGCGCCGTTCGGGTTCAGCGTCACGGTGTGGCGCTCGCCGGCCTGGTCGGCGATCTCGGCGGTGCCCTTGTGGCCAGGGGTGGCGCCGAAGCCGTCACCGCGGATCTCGTAGACTTTCGGCATCTTCAGCGTGATCTGGCCGTACGTGCCGACGACCGTGAAACACGCGACGCCGTCCTTGTTCTTGCCGACGGTCAGGTCGGCCGAGTGCACCTCGATCTGACCGATGCCGTTGGGCGGCTGGGCGGCGCACGGCACGTAGAGAATGTGCCCGTCGCCGGAGAGCAGCTCGACCTTGTCCTCGGCGAGGATCCGCGCCGCGTCCGGATATCCGAAGTCCTCGACCAGCGGTAGCTGCTGGTCGGTGGGTGTGGGCTCGTTTGCCTGCGCCACAACGACTCCAGCGATCGCGACCCCGCTGACCGCGAGTGCGGTCATCAGCGCGCGCGAAATCGACATCATCACTGACCCCCAGTGGTGGTAGCTGGTTGCCGTTGAAACCCCCCCCGGGCCCCCGGGGGGGGTGGAAGTGTCAAAAACATTTGGCCGCGGTGGGAACACCGGGTTAAAGCCCGACCGGCCCCAGGGG